>NZ_JBSGCE010000141.1:0-11475 GCF_053601695.1 Nonomuraea sp. NPDC004702
CCGCGCTCGAATCCGTTCCCGCGGTCATCCGACGCGGCGCCGTTTCCCTGCATCACTCCGTCGATGGTGACCTGAGTCATGGTCGTCAGCTTCATCTCGCGGTTCCTTCGCCGTGGCGCCGCCCCCTGCGGGCGGCCTCACCCCTGCTACGAACACCACCGCCCCGACCCGACACCGCCTCCCGGATTTCTTTGCAGAATTTCCGGGACGCCGACCGTCAGCGATCCGACACACCGACGCGGACACCAGCGGCGAACGCATTGGATGCGGAGAATTTCAACGATGGCGCGGGGGGCGACGCTGGGACCGAATCAGACGCTGGAACTGCGCCATGGCGTTGACCTGGCAGGATCCGCTTCGGTAGAGCAAGCCGTCGCTGTGACGCCAGGACGCTCGAAGCGTGGAGCGGGGCGCATGCGATGGCCGGATATGGCCACGGTAATACATTGACCTAGCGCTAGCTTCCGATCATCGTCAAGGGTGCTTCGGCGGGCGAGGAGGGGTGGTCATGGCGGCTGGGGATGCGATGGTCAAGGTGTACGGCGACCGCGCTTACAAGTACGTGGCGATGGTTCGCCATCAGGGCACCACTGTGGCGTTGGCGATGGACGCGGCGCGGCGGATCGTCTACAACGTCCTGAATCTGGCCAAGCAGGATCCGGCCAAGGGAGAGTTGGACGCGGCCTACTGGGCCGACAACCCGGCCGAACTGCCGTTCCCGCGCGAGATCACCGAGGTCGGCTACGCGATCGCGGGCGCCACGATGATGCCCACGGTCAAGCGCGGCGGCCGCATCGAGGCGGGGAAGGACGAGCAGCTCGAACCCGACGAGATCGACTCGTTCCTCTCCACGACCGCGCGACTGTCGGCCGCTGCACCGTTCCAGGTGCTCTCGGACGGCAGCTACGTGATCGTCCTACGCCAGTCGATCGGCGACGGCCACGGCGACTCGGTGTTCAAGCTGACCGGCGGCGGCTGCTCGGCCGACGCGGCCAGGAAGGACTACGTGCTCAGCGGCGGCAAGCAGGTGCCGCTGGTGCGTGACACGCTGCTGGTCGACCGGTTCCTGCTGGTCGACGGCAAGCTCAAGCCGGTGCTCGAAGTGCGCTACCGGCGCAGCCGTCACGCCACCAAGCCTGACTCGGCCAAGGACACCCTGGGCACCGAGGATATGGAAGGGCGGCCGTTCTACGAGCCGACCAGGGAGTTGTCCTTCATCAGGAACCTGAAGGAGGGCCGGTTCACCGCGGTGCACGTGCCGACCGCGACGAACGAGATGTGGCGCTGGCAGGTGTTCGCGCACAACGACGCCACGGGACGCGTCGACTCCTTCAACGTCGAGCGCGGCGCCGACGGCTGGTTCAACACCCAGGGCACCCGCTTCTACACCAGCCCCGACGCCAAGTACCGCGACGCGGTCTTCGAGCGCAGCCCTGGAACGTGCCCGTTCACCAACCGCGAGCTGGTGCCGGTCGCGGGCGCGACCGGTCACGCCGAGACCGCGCTGCTCTTCGACGGCAAGGCCGGCCGCGTCGACCTGGGCAGCCCGGCCGCCCTGGCGTTCGGCGCCGGGCCCTACACGATCGAGGCGTGGATCAAGCCGGCTGCCCACGACGGGCTCGTCCTGGGCAAGGGCGTGGCCTGCCAGTTCGGGACGCGTCAAGACGGCACGCTCTTCCTCGCGCACGACGCCGTGCCCTTCTCCGTGGCCACCACCGACACCGTCACGCTCAACGAGTACTCCCACGTGGCCGCGGTCTTCGACGGCGCCGACGCGACCGTGTACATCAACGGGCGGCCGAGCACCACCGTTCGCCTGCCGTACCGGGCCGGGAAGGCCGCGCCGGTCCTGATCGGCGCGACGGAAACCAACGGCCAGCCGAGCAAGCTCTTCAACGGGGAGATCGACGAGGTCCGCATCTGGGACCGCGCGCGCCCGGTGGCGGAGCTGAAGCGCGATCTCGACCACCGCCTCATCGGCAACGAGCCCGGCCTGGTCGCCTACTACCGCCTCGACGAGGGCCTCGGCACCGTCGTTCACGACCAGAGCGACAACGGCCTGCACGGCACGGCGCACTCCTCGGTGTGGGTGGCGTCGCAGGCGCCCGTGGGCGACCACCCGGGCGTGCGCCGCGACAGCTTCACCGTCAAGGGCAGGAACGTCGCCTCCGGGCTGGCCTCCGTCGTCTACCACCAGCAGCAGTCCACCACCACCGGGTACGGCACCGCCCCCAAGCCGGTCAAGATGCACACCCGTGTGCTCCTGGCCTTCGCCACCAAGGCGACCGGCGACAAGGAGGCCCAGGTGGCAACCCTGGACTTCGGCGTGGGCCGCGACGGACGGCTGACCCAGGTGAACGACGTCCTCGACCTGCCGGTGCTGCAGCGGCCCCCGGCCAGCCAGGATCTGGACGCGATCAGCGTGCTGGAGCAGCGGGTCGCCTCGCTGGAGGCCGAGATCCTGAGCCTGCCCAAGGACATCGACGAGCTCAAGGCGGATGCCGCGAAGGTGTCCGAGTACACCGACAAGCGCGACGTCCTCGCCGGTCTCGTCAGGTCTATTCAGACGACCATCGACCGGCTGAAGGACAAGCTGACGTCCTGGCGGTATCGGCTGCGGTTCAACCACAGCATGGAGACCTGGCAGGAGCTCTACATCACGGTCCGGGGCGACAGCCTCGACAACGAGGCCCCCCTGAGCAAGGTGGTCGACGGCAGCTCGCGTTCCGGCCTGTGGGTGTTCGAGGAGACGGGCGAGACCCACAACGGCCGGACCGTCTACTTCATCAAGAACGTGCTGTCCGGCAAAGACATGAATGTGCAGGGCGACAGCACCACCGACGGAGCGTCCATCATCCAGTACCAGCGGATCTTCAAAGCGAGCTGTCAGTTCTACTTGGTGCCGGATGGTGACTGGGTCAGGATCTTTGCCCGCCACACCAACTTTGCGATCAGCTCCGCACAGGGCAGGGTCAGCCAGATGCGGGCCGCCACGATGATGGAATTCGGCCAGATCAAGATGATCCCATCCGGCATGGTCGACGGCTGGGAAGAGCGGCTGAAGGACGCCGAGCTCCAGTTGCAGAGGGCCCAGGCCGCCCTGGACACGGCGCTCAGGGCGCAGACCAGGATCGAGGAGCTGGACCGCCGACTGACGGCCAAGAAGGCCGATCTGACCAAGGTCAGCGCCCAACTCGCCGCGATGACCGGCGCCGCCAAGGGCGACCCTGACCTGACCGTGAACCTGCCGCTGCTCGACCTCGACCGCACCGGTCTGAGCTGCTCCGGCGCCCTGCTGGGCTTCGCCCGCTGCACCGACGCGCCCACCTTGCTGGACAGCGCCAACGGCAATGTCGTGCTGTACTACCGAGGCGCCAATGACCAGTTCTTCGCCGCCTACCTGGACACCCAGGTCAAGCCGTCGGTTCAGGAACTGGTCAGCGGCGGCAGCGCGGTCCTGTTCACGGCCAAGGACGCGGCCGTCAACCTCGGCTCGTTCACGATCACGGTGACCGACGGCGACGCACCGAGCCGCTGCGACCTGACCATCACCGCCGGTAATGAGACCGAGGTCTGGAAGTCGCTGCCGCGCGACACCGCGCGCATGGCGGCCATCCTCGCCGGAACCGCGGCCGAGCCGGTCAAGCTCGGCTTGATCACAACAGCGGCCCGCGACACGATGACGCTGGCCGAGCCGCTGGTGGTCGACGTGCCCGAGCGGGCCCACCTCATGATCGGCACCGGGACCGGGTTCCGCGCGGCCTCCCCGCACGCCGTGGGCGAGAAGACTCTCACCCTGGCCCCGGGCGGCGGGGCGATCAGGTTCCCTGCGCAGGTCTTCCTGATCGCCTACGACTACGACCAAGCCACCTGCACCCGGCAGGGGGCGACGCTGTCGTCGGGCTCGCGACTGCTCACCCTCACACCCGGGAGCATCACCAGCATGCCGAACGGCAAGGCCAGGAAGCTGGTCACCGGGCACGGCAGCCGCTGGCGGGGCGAGATGCCCGGCCGCACCTACTCCTTCGACGGCCGCCAGCAGCACCTGCGCCTGCCCGCCACCCAGCTCGACCGCGTCACGACGACCGGCGACCTGACCATGGAGGCCTGGGTCCACGCCTCGCCCGTGTCCGGCACCGCCAGGATCCTGAACGCCAACGCCGGCGGCTCGCAGTACATGCTGGCCCTCTCGGAAGCGCCCCGGATGACCGCGCGAGTGTTCAAGGGCGCCCCCGAGGACACCTACGAGCTCGGTGACGGCATCGACCTGGCCGGGCGGGACTTCACCATCGAGATGTGGGTCCGGCGCAGCACCGCCCGTAAGGTCGTCGAACCACTGCTGGTCCACGGCGAGATGGGCGGAGCGCAGAACCGGACCCTGCACCTGCAGATCACCTCCGACAACTCCTTCGGCTTCTGCCTGTTCAGCGACGACCTGCACAGCCCCGCGAGCGCCCCGGATCTGAACTGGCACCACTGGGCCGCCGTGTACGAGCACGCCACCCGCACCCAGATCATCTACCGCGACGGCGTCGAGGTCGCCCGCCGCGTCTCCAACGCTCCGTACGCCGGCAAGGGCCCGATGCGCTTGGGCGTCAGGAACTTCGACACCGAGTACCTGAGCGGCGAGATCGACGAGGTGCGCGTCTTCGGCCGGGCCAGGACCGAGGCCGAGATCACCATCGAACGCAACCAGCGGCTGTCCGGCCGCGAGCCCGGCCTGCTCGGCTACTGGACCTTCCCCGGCCCGTCGGCCGTGCAGTCCCCGATCAAGGGCCACCAGGTGCTGGCCGGGGTCGGCAACCGGATCCTCCGCAGCCGCGACGTCTTCCCCTGCGGTGAGTGGGCGCACCTCGCGGCCGGTTTCGAGCAGTCGTGGGGCATCCAGTTCTCCGGCGGCGCGTACCTGGAGGTCGACAAGGACGAGGCGCTCGACCTGCCGGAGGATCTGACCATCGAGGCGTTCCTCAAGGTCGACCGGCTGGGCCAGCGCATGGGGCTGATTTCCAAGGGCGAGACGGAGATGGGGACCGGGGTGCCGTACCAGCTCTGCGTCCAGGGGGACGGCAAGCTGCAGTTCTCCTTCGTGGAGCCCGACGGCAAGGTCGTGCGCTTCACGTCCAAGGGGGCGATCGGCGCGAACGCCTTCCATCGGGTCGCCGTGGTCCGCCAGGGACGCCAGGTCGCGGTCTCCTCCGTGGCCCAGACGGCCGACTCCCAGCCCTGGACGGACATCCGCTTCTACATCGACGGCCAGGGGGCAGGCGCCGAGAGGTACACCGGCCCCGGTGCGCAGGGCAACTCCGGAGGCCTGACGATCGGGCTGGCCCGCGACGCGGGCAAGGTCTCCGCGCTGTCCGGCTCGCTGGGCGAGGTCAGGCTGTGGCGGGTGGCCCGCAAGGACGCCCAGATCGGCCAGGCCGTCACCGGCCACGACAAGGGCCTGGTGGCTCGCTGGGGATTCGAGGAGAACACCGGCAACGTCACCTTCGACGACGGCAACACCTACCCGGCTCGCCTGCGCCGCGCCGTCTGGACCGTCGACCCCGACCAGAACGCCAGCAGGCTTCGCGTGTACCGCAACGGCGAGCTCATCACCTGTGACCCGGCCCCGGGTGCCGGCGACTACGGCGACCAGCAGCTCACCCTGGCCGCCCGGCTGTCCGGGGGGACGGTGAGCGAGCCGTTCGGCGGCAAGCTGGAGGAGGTGCGCCTCTGGCGTACCGTGCGCACCCCCGAGCAGATCCTGGACAGCCTCTTCACCCGGCTCCAGGGCGACAAGCAGGACCTCATCGCCTACTGGCCCTTCGACCGCGACTCCACCACCGACGCCTCCAAGCAGATCCGTGACGAGGGCCTGCGCGGCAACTCCCTGGACTTCCCCGCGTCCCGTCCCACGCTGATGCTGTCCAACGCGCCCATCTCCACCGACAGCTCCCAGGTGCGCTCGGCGCTGGCCGCCATCCGCACCCCGTTCCACGACACGATCACCTCGTCCCCGGCCGTGGGCGAGTACGCCGACGCGCAGCGCACGGCCAAGGGCGTGTCGTTCGGCGTGCTCAAGCGCTGCTACGGCTACCTGCGTGACGGGCGATGGCATCTCGTCACCGGGTACAAGGTCGGCAGCCTGGTGTCGGAGTGGGTGGGCCAGGTTCAGTTCGACCCGCAGCTCATCGGCTACATCGAGAGCGCGCCTCCGGTGCCGTCGGAGAACCTGACCGGCGCGGACTCGTGGGCCGGCGCCTCCAGCGTCGAGTTCAACGAGGCCAACCAGGTCGTCTACAGCCTGTCGTCCAACCGCACCAGTAGCATCGACTTCGCCTTCAACGTGGCCTTCAGCGTCAACAACGCCGAGAACCTCCTGTCGATCACCGCGCCCGGAGGCGTGGGAACCGCCACGCCGATCGCGAAGGTCACCCACACCGGGAACTTCAAGTTCGGCCTTGAGTTCTCCAACGCCTGGTCGAGCGAGGCGAAAGTGTCGCAGGGCGTCAACACCACGCGCGCGTCCAAGCTGCGGCTCACCGGCCATCTGGAGGACGCCACCAAGGTGCTCAACTCCGCCATCGGCCGCCGCTACGTGCCGGCCAACATGGGATACGCGCTGGTGCAGTCGGAGACGGCCGACGTCTTCGCGCTGCGCCTGGCCCACACGGGCGCGCTGGTCGCCTACCGGATGCTGGCCAATCCCGACATCCCCAAGGACTGGAACATCATCTCGTTCCCGGTCAACCCTCGCTACACCAAGCAGGGCACCTTGGACGGCGCGGTCGGCTTCAACGACCGCGGCAAGGTCTGCGATCCCGACTATCCGACCGCCATCGACTACGGGCAGTACAGCTTCTTCAAGCCCCGGGAGGCCTACGCGCTCAAGCGCAGGATCATCCGCGAGCAGGAGCGGTTGCGCGCCTACTACGAGGGCGTCTCCACCGAGACCCACCACGCCGACCCCACGGGCAAGCAGGCCCGTAAGGTCCTGCGCGCCATGGGCATCAGCGAGCCGCCCGCCCCGCCCGCGCGGGACGCCAGCCCCAACCCCATTCCCGAGGGCTTCTCCCACCGCGACCTGGTCAACACCTACGTCTGGACCGCCCAGGGCGGCTTCTTCGCCGAGACCACCCAGGCCACGGACGCGGTCACGGAGACCCATACCGGCTCCTACTCGTTCAAGGCCACGCTGAGCGCCGCCTACGAGGTGGGCTTCGAGATCAAGGGGAAGGGCGCGACCTTCGGCTTGGAGGCGTCCTTCGCCGGCGGCACCTCGGTGACGCGGGCCAGGAGCAAGGATGCCAGCCGAGGCTTCGGCCTGACCGTCGAGTGCGCGCCCTCGGGCGACCTGCAACGCTACGACAACGGCAAACCCGTCTTCAACGCTCAGGGCAAGCCCGTGCTCGTGCCCGGAAAGGTGGACGCCTACCGCTTCCTCACCTTCTACCTCGGTGAGAGCAGCGCCAACTTCGACGACTTCTACAACAAGGTCGTCGACCCGATGTGGCTGACGAACAGCAGCGAGGCCAACGCCGCCGCGCTGCGTCAGGCTCGCCAGTCGGTCGCCAAGCCGCCCTGCTGGCGGGTCATGCACCGGGTGACCTACATCAGCCGGGTGCTCCCGCCCGTGCCGCCCCCCGGCGCGCCGCCGCTGGAGAAGGCGATCAGGGCGGAGAACATCGACAGCAACTACGAACTGATCCAGCGCCTGGATCCGTACGTCCGCACCTCCGCGACCCGCGCGTCGGACCTGGCGGTCGCGACCCGCGCGGCGCTCGCCGCGCGCCTGCCCGAACTGCTGCCGCACGCCGACGACGTCATCGCCTATCTGGCCCAGTACTACGGACTGGACCTCTGATTCCACCACCTGCCGCCCCTCCTGGTCCGGGGGCGGCAGGTGCCACATCTCCCATGGTTTCTGGCGTACTCCGGCCGGACCCGCATCACGTGAGATGTGACCTGTGGCGGGCACGTCCGCCGAGCAGGTACACGGCCGGCAGAGCCACGATCATGGCGACGTTTCGCGGCTTGGTGACGGCGGATCTGATCTTGCTCATGGCCTCCCGGGCCATGAGAGCGCCACCAAAGCGCCATCGAAGCCCATGACCTGTATCGGGCGGGGAATTGGGGGTACCGCGCGCTTCGACCGAGAGATGATGGGGGCCGGCATGCCCGAGATCGTGGACGAGAGCTTGGCCATCCGGCTGGTCGAGTGGGGTGCGGACACCGTGTTCGGACTGCCGGGCGACGGCATCAACGGCCTGATGGAGGGCTTTCGGCGGCAGCGCGAGAATCTCCGGTTCGTCCTGGTGCACCAGGAGGAGGGCGGCGGCGTTCATGGCGTTCAGCTGCCGTACCCAGCTCGACCAGAGCGACGTCCGCCGGCCGTGCGATGTCTGCATGTCTTGCCCGTTTGTGGCCAGGGAGGGTCCGCGTGATCATTTCCCTGTTTTTCGCAGCCGCCGAACAATGAGTACGCCCAGAGCGACTCCTGCTCCCGCGACCACCAGCAGATCCGGCACCGATACGGCTGCCGCCGCCTGCTGGAGGCCGGCCTCCCATGCCTCGGGGATCGGCATCGTCAGGGTCCGGGTGCCGTCGAAGGCCAGGAAGAGCACGCCGAGGACGATGAAGACAAGCCCGGAGGCCACGGTCGTGGTGTGCAGGCGCAAGCCGCCGAGCCGCAGGCCACGGCCGCGCAGCCAGCGCCGGCGGCCGAGGTCGAAGCGCTGCCACACGAGGGCCAGAGCCAGCAGGGGCGCGGCCATGCCCGCCGCGTACAGAGCCAGCAGCACGGCGCCGCGCAGCGTGCTGCCGGACGCGGCGGCGATGGTGAGCACCGCGCCGAGCACCGGCCCGGCGCAGAACCCGGCCAACCCCGAGACGGCGCCCAGCGCCAGCACGGCACCAGGCGAGTCCCCGCGGACATGGCCGCGCAGCCGTTCCAGCGGACCGATCGCCCAGCCCTGCCCCGTCAGCTGCAGCACACCGAGCAGGATCAGCATCACTCCCGCTGCCGTGATCAACACGTCTTGGTGGCCGTAGAAGAACCCGGTGACCAGTGCGGAGCCCATCCCCAGCGGGACCAGCACCGCGCACAGGCCCAGGTAGAACAGAAGCGTGCGGCCGACCAGGGCGGCATTCCCGGGGAAGGCATAGGCGAAGAAGGCGGGCAGCAGCAACGCACTGCACGGGCTGAGGAGGGCGAACAGCCCACCCAGGAAGGCAGCGGCGTACCCGACCTCACTCATGGCGGGCCTTCTCGATCTGCTTGACGAACTCCGACAGCGGCTGGGCTCCGAAGAAGAACGTGCCGTTGATCAGGAACCCCGGGGTGCCGGGCATGCCGAGCTGGGCGCCGAAGGCGAAATCCTGCTCCACCGCCTCGCGCAGGGCCGGATCACGGCGGTCGGCGTCGAAGGCGGCCATGTCGAGGCCGATCCTGGCCGCCAGCGAGCGCAGCTTCTCCTCGCCGAGGCCACCGGACTGGTCAGCGTAGACCGCGTCGTGGAAGGCCCAGAACTTACCTTGCCGAGCCGCCGCGCGTCCGGCGATCGCGGCCCGCATGGACTGGCTGCCTTGGGCTGGGAAGTCGCGCCAGAACAGCCGTACGACACCCGTGTCGATGTAGCGGCGGCGCAGCTCGGGCTCGATCTCGCGGGCGAATCTTCCGCAGTTCACGCACTTGAAGTCGCCGAACTCGACGATCGTGACGGGCGCCGACGCCACACCGCGGGCCAGGGAGTCATCGATCGGCGGAACCGTCGGCCCCTCCCAGGTCGGCGTCGGTTGCGCGGACTCCTCCGACGGCTCGACGGTGTGCGTCGCGCCCGCGTCCGGCGACTCGGCGATGGCCGGTGCCGACTCAGTGACGGCTACCGGGCCGACGCCGGAACCGGAGTCCGGAGGCCGATCCAGTGCGGCGACCGCCAGCACACCCAGCACCACCGCTGCCGCCGCCGTCATGGCCAGCACCCGGCCACGCGGACCGAGACGGGTCCGCTCGACAGGCTCTTCTCTCACGTGCCCCGTCCTTCCTGATATCAGGGACAGGATCTCGCAGTCCCGGCACGGGCGAGGACACAGGTGTCAGCAGCGGCACAATGCCGGCGGTTTCCTGGGACCGTCGCCCGGCAGGCAGAATGCGGACGCCAAGCAAGAACCGAAAGAGGGAAAGGTCATGAACCGCCCTGCGGCGCTACGCGACCACCGGTCTGGTGGGGGTGCCGGACGCCTGACGCGTGACGTCGGCGAGTTTGACGTCCTTGCCGGCGAGGATGGGCGTCACGTAGCCGGAGACGAAGGACACCCGGGTGAGGCCGAGCATAATGCGCCGGACGCGTAAATCCATCGGCGAGGAGGGCAGGAACCAGCGTGCCATCGACCGGGCGTTACGTTGTTTCCCCTCGACCACGGGCCGCCGCAGGCGCTCGAAGTCGGCGGTGGCCCGCTCGATGGCCGGTACGCGCGCCAGCCTGTCGGCGCGCAGGAAGGCGCCGGCGATGCCGAGCGACGCGCCCTGTCCGGCGATCAGCGACACGGCGTAGGCGGCGTCTCCCAGCAGGACGACGCGGCCGGCGCTCCACTCGGGCATCTCGATCTGCGGTCGTAGCAGATCTCCCCAGCCGGCGGGCACTGCTCCAGCGCGCGTGGCGTCACCCAGCCGAGGCCGGTGCAGGCCCGCTGGATCGCCTCCCGCGGATCGTCCTGGAGCGTGGGGTCGGCGCTACGGTGCACCGCGAACGCGGCGACGCGGCCGTCACGCAGAGCGTAGAAGGCCATCTGCCGGTCGACCGAGTCGGTGCGGCAGGACGCGCGCCTTGTGGCAGCATGCACGTCCGGCGCGTCGAGGGTGAACGCCGCCGTGTGCAGGCCCAGGTAGCGTAGGTAGCGCTCCTCCGGCCCGATGACCAGCCGGCGGACGGTCGGATGGATCCCGTCGGCGCCCACGAGCAGATCGGCCTCCAGAACAGTGCCGTCCTGGAGGGTCACCATCACACCGCCGGCGCGGTTGGCCACGCCGGTCAGGGCCGCGCCATAGCGCAGCTCGACCTTGGGCGGAAAGCTCTCCCGCAGTACCGCCTCGATGTCCGGGCGGAGGAGGCTCATGAGCATGCCTCGCGAGAAGCTCTTGGTCCGGAGCGTGGCGCGGGGGTTGCCGTTCCGGTCGACCAGATGCCCCTCGTCATAGTGGTAGGCCACCCGTTCGAACGCGGCCAGCAGCTCAATGGCCTCGACCGCCTCCAGCTCCGGACCGAAGAAGTCGATCATGTATCCCTGACTGCGAGGCCCGGAGGCCCGCTCGACCACCACGGCCTCGCCCCCCTGGGATGGCGAGCTGGTGCGCCAGGGCAAGGCCGCTGATGCCCGCCCGAGGCAGACGGACGAGACCGCGGCTCCGTCACATCAGGTAGCGCAGCCACAGATACGGCGCCACCAGGGCGACGGTGACAACGGTGACGATCAGGCCGTACTTGGTGAACTGCC
>NZ_JBSGCE010000142.1:0-11187 GCF_053601695.1 Nonomuraea sp. NPDC004702
GTGGGCGGTGGAGGCGCAGACGCTGCCGCTCGACGAGGGTTTCCCCGAATGGGGCGCACAGCAGGCGGCGGGCCTTGTCCAGGTTGCCGTTGTCGGGCCAGCTGTTGAGCGGCGCGAAGCGCTGCTGCCCGGACCCGGCGCCGCCGCGTCCGTCGCTGATGCGGTACGTGCCCGCGCTGTGCCAGGCCATCCGGATCATGAACGGGCCGTAGTGGCCGAAGTCGGCCGGCCACCAGTCCTGCGAGGTCGTCAGCACCTCGGCGATGTCCCGCTTGACGGCCGCGAGGTCGAGGGTCTTGAACTCCGCGGCGTAGTCGAAGTCCTCGCCGAACGGGTTGGCCACGGCCGGGTTCTTGGCCAGGATCTTGACGTTGAGCCGCTCCGGCCACCACTGGCGGTTGCCGCCGCCCTGGGTCGGGTGCGGGGCGCGCTCGTGCGCGACCGGACAGCCGCCCGAGTCCTCCGACTTGGCGTCTGTGACGATCGCATCATGGTTCTCAGACATGGGAATCCTTCCGGACGAGGCGGAATCTGGGTGCTCAGGAACTGCTGCCGGTGGAGCAGGCGGGGCACAGGCCCCAATAGATGACCTCGGCCTCGTCGATGGCGAAGCCGCGGTCGTCGGAGGCGGTCAGGCAGGGGGCGTGGCCGACGGCGCAGTCGACGTCGGCCACGGCGCCGCAGGACCGGCACACGAGATGGTGGTGGTTGTCCCCGACGCGGCCCTCGTACAGGGCCGAGCTGCCCGGGGGGTCGAGGCGGCGGACGAGCCCCGCGGCGGCCAGCGCGTGGAGGGCGTCGTACACGGCCTGCAACGAGATATGACCCACGCGCTCGCGCACCCCGGAGGCGATCGCCTCGACCCCGAGGTGGTCACCCTCGCGGACGGTCTCGAGCAGCGCGACCCGGGCGGCGGTCACCCGCAGCCCGGCGCCGCGCAGCTCCTCGGCGGTCGTCGGAGCCTTCGATGCGGTCATAGCCGCCAAACCTACCTATACAAACCTGAATGACACAAGAGAACGAACCATCCAAGTTTAGTAATATGTCCGGAAATAGCCCCCTACGGGGGACGTCACCCCAGCTCCGGCCCGCCGCCCTCCAGCAGCCGCCCGCCGGACAGCTCCAGCCTGCGGTCCACCCGGATCTCCGCCAGGAACCGCTCGTCGTGGCTGACCACCACGAACGCCCCCTCGTACGCGCCGAGCGCACTCTCCAGCTGGCCCACGCTGACCAGGTCGAGGTTGTTGGTCGGCTCGTCCAGCAGCAGCAGCTGGGGCGCCGGCTCCGCGCACAACACGCAGGCCAGCGTGGCGCGCAGCCGTTCGCCGCCCGACAGCACACCTACCCGCAGATGGGCCCGCGCTCCCCGGAACAGGAAGCGGGCCAGCAGGTTCATCCGCTCGGCGGCCGGCATCGCGGGGGCGAAGGCGGCCAGGCTCTCGGCGACGGTGAGGTCGTCGTCAAGCAGGTCGAGCCGCTGCGACAGGTAGGCCACCCGGCCGTCGGCCCGCCTGGCGGTGCCGCCGTCGGGCTCCAGGTCGCCGGTGATCAGGCGCAGCAGCGTGGACTTGCCGGCGCCGTTGGGGCCGGTCAGCGCGATGCGCTCGGGCCCGCGCACGACCAGGTCGATGCCGGGCTCGGCGAACAGGCCGCGGGCCATGAGGTGCTCGCCCTGGAAGACCGTGCGCCCGGCGGGCACGTTGGTGCCCGGCAGTTGCAGGGAGATGCGCTGGTCGTCGCGCAGGGCCCGGCCCGCCTCGTCGAGCCGGGCCTTGGCGTCGCTGACGCGGGCGGCGTGCGTCTGGCCCGCCCGGCCGGCCGACTCCTGGGCGCCGCGCTTCATGTTCCCGGCGAAGATGCGCGGCAGGCCGGCGTTCTTGAGGTTGCGGGCGGCGTTGCCGGCCCTGCGCTCGGCGCGCTCGCGGGCCTGCTGCATCTCCCGCTTCTCGCGCTTGAGCTCCTGCTCGGCCGTGCGCACGTTGCGCTCGGCGGCCTCCTGCTCGGTGCGTACGGCCTCCTCGTAGGCGGTGAAGTCGCCGCCGTAGAAGCGCACCTCGCCCCGGTCGAGCTCGGCGATGCGGTCCATGCGGTCGAGCAGGGCGCGGTCGTGGCTGACCACGAGCAGGCAGCCCTTCCAGTCGCCGAGCACGGCGTGCAGCCGGTGACGGGCGTCGAGGTCGAGGTTGTTCGTGGGCTCGTCGAGCAGCAGCACGTCGGGACGCCGGAGCAGCTGCGCGGCCAGGCCCAGCGAGACGATCTGCCCGCCGCTCAGCGTGCGCAGGGTGCGGGCGAAGTCGAGGTGGCCGAGCCCGAGCCGGTCGAGCTGGGCACGGGTGCGCTCCTCGATGTCCCAGTCGTTGCCGATGGTGGTGAAGTGCTCCTCGGCGGTGTCGCCCGCCTCGATGGCGTTGAGCGCGGCGATCACCGGGGCGATGCCCAGGACCTCGGCCACGGTCAGGTCGCCGGCCAGCGGCAGGCTCTGCGGCAGGTAGCCGAGCACGCCGTTGACGGACACGCCGCCCGAGCGCGGCCGGTGCTCCCCGGCGATCAGCTTGAGCAGCGTGCTCTTGCCGGCGCCGTTGGGGGCGACCAGGCCGGTGCGGCCGCCGGGCACGCTGAAGGACAGGTCGCTGAAGACGGGGGTGTCGTCAGGCCAGGAGAAGGACAGGTTGGAGCAGACGATGAACGCGTCGGACATGTGAAGAAGACCTCGACGGAGAACGCGGGCATGCCGAAGCCGCCCGGTGAAAGGACAGGGATTCGGGAAACGACGAACGCGGCCACACCGGCGGCGCTCACGCGCTCACGCCGGGGCCGATCAACCTCCGGTATCACCCGGAGATGTCGTCGTCACCTGCCATGTCTGGTCTCCTAGCTGAGGATCACAAGCATTTCACACCTTAGCAGGCGTCTGCCGCGCTCCGGACGCCTGCCTCCTGCGCGCCTGCCTCCTGCGCGCCTGCCTCCTGCGCGCCCGCCGAGGCCGGGCCCCGCCCGGTCAGTGGGCTCCGGCTGCGCGGAGCAGGGCGGCCACTTCTCTCTGGCCCTTGGAGACGGCGTGGGCCAGCGGCGTGACGCCGTCGCGGTCTGCCAGGTCGACGTCGGCCCCCGCGGCGATGAGCAGCCGCACGACCTCCTGGTGGCGCTCGCCGCCGTCGCCCAGGATGACCGCCTCCAGCAGGCCCGTCCAGCCCAGGTCGTTGACGTGGTCGACGTCGATGCCGGTCTTCAGCACCTCGCGCACGTACTCGACGTGCCCGCGCTCGCAGGCGGGGATGAGGGAGACGCCTCCGTACCGGTTGCGCCTGGTCAGGTCGGGCCCGGCGGGCAGCAGCGCCTTGAGCATCGCCACGCTCCCGGTGACGCCGGTGACCAGCCAGGGGGTGTCCTTCCTGGCGTCCTGGGCGTCGGGGTCGGCGCCCGCCGCGACGAGCACCTTGGCCACCTCGACGTGGTCGGCCGCCGCCGCGAGCAGCAGGGCCGTACGGCGTTGCCCGTCGCGGGCCTCGACGTCGGCCCCGGCGCCGAGCGCGTCCCGGACGGCGGCGGCGTCCCCGCGCGCGGCTCCCGCCAGCAGTTCCTCGTCGGCCATTCCCGCTCCCTTCATCTCGCGCCCGCCGCAGGCCGCGAGCATCAGACCGAGTCCCCAGGTCAGGATGGCTCGGCGGTTCATCCCCTCATCCTTCCGTCCGCCCGCCCCCGGCGGCGCGCCGGGGGCCGGTCCAGCCGGTCAGCGCAGCTGCCCGGCGACCGCCTTGAGGCCCGCCTGGGCGATGGACTCGTCGATGTCGCCGCTGGGGGCGCCGCCGACGCCGATGCCCGCGACGGGGGCGCCGCCCGAGGCGACCGGCACGCCGCCGCCGAGGAAGAGGGTGCCCGGGATGTCGGCGATGGACGGCCCGCCGCCGTTGATGCCCTTGCCCAGCTCGGACGTCGTCCGGCCGAAGGAGACCGCGGTGAAGGCCTTGCGCCGGGCCGACTCCTCGGTCTGCGGGCCCGCGCCGTCGCCCTTGAGCACCAGGCGGGTCGCGCCGGACCGGTCGACGATCACGACGGTGACGCGCTGCTTCTGCTTGCCGGCCTCCTTCAGGGCGGCGTCGGCGATCTTCAGCGCGGCGTCGGCGGAGAGCGTGCCGGTCTGCACGACGGGCTCGGCCGCGGCGACCCGGGCGACCCGGGCGCTGTGCGCGGCGTCGGCGGCCTGGGCGGGCGAGGTGGCGGCGACGGCGCCGGCCAGCACGGCCAGCCCCGACAGCGAGCCGGCGACCAGGCGAGTACGGATGTTCATGGTTTCTCCAGTTCGTCAGGACGAAGTCGGACACCTCTAGGTTTCCGGGCGGGCCGCCGCGGGCCATCGGGAGCACGGGCGATCCCCGCGCGCCGAGCGGTCGAGGGCCGGGTCAACCGATCGGTTGATGCGCCGCCGTCCTGGTGGGGGCCATTCTCGGGCAGGGGATAGTGTCGAAGGGCGCGGCGACGGGGAGGGCCATGAGGGAGCGCACCTGGCTCAACTGGGCCATGCACGTCGGCTTCTACCTGCTGCTCGCCGCCTCGGCCCTGCGGCTGGTGTCCCGCCACGGCATGAGCGCCCAGACGGTGACGTCGCTGGCCGTCTGCGGCCTGCTCGCGCTGGCGTACGCGGCCGGGATCGTCTGGTGGCACCGGCTGGGCCGGCAGGGGCGGCTGGTCTGGCTGGGCGGGGTGGCGGCGGTGTGGCTGGCGCTGGTGGTGCTGGCGCCGTCGTTCAGCTGGTGCGCGGTCCCCCTGCTCTTCCTGTGCCTGCGGCTGCTCAACGCGCACGGCTTCGCGGTGGCCGCCGCGGCGCTGACCCTGGTGGTGATCGTGGCCCAGCTGGAGATCGCCCGCGAGCTCGACGTCAGCCTGATCCTCGCGCCGGTCGGCATCGCGGCCATGACGGCGGTGATCTTCGGGGAGCTGCAGCGCGAGAGCGCCGCCCGGCAGCTGCTCATCGACGACCTGATCAGCACCCGCGGCACGCTGGCCGACTCCCGCCACCGCACCGGCGTCCTGGAGGAGCGCGAGCGGCTGGCCAGGGAGATCCACGACACCCTCGCCCAGGGCCTGACCAGCATGGGCATCCTGCTCCAGGCCGCCGACCGCATGTGGGCCACCGACCCGGCCCAGGCCCGTGCCCACGTACGGCGAGCCGCCGCGGCCGCCGCCGACAACCTGGCCGAGGCGCGGCGGTTCGTCCGCGACCTCCAGCCGCCCGGCCTGGTGGACGTCACGCTGCCCGAGGCCCTCGCCCGGCTCTGCGCGGACGCCGGCGAGACCGGGCCGCGGGTGCGCTTCCGGCTGGCGGGCGAGGAGTACCCGCTGGCGCCGGAGGTGCAGGCGGCGCTGCTGCGGGTGGCGCAGGCGGCGCTGGCCAACGTCCGCGACCACGCCGCCCCGGCGGCGGACCCGGCGGCCAGGGTGACGGTCACGGTGACGCTGTCCTACCTCGACGGCGAGGTGACGCTCGACGTGTTCGACGACGGCGTCGGCTTCGCCGAACCGGCCCCCGCTCCCGGCCGCGGCTACGGGTTGCGGGCGATGCGCGACCGGCTGGCGGAGGTGCACGGCGTCCTGGTCGTCGAGAGCGCGCCCGGCGAGGGCACGGCGGTCGCGGCCCGGGTGCCCGCCGCGTGGCCGCCGCGGGCCCTGGACGGCGGTGGGGCATGAGGTTGTTCCTGGTCGACGACCATCCGGTGGTCCGGGCGGGGCTGGTGGCGCTGCTCGGCGGCGAGCCCGACATGGAGATCGTCGGCGAGGCGGCCGACGGCGCCGAGGCGTTGCGCGGCATCGCCGCCTGCTCCCCCGACGTCGTCCTCATGGACCTGCAGCTCGGCGAGGGCGTCGACGGCGTGGAGGTCACCCGGCGGGTCCGCGAGCTGCCCGCGCCGCCGCAGGTGCTGGTGCTGACGACGTACGAGAGCGACGCCGACATCATGCGGGCCGTCGACGCGGGGGCCATCGGCTACCTGCTCAAGGCGTGCCCGCCGGAGGAGCTGTTCCAGGGCATCCGGGCCGCGGCCAGGGGCGAGAGCGTGTTGTCGGCCAAGGTGGCGACCCGGATGATGCGGCGCATGCGCGAGCCGGGCCCGGCGCTGAGCGCCCGCGAGGTCGAGCTGCTGGAGCTGCTGGCCAGCGGGGCGAGCAACCGGGAGATCGCCCGGCGGCTCTACATCACCGAGGCGACGGTCAAGACCCACCTGGTGCACATCTACGACAAGCTCGGCGTGGACACGCGCACGGCCGCGGTCACGGCGGCGGTCGAGAGACGCCTCATCCGGCTCCCCTGACCGCCCGGCCCCCGGACCCTGGGGGCCCCGTGACCGCGTGTCAGCGGACGGCGGCCGGGGAGCTCGCGCCGGGGATCAGCCGTCGGGGCGGGCCGCCGCCGACGTCGGCCGCCCACACGTCGCCGTCCTTGGCGTACATGACGGTGCGGTCGTCCAGCCAGGCGGCCTGGTCGTCGATGCTGGCCCGCTCCCCCAGCGGGGTCTCCCGCATCGTGGCCAGGTCCAGCAGGTGCAGCCGCCACGGGCCCGGCGAGACGCGTTTCTTGAACACCAGCCGGGTCCCGTCCGGCGACAGGGACGGGCACTCGGCGTTCTCCCTGAGCGCGCGCGCCCGCCAGGCCCCGAAATCGCCCTCCACCAGGTATGTCCTGCCCTTGGTCGAGACGGTCGCGTAGAAGCGGTTGTCGTCGGCGGCGAACGTGACCCCCCAGTAGTTGACGTCGGCCGAGTGGTAGCGGCGGCCGTCGAGGTAGAGCGGGATGTCCTCCATGTTGGTGACGAGGTAGCCGGTCCGGGTGTCGAGGATGCCGGTCCAGGTGGAGAAGCCGCCGGTGCTGTAGGAGTCGCCGGTGACGAACACCGTCCAGGAGGCCATCCGGCCGCTGGCCGACACGCGGGCCCGGCTCGGGACGCCGGCCAGGTTGATCCGGCGGGTCTCCTTGAGCGACCGGTCCAGGACGAGCGCCTCGGTCTTCGGCAGCGGGCCGGGCCGGGTGACCAGGCAGAGGGTGGTGCCGTTCGCCGTGTAGAAGCGGTCGCAGGCCCGGGAGCTGACCCGCGGCGGCGCGCCCGGGTCGGCGAGCGGCACGGAGGCGACGCGTCCGCCGCTGCGCACCAGCACCCGGCCCGGCTCGCCGGTGTCGAAGCCCGCGACGGCGGGCCCGGCCTGCCGCGAGGACGCCGCCCAGGTGGCGTACGCGGTCGCGCCGCCCGCCAGCAGGACCACCGCGGCCAGGAGCACGAGCACCCGTCTCATGGACGACCTCCTTGTGATCGCAGCGCCCGCCACGCGATCGCGGACGCCGTCACCAGCCCCGCGGCCATCACCGCCAGCGCCGGCCCCTCCCCCGTCCCCGCCCACAGCAGGCCGAACAGGATGGACGACAGCATCCGGGCCGTGGCCTGCCCGGTCTGGAGCAGCGCCAGCCCGCCGGTGCGCGCGCTCTCGGGCAGCATCGGCCCGGTCAGGGCCATCAGCACCCCGTCGGTGGCGGCGTAGAACAGGCCGTGCAGCAGCAGCGCGGGCAGCAGCCAGGCCGGGCCGATCAGCACCAGGTAGACCGCGAGCAGCGCCACGTGCCCGGTGACGAACACCGCCGCGCGCCCGAACCGGTCCGCCAGCCGGCCGAGCGGCACGGCGAGCAGCAGGTACGCGCCCGCCGTGCCGAGCGGCAGCAGCGGGAACAGCTCCGGCGCGATCGCCAGCCGCCGCTGCAGCACGAGGTAGACGAACGAGTCGCTGACCGTGACCAGGCCGAGCGCGACCGCCACCAGGCACGCCCGGCGGAACCCGGGTTCCCGCGTCACCGCCGCCCGCAGCCGGACGCGGACGGTCAGCGGGCCGCGCCGGTCGCGTACGTACAGGACCAGCAGCAGCACGGCCAGCGCGGCCACGCAGAAGCTCGTCACGAACACCGCGTCGTAGGCGCCGGCCGTCGCCGTCAGCACCGCGAAGGCGGCCAGCGGCCCGAGGAAGGCGCCCACGGTGTCCATCGCCCGGTGCACCCCGAACGCGCCGCCCAGCCGGTCGGGCGGGGCGCTCAGGGTGATGAGGGCGTCCCGGGGCGCGGTGCGCAGCCCCTTGCCGGTGCGGTCGGCGGCCAGCACCAGGCCGAGCGCGGCGGCCGACCCGCCGGCCGCGAGCAGGCCCAGCTTGCAGACGGCCGAGAGCCCGTACCCGAGCCCGGCGACCAGCTTGCGGCGGCTCCACCGGTCGGCGGCGTGCCCGCCGGCCAGCCTGACCAGCGCGGTGACGCCGAAGTACAGGCCGTCCAGCAGGCCGAACTGCACCAGGCTGAGCCCGAGCGTGCCCACCAGGTACAGCGGCAGCACCGCGGTGACCATCTCCGAGGAGACGTCCGTGACCAGGCTGACCAGGCCGAGCGCCACCACGTTGGCGGGCACCGCCCTGGTCAGCCGGGTGCCGAGAAGCGAGATGTACATCTAGTGGCAGGAGTAGGTCGGGCTGCTGTCCTTGACCGAGCCGTCGGTCCCGATCAGCTGCCAGCCGAACGTGCTGCCGGTGAAGGTCAGCTTCAGCACGCCGAACGTGCCGCTCAGCCGCTTCTGGCTGTTCGGCTGCACGTTCTCGATCTGGTACGGCGACGCGCCGCCCATCCCGCCGAGCACCTCGACGATGCCCTTCGCGGTGTCGGCCTGGGCGCTGGGGTTCTGCGGCCCGAACCGCTCGTAGTGGTGGTCGTGCCCGTTGAGCACGAACTCGGCGCCGGCCGCGTACAGGGCCTGCCACACGGGCTTGGAGACGGGGTCGTTGCCGTGCTCGCCGGAGCTGAACAGCGGGTGGTGCCAGTACGCGGCCACGCACGGCTTGGTGGTGGCGGCGAGGTCGCTCTTGAGCCAGGTGAGCTGGGCGGACTGGTCGAAGTGGTTGGAGTCGAGCGCGACGAAGTGCCAGTTGCCCCGGTCGTAGCTGTAGTAGCTCTTGCCCTGCGGGAAGGCGATCGCGCCGAAGTACGACTTGTACCCGGCTTCCGATCCGGCCGGGTCGTAGGTCTCGTGGTTGCCGGGGACGGGGTGGGTCTTGGCCTTGAACCTGCCCCACGTCTTGTCGTAGTAGTTGCGGAAGTCCGACAGCAGGGCGTCGTCGTACTGGTTGTCGCCCATGGTGATGACGAACTCGGGGTTCATCGACTCGACCAGGGCGGCCGTCTTCGGGTGCACGCAGGAGGAGGAGCTCGCGGTGCACTGCTCGGCGATGTCACCGGCGGCGGCCACGACGAACGTGTCGCCCGGCGGGTCGGTGGGCTGGGTGCCGCCGCCGTAGACCTGCATCTCCCACAGGGAGTAGCCGTAGTCGGTGCCGCGCGCGGTCCCGTACATGCGGACGTAGCGGCCGGTGCCGGTCACGGTGAGGTCGTCCACGCCGCCGTCGCCGCTGGTGGTGGAGTAGACGTCGGTCCAGGCGCTCCCGTCCGGGGAGGTCTGGATCTTGTACGACGTGGCGTAGGCGTCCTCCCAGGTCAGCTTGACCCGGCTGATCTGCTGGGCGGCGCCGAGGTCGACGCGCAGCCATTCGGGGTCGTGGCCTTCGGCCGAGGCCCACCGGGTGGCGGCGAGGTCGCCGTCGAAGGCCTTGGCGGCGGCGTAGGAGGTGGCTTCCTTGGAGGATGAGGTGGCGGGTTTGCCCTGTGACAGCAGCGTCTCGGCGGTGCCGGCCGAGGCGTTGGCGGCCACGAGCAGGCCGGCCAGCAGGCCGATCACGGCCATGACGGCCAGGCGGACTCTGGACATGGCGATTCTCCTGGGGGTGAGAGATCGGAGCACGGTCCGGTGGGCGGCCGGGGCAGGAGGTCATTCGCTGAGCGCGTCACATCCTGGGGAAGGAAGCCGCGCCGAGCCGCTTACCGGGATCGTGGCGTAGGGCGCTGAGGGCTGTCAATGAAGTTAGGAAGGTTTCTTAACCCTGTTGGGCGGGGTTCATCTGGGCGGCGCGCGGCACGGCGAGGGGGCCGCCCGGAGGCCGGGCGGCTGGTCCCGAGCGGGCCGTCAGCCCGGGGTCACCGGGACGTTCGTCAGCCCGCGGGTGGCGCCGGTGACGGTGTTGGAGGAGTGCACGACGTTGGGATCGGCCGCGCACTTCGACGTCGAGGTGATCTTGATGGCGTACCCGCCTATGCCGCCGAGATCGGACCGGTTGCCGCGCCAGACGTTGCCGCAACCGTTGAGGAAGGACGGCGTCGTGGCCGGATTGTGCGTCTCGTAGCCGTTGGCGAAGGTGCCGGGCGGGGCGAACGTGCCGGTGTTGTTCTCGATGGTGTAGCCGGAGCCCTTGACGTCCACCCAGGAGTCGGCGGAGTTCTGGCCGCTGACGCCGGTGCCGTCGAAGGTGTTGCCGCTGATCAGGCCGCCGCTGGTGCCCTCCTTGACGTCGATGTGCTCGGCGGCGACGTAGGGGCCGATGGTGTTCCCGGTGACCTGGACGCGGTCCGAGCGGTCCGCGCCGCCGGTGTTGCCGTGGCAGCCCCAGTTGGAGCCGGCCGAGCCGAGGTAGACGCCCTCGCCGTAACCGGGCTGGACGAGGCCGGTGTGGGTGATGCGGGAGCCGCGCAGCACGCCGTCGGACGAGCTGCGCCGGAAGTGCACGCCCTCGTCCTCGACGTGGTGCACGTACACGCCGTCGATGACCACGTGCGGGGAGGCGTCCAGGACGACGCCCTTCTTGGAGTCCTTGACGGTGAACCCGGTGAGCCGCCAGTACGGCGCCTCGTACAGCCACAGCCCGTAGCCGGAGTCCCAGCCGCCGCCGGGCGCGGGGCAGGACGGCGCGGCGCCGGAGGGACCGTCGTTGACCAGGACGGCCTCCGCCGGTCCGGTCAGCGTGATCGGGGCGGCGGACGTGCCGGGGCGCCGGGCGACGAAGGCGCCGTGGTACTCGCCGGGCGCGAGCCTGATGGTCTGCCCGGGGACCGCAGCGGCCAGCGCGCCGGCGAGCTGGGCCGCCGTGGCCACCTCGACCACCTCTGCACCGGTCTCTCCGGAGAGTGGCATCGCGGCGGCCGGGGTGGCGAGCAGGAGTGGCAGCAGGCCGGTCAGCAGGGCCCGTCTCATGGGGGTTCCTCCCTTCGGGGCCGGTGTTCAGTTCGGGGATGCCGTAGGTGACGAGGCTGTGGACAAGGGTGATCATAAGGTCCTCCGAAGTGCC
>NZ_JBSGCE010000143.1:0-11050 GCF_053601695.1 Nonomuraea sp. NPDC004702
GCGTCCAGTCCTGACACCCACGATCGGAGATCATCAGCGGTTAACTCATCGAGCATGCCTCCAGACTACATCACAAAGCCTT
The DNA here is from genome assembly GCF_053601695.1 of Nonomuraea sp. NPDC004702. NCBI lineage: Bacteria > Bacillati > Actinomycetota > Actinomycetes > Streptosporangiales > Streptosporangiaceae > Nonomuraea > Nonomuraea sp. NPDC004702. The sequence continues at coordinate 83 of NZ_JBSGCE010000143.1, forward strand.
GCTGTAGTACTAGTGCTGCATTCCTCAAAGGACATAGACGAACCGGAGGCGTAAGTGTCGGGGAGATGGTGGCGGCCGTCCCCATATCCATGGTTTGGCCTGTTGGTTGAGTTGGGTGGTGGCGATACGGGTGGCGTAGGCGATGTCGTCGGGGCAGGAGAAGGACACTCCCGCCAAGGCGTGCCGCCGGAAGATCCGCCACCAGGGTTCCCGCAGATTGAGCCAGCGGGCGCCGACCGGGATGAATGCGTGGCGGATCCGGGGATGGTCGGCCAGCCAGGTTCGGGTGGCCAGGCTGTTGTGGCTGGACAGGTTGTCGGCGATCACCCAGATGTCGCCGTCTCCGGGGTTGGCGTCCTCGAGTTGTTGGAGGAATTGCTGGTAGCAGGCGCTGTTGCGGGACGGGGCGGTCATCGTCAGCGCGGTGCCGTCGGCGACTCGCAGCGCGCCGTACACCCAGGTCTTGTCCGGGCCTCGGGCGTAGTCCAGCGGTGCTTTGATCCGGTGGCCATCGGCCGACCAGGCCGGTCCGGGTGGGAAGGTCCGGGGGGAGGATGGGTCCCAGCTCGTCGGCGCACACCACGACCGCGTTGGCGGGTGGATCGGTGTACAGGCCGACGATCATCGTTCTTTTACGGCGAACTCGGGATCCTTGCTGGTGGTCCAGGATCGAGTACGGCGCCATCTCACCCCCACCTCGCGCGGGATTCGGCGGATCTGGGAGCGGTGCACGTCGATTCCCGCGCTGCGAGCTGTGGCGGTGAGGGTGTCCAGCGTCCACACTGCTGGCCCCCGCTCGTCGGCGGCTCGCAACTCGCCCCCGTCCCTGCCAGTGGGGATGGCCTGGTGGCGGGCTTTTGGCCAATGCGATGATCTGGGAGCGTTCCTCCTGGGTGATGCGCGGCTTGCGGCCCGGCTCCGGCAGGTCGGCTAGGCCCTCGATCCCGTCGGCGGAAAAGCGGTGAAGACGGCGCCGCACCGTCGCCGGATGGCAGCCCACTCGCGCGGCGATCGCTGGGACACGCGCTCCGTCCCAGCTCATGGTGATGATGGTGGCTCGTTGGATCCAGTCAGCCGGGGCATGCCGGGCCCCGGCCAGCCTGCGGATCTGGCGCTCTTCCCGGTCATCTCGCGGTGTCCGGGCACGTAACAGCTTCGGCATGGCACAGCCCTCCTGCCATGCACGATGTCTCTGCTCAGCGCAGCGGACCAGTAAGAAGACGCTGGCCCCTTGAGGAACGCAGCACTAGAAGAGGCGACAGATCGTGCCTCTGGCACCAGAAGACCTGGGCCAGATAGAACAAAGGTCAACCTCGTGGGCAACACTTCCTACTCCTGCAACCTCAACCGCAGTAGCAGTCGTTCCCGATGGCACCAGTCTCACTGATAGAACAGTATCCCGAGCCCCTGGTGGTGACGGAATGGATGGTGGCGATCAGCCCATCTGCCGGGGTTCTCTGTGTCCCTGGCCGAACTTTCAGCTCGAGATCAGGTCGTGACCTGGAAGCCTACTACGAGGGATGAAATGGGTTCAACCATCTATGGCGTCCTCAGGGTCTCCAGCGGTGGGTGGCGCGAGCACTCGTTGCCGCAAGGGCAGCAGCGGCGGGAAGGCGCGGCCCGCGGGCGCTTGCGGGCCCTTCCTCACGGGCTTCGCGCGGCAGGGGGAGAAGAAGTGTATGGCGCTGCCTCGTTTCATGCGAGAAGCTAGCTTGCATGGCTGACCTGAGGATGACGGCGAAGCGGTGGGACGAAATCACTGCGTTGCTGCAGGATGAGCAGAGACTCCAAGCAGAATATCCCAAGGTCGCGGAATATCTAGATATGGCGGCGAGGCTGCCCGGGACCGGGGACACTAAAATAGACACGGCATTTGACTTGCGGCTCGTGCATTACATGACTGGCGGAAGCTCTGTAAGCGCGAACCCGTATTGGGACATTGTGCAACCGTTTGTGTTCGAGCATGAGAGCCGCCGCGTGGTTAACGGTGGCCGAATAACGGGAAGCGCAAGACTCGCCTTTGCACAGACGGTCTTGCAAGAAGTCTATGCTTATGCGATACCTTCTCCGGAGAGTGTTGCATGGGTGTCCGGCTTTTGTGGTCACCGCAGACTCGTGGAGCTTGGCGCCGGTCGCGGCTATTGGGCTGCACAGTTGTCTCGCGCGGGTCTGCAGGTCGAGGCTTACGATTTGAGCCCGCCCGATGCCAGCGCAAACGTCTCGTTCCCTACAGCGGCCGGTCAGGTGGACGTCTGGCACTCCATCAATACGCTTGACAAATTGGCAAGGCATGTCCAGATGGCCGGTCTCGTGCTATTCCTCTGCTGGCCGCCTGGCTGGGGGGACAGTATGGCATCTGACGCGCTGACCTTGTTCGAGGAAGCGGGCGGGGAACGACTCATTTACATAGGAGAGCTCAGAGGAGGCAAAACCGGGAACGATGCCTTCTTCAATGCCCTAGCGGCTCGCTGGAGACTAGATGCCGTAGACCCGCGGTTTGTTTCATGGTGGAGAGAGATGGACATTGCGCAAGGGTGGGTTCGGAGATAGAGGTACACAGGAGGCTTCGCACGTCGGGGCCTCTCTATTGGAGATGTCACAGGGCATCAATACTCGGCCGGGCACCGTGCGCCCTTTATCCTATTACCGCAGGTCCGGACCTCCAGCAGCTGAGCCGGACCGGTAGATGCGTCATCAGTCCTGCTCGGGCAAGTCGGGCGAGAAGGATGAAAAGGCTCCGTGGTGCGTAGCCATCTCAGGACAAAACAGGGATGACCATGCCACGGATGTCATTGCGCTGGACGCTGGCGGTGTCTGGATGGGCCGGCTGCACCGTTGCCGCTGACCAGGCTGAGGCAGAGGGCGCCGCCTCCTGTCACCGCGTCTCCTGAGGAACTTCTGACCGCGGTAGCACGGCTGATGCTCGGCGAAGAGCAGACACAGGCCCAGTTCGAGGCCGAGCCGACAGCGTCTTGCTGGATCTTCTTTCGAGGTGGCAACGACGTCTGGGTGCGACTGCTCAGCTGCCCCACGGTCGTCGGCACGACAACGCCGGCACCGAGATCTGGCCCAGGCGGCAAACGATCGACACCCTGGCCCGCGCCATCATCCGCTGCTTCGACGACGTCGCCCGACGCCATGACGAGAGGGTCTACCACGGAAAATGGGGAGCGCCACTCCCTCGGCTCGCACTTGTGACCCTCCGGACCGCGTGGCGCAACCACGCCGACGCCCACGTCAGCTGCCGAACCACACACTTGTTGGCGCGAACATGTGCGCTTGCCGAGGGGGTTGCTGGACGTGACGATCAAGTTGGCGCATTCAGAGCGGCTAGCGACTAACTGGAAGAACAGGCTGGCGGCCTTGGGCTCGAACGGGATGTAGCCCACCTCATCCACGATCAGGACCACCACCTCGGCGGCGAGGTCGCGGGCAATTCGCGACCGCCACCGACCCGGTGGCGGTGGTGGTGGCTCGTGCGGCCATTACGCCACCGTTTCGATGCCGAGCGGTGCGTCGTAGTCGCTGACCCGGCGCTGTTCCACCTTGGTGCCCACCGGCGTGGCCACGGCCTGGGGCCTGGTTGCGCACAGCGCCGCCGCTAACCTCAGAAGCCATGCCTTGCCTGCGTGCATCTCCGGCATATCGCGGGGCGGGCGTGAGCCTACCGTGGCCGGCCTGGGCCTGCTCCCAACGAGCGATTTTCGTTGCTGTGCTCCCGTTCGCACGGCCGGCCACCCGCCGTGCGCGGACCATCACTCCGTGAGCCACAAGGTGACCTTGTCGTCAGAACCGGCTCTGCATTCGTGGCAGAGCGTGTCGGCCCGCCTCCTCGCCCCGCACCCGGCGGACGGCCGCCTCCTCGGCCATAGCGCGAGCGGCTCAGGCGCGATCGCCGAGGGCTTCACCCATCGCCCGCGACTCCTGCGAAAACTTCACCGCCGTCGGCCTTGATGGAACAACCCGGCGCCGACGGGCACCGCCTCGCCGCGCCCGTCCGGTTCGAGCAGAACACAGATGTTGGTCGCCGCAGCGATGTAGCACTCCAGCAGCCGGGGCAACGCCGCCTCGTCGAACGTTAAGTGAAGGTTGCCAGCGATCACGCGGCTTGATCAGCGCGAGTGGGCGCCAAGAGGCACTGTGGCGTGGACGTTCCAGCGGTAGAGCCACTCAGGCTCCAGAACTCGGTTCTGCACGATCAATGCCACCTCCTCCACGCTGACGTTGGTCGCGTCAGCGTTCACGGCGTTCAACATGTCGATGTAGGTCTTGGCAGGTCCCGGTCTGTTGAAGTAGGTCAGGCTCACGTGCGGGCGGAATCCCTTGGCCTGTTCAGGTGCTGTTGGCGCGTTTCCGGTGACTTCGGCTATGCCAGTCCTGATGTCGGTCCAGATCTGGTGCAACGGTTCCGCATGCGCGGGAGTCAGCACCACGGCCTCGCTGGTGACGACTGGTCGATGGAAGGTCAGCTCGATGGGGGCGAGGTGGCTGAGACGTTCGCTTACCGCATTGACGACCTGGTCGAGGAGTTCTCCGGGGACCTCGTCGACGAACCCCACTGATTGCATGGTGAGGTGTAGCCATCGGGCTGGGATCGCGTTATGTCCGTCGAGCATGGAAAGGGCGCTTTGGTAGCACTCCGCGAGCTGGTGCAGCTGCGGGGCGCGCTCGAAGGTCAGGTGCCATGTGTAGATGAGACGGCCGGGTCGCCAGCCTTGCCGCGGCCACCAGTGCGGCCGAACCTGGTCCACGTTCTCGATGGTCATCGGTGTGCCTCAGATCGGGGGAGCGGTGTTAGCGATGTTCGGCTTTCCTGGCCAATCAGATACTCCTCCATGATGGTTACCCGCTCCGCCGGTCAGATCCACTCCGCTATCTCCAGCACGGTGCCGGCCTCGGTCCGAGCGGTGTGGATGAGCTGCATGACGCGACCCGCGCCGTGGGAGGCCAGTGTGAGCGCCTCTCCTGAAGTGGAGCTGCGGGCGATTCGTTGGTCGTGGGTGTGATAGTTGCGCTTGTCGCTCAGGTCCTCGGCGCATCGGAAGAGCACCTCCGGAACGCCGTCGCGCTTCTCCAGAAAGGTTCTGCGGGCGATGTCGGCTGGGATGTGGCTGGCGGCGATTACCTTGGGCGTGTCGGTTTCTCACCGAAGAACAATCGGTGGCGGGTGAGGACCTCGGTGCCCTTGCCGACGCCGTGTCGACGCCCATGGCGCCGACCATGCGGGGCGGCGTCCCCCGCCCGTACGGCGAAGGCGATCTCGTGCAGCGGGCGGGAGCTTCTCGAGCCGCGGCTGTAGGGGTGGCGGGAGTGTCGTTCGAGCCGCTGGTCTTGCCGCATGACCGTGCGATGCCGCGCTTGCGGCACGGGCCATGCCCGAAGCCCGGCGGATGCGGCTCCGTCGCCCGGCATTCTCCACCAGTTGATAAATTGTCGAGATTGTCCACAAAAGGAGGCCGCGCCTATTTGTACCTCCAGCGAATTATCCTGAACCAGCGCCGCGGTCTGGTCAATCGTGTTGGCACGTATGGGCTCGCCCCGCCGGCTAAGACGCACGAAACGGGGTTCCAAGAGACCGTCAGCGCGCTCGGTGTCTCGCGAGAGGAAAGGGCCCGACCTAGGGGCAAGGCCTCGCAGTGTGGCACGCACGCACCCACCCAGAGGGGACGCAGGCCTTCCCTCAAGGCAAGGAACGAGACGCAACATCGCGGTTATGGTGGCTGGAGACCTTGACCACACGGCACTCATGGAGGTCGCACGCATGTCCAGCCCTCAGCAGCGCCTAGACGAAGCGCGAGGAATTCTCGCGGCTCGTCTGCGAGAGATTCGGAGCTCGGCAGGAATAACCGGACGTGAGCTGGGACAACAGGCAGGATGGCACTACAGCAAAGTCTCTAAGCTCGAGAACAACAAGCAACATCCGACGGAGACCGACGTCCGGGAATGGTGCCGGATCTGCAAAGCGGAGTCTCAGACGACGGATCTGGTCGCCAGCGTCCGAAACGTGAACGCCTTCTACACTGAGTGGCGACGACTCGAAGAAAGTGGTATCGGGCAGGTACAACGATCATTCTTGTCTCTGTACGAACGGACCAACCACTTCAGGATCTTCCAGCACAGCGCGATTCCTGGACTCGTCCAGACCATGGCGTACGCGCGCGGCCACCTGTCGAAGATCGTCGGTTTCCGGGGGATCCCGGACGACGTAGGTACCGCTGTCGAAGCGCGCATGCAGCAACAGGGGGTCATCACGACTGGCGCACGCCGGTTCGCGTTCCTCATCGGTGAGCAGGCACTTCGCACGCCGTACTGCCCGCCGGCCGATATGGCGGCCCAGATGGACAGGCTCACCGAACTTACAAGGCGAGCCAACGTCAGTATCGGCGTGGTCATCTGGCGGCCGGAGACCGGCATCTGGCCACCAGAAAACTTCTGGATCTATGACACCGAGCAAGTTCGCGTGGACACGGTTCCCGGTCAAGTCCGGTTGAAGTCTCCCGGCGACGTCGCGCTGTATGAAAAGGCGTTCCAGACGTTGTCCGAGTCGGCCGCTTACGGCGATGAGGCGCGCGCTCTCTTCGCGTCAGCACGCCAGGAATGGTCGGGACAAGGCTGACCAAGGGGACGTTGCGAGGGTCCGCGAGCAACATCAAGCAACATCGTGGACCCTTGAAAAGGGTTGTCCGTACCTTCCTGACATGAACGCCTTGGCCAGCTGTTACACCCCTCCCTCCGACAAAGTGGGCGTCGAGATCCACGACATGTCGATCTCACTTCCGCAGACCACGATGAACACGAATCTCGTACAGGCGCACGTCAACCAGGTCAAGCCCAAGCAGACCTCCGGAGCGACTCTGACGAGCGATCCGATCACCCGTACGTGGTGGATCGAAGGCCACACCGATGGCGGTCGGGGCGGGCTGATCCTGTTCGACGTGGCGATGAAGAAATGCCCCAGGCTGTACCGCGGCCTCAGCGGAATCGACAGACCGACCAAATACCCCCACTCGCCGCGGCGCACCTCCGTCGAGCCATGACCGCGCCAGGTAGATCCCGCTTCGACTGGGCCCCGTACCACTCGTGCGGGTCTCGAGCGAAGATCAGAGAGTTCATCACCCGGGGATCCATCGAGTACGAGCAATGCATGGAGGGCGGAACATACCTGATCCGGCGGACCGAGCGGAACGGCGACGCCCAAGCGCCCACCGTCATGGAGATAGGTCGTGGCAGCACACGGGTCCGCGTACTCGATCACTGGCGGTTGATCGTCAGCGGCGACGCGAGCTAGCCGCACAGATACGTAGTGGATATTGAGTCGAGGATAGGAACGGCTGACAGCATGAGCGGGCAGTCGAGCCGATGGTGACGGCCCGCTTCGGCGAGAAGCGCGGCCAGCCAACCGAGAGCATCCAGCGACCACTCGGCCAAGGTGCCGTCGATGGTTACGCTGTGCTCAGCCGGCCCGCACCACAACTCATCGGTGATAGCAGGGCGCAGCATGACGGCCTCGTCATCCGTGAGGAAGAAATCGCTGAACATGTCCTGTTTCAGCTCCCGCAGCCACCCGAGCATGTCCGGCGCCACTGACAAGAGCACCGGATTCTGCCCGCCGTCCAGCGTCACTCGTACGCGCGTTCTCGCCCGCGGAAGCAGATCGGCGAACCAGCAGATCTGCTGTAGCAGCCGTACCACGGCGCCGGTGCGATGAAAGCCGCCATCGGGCAAAGCCAGGCTCTGTACCGGCAGCGAAACCTGGACGGCCTCCAGGCGCAGCACACCCACGCGAGCGGCGACCCATTGCGCGCAAGCCAGGAACGGCTGGACCGGCAACGGCAGGTCGAGTGCGGCCGGCGCGGGCAGCGACGCCTGAAACCAGGCAGCTCGGGAACGCCACGGACCAGCCGCAGAGCCGAACCCGGCATCGTTCATCCCCCACAGCCCGCGATCACCCCCGGTCGGCTCGGCGAGCCATCCCATGGCCGACGATCGCGCGACGAACAGACTGTAGGCGTCGGGATCCGGACTCGGCTGCCGCCATGGGTAGGGCCGCAACTCGCCATGCAGGGCTGCGAACATCGTGCTGTCGACTTCGACGCTCATGGTCACCTCCCGTCCTACTCCCCGCTGCGGATGTTCCGCCCGCCCGTGGCAAGCGCGTCCGGCGGGTCAAGCACATTGACGACACCCACGCCGATGACGTTACGCCAGTCCGCCACAGTGCTGGTGTTGCGGCAGGTGACTCGCCCAGTCGCTCGGTGGCCAAAACCATCGCTGCGTCGGACGGTGGCCTTGCCCGCCGTACGGGGTCTGAGGGCTCGTCCCGAAGCGCGGACACCGGTTGCTATGCGGCCAGCCGCACCCTATCGCTGGTCTGCCGCTCGTAGTCGATCGAACTGAAGTAGCCAAGGGCGGAGCGTCGTCTTCGGGTGCCGCAGCGGATGATCCATCCGCACACGCGGCAGCTAACGTCACCCCCCGCCAACACCATGCCGTGATGGTAGGCGCGTCAGGTCCCGGCCGCGCCAGGGGAAAGTTGAGCCGGCTTTGGAGGACATCGACGTCGTCCGCCAGGTCGTGCGGATCCGAGGGCGCGTCAAGCCCCTCGACGGACGCACCCGAATCTTCGCCCTCTACAGCCTGATCTCGTGATGTTCGAGTCAACGCCTCCAGCAGTGGCTGGCTCACGCGCGCGTCTGATGGTGTCGTCGACGTTGAGACCAGTCGAGGGCGTGGCTGAGCGGGCGGGTGATCGTAGCGGTCAGACCTGCCAGGAGACGGCGGATTTCGGCGGGTGTGACGCGGGCCAGGCCGCTTGGGCTATTGGGGCGTTCGCGGCGGTGACGGCCAGGTAGGCGGGGACGAGCATCGCGAGGGTGATGTGGCGATGCCAGGCATCGAACCGTCGGACTTGGTACTGGTCCAGGCCGGTCTCGTTCTTGGCGCTCTGGAAGCACTCCTCGGGCCGCGGTGCCCAAGAACCAATGGATCGGCAAGGCATGGGGCGGGCGGATCAACGCCGAGGCCGCGACCGCCCAGCAACAGCGTTAGCGAGATCCCGGGCCAGCTCCTCTTCCAGACGACACGCCGGTCGGCGTGGATGTTCTGATCAGCCGCAACGCTGGATCACGGACACGAGCCCGCTCTGAGCCCCTGAAAGCCCACCCGATCAACGCCGCTACCACCGTGCCGCGTGAATACGGAGGGCCGGCCATACCGCTAGGGTGTCGCGAAAACGGAGATCATCTTGCCGCGATTAGCCCACCTCGCCTGGGTGGCCGCCCTGGCCGCCGCAGCCTACTCGACTTGGAGCGCCTGGCAATTCGAGTACGGGTTCTCCTACACCGTCCTCGGCTGCGTGGGGTCCTTTGACACTGGCGGCTTCGGCCTCACCAAACTGGCATCGACATCCCTGGGAGACGCCTACGACATCGCGGGCCTGGCCGTCCAATGGGGTGTGCCCGCCATCCTTGTCCTTGCGGGGCTCTGTATGTCGGTGGCCACCGGGAACGGGCCGATCATCGGACGCCGGGTGGCCGGCCTGCTCGTTCTTCTCGCGGTCGTCGGACCGGCCGCTCCTACGTACATGGCTTCGGACGGCTGCTCGGAGATCCCCGTACTCAGCGACGAATGGTTCGCGACCGTGGCGACCGCCTACGGGTATGAGGAGTCGGCCCTCCTACTCTCCGCGTTGTTGGTGCTGCTGGCCGCCCGTACCGCAAGGGACACCTGGCCGAGTGGATTCGCCGGGCGACGGGCGGTGGCGTTCACCTTCGATTACTTGGTCTTCGTCGCCTTCTTGGGCCTCTCCGAGGGCGGGCCCAGCAGCTTGGACTACGGTCTCCTAAACTGGTTCACGGTCAACGAACCGACATCGCCGCTTGTCGCCGTGCCCGCGTTCCTCTACGTCCTGACGGGACGGACGTTCGGTAAGCGGCTCATGCGTATCCGCGTCGTCTCCACTGAAACCGGACACTGGCCGGGTTGGTGCCGCGCCGCGGTCCGAGGGCTCGTCTTCCCTGTCCTCGTCTGCGTGCCACAGGTCGGGCTGGTCATGCTCTTGGTAGACGGTTTGTGGTCGTTGGCCGACCCGGCCACTCGCACCTTGCACGACCGCCTCGCTGGTACTCGGGCCGTACGCGACTTCCTGTAGCTGCGGCAGTCGCGGCGCAGCGGCTCGCGGCGCTCTACAAGCTGGCCTGACTGCCTGATCGTTCGCCTGGGTCGTCGGTTCCGCGCCGAGCGGACGCTGGTTGGCGTCAAAGCCGTCTGTGTCCGTACCGGTCCTAGAAAGCAGCATCGTGCTTCGACCTGGGGTGCCTTTTAGACCCCAGGACTGTCCTGACAAACACGAAGGCTTGCTCCAGGTCATCCCTAGCAGTGGGCCCTTCTGCTGTGCGCGGCCGAGAGGACTCGAACAATCCCTAACCGTCTGATCCGTAGGGAAAGGCAGCCTCCTGGTCGAGTCGCCTTTGGCCTGGTCAGGTGGTTGAGGGTGGCTGGAATCGGACGGCGTAGTAGGGCTGTGTTGCTGTACTTTTGCGCTGTACAGCAGCGGACAGAACCCGCATGCCCAGTGGCGAGGCAGCTACCAATCGCATCAACACTGCCGTGCTGGACCGATCCAGAGTGTATGCATGATCTTATGATCGCGTTACGACGACACCTCCACGCCGCCGCCGTGCTTGCACTGGTCGGCCTTCTCACCGCCTGCGGCGGCGCCTCGACCAACAAGGACGCCGCGACCATCGTCGGTGACCTCGGTGCTAACGGCGTGCCCGCCAAGCTCGGCACCGTCTACGACGAGAACACTGACCCGAACAAGCTGCTTGGCCGCCCCAACGGCTACCTCAGCAAGGCCGAGTTCACCGATAGCAGGGTTAAGGCAGATGGGGCGGGCAGTGTCGAGGTGTTCGAGGACGCCGGCAGTGCCGAGGCCCGCGCCGAGTACATACAGGCGCTCGGGAAGAC
>NZ_JBSGCE010000144.1:0-10754 GCF_053601695.1 Nonomuraea sp. NPDC004702
TGTTCACCGGAATCATCGAGGAGAAGGGCGAAGTCGTCGCCATCGAGCCGGCGGGCGGGCAGGTCGGCGGTGGCGCCCTGCTGTCCGTACGCGGCCCGCTCGTCACCTCCGACGCCGCCCACGGGGACTCGATCGCCGTCAACGGCGTCTGCCTGACGGTCGTCGAGGTCAAGGACGACGTGTTCACCGTCGACGTCATCAGGGAGTCGCTGGACCGCAGCTCGCTCGGCGGCCTCACCGCGGGCTCGGCGGTCAACCTCGAACGGTCCGTACGCGCCGACCAGCGCCTCGGCGGCCACATCGTCCAGGGCCACGTCGACGGCACCGCCCGCCTGCTGTCCCGCGCCCCCGGCGAGAACTGGGACGACCTGCGCTTCTCCCTGCCCGGCCCGCTCAGCCGGTACGTGGCCGAGAAGGGCTCGATCGCCATCGACGGAATCAGCCTGACCGTCACGACGGTTGACGACGACAGCTTCGGCGTGAGCCTCATCCCGACCACGCTGAAGCTGACCACCATGGGCGACCGCCAGGTGGGCGACGTGGTGAACCTTGAGGTCGACGTGATCGCCAAGTATGTGGAGAGGCTGGTGGGCACCCGATGAGCTGGGTGGACGCATCGATTGACATCTTCGGTCTGCCGGTGAAGTGGACCGACCTGGTGGGCAACGTGTTCGCCCTCGCCACCGTGGCGTTCGCGATGCGCAAGTCCATGTGGACCTGGCCGGTCCAGTTCACCGGCTCGGTGCTGCTGTTCCTCGCCTCGATCAGCGCGCACGTCACCGGCAACGCGCTCAAGCAGGCCCTGTTCGCCGGGCTGGCCGTCTACGGATGGTGGAAGTGGCGGCAGGGCACCCAGGAGCACGCCCTGTCCGTCCGGCCCGCCACGGGCGGCGAGCGGTGGCGGATGCTGGCGGCGCTGGCGGTGGGCACCGCGGTGGTGACCGTCCTGTTCAAGACGTTCGACCTGTCGTGGTACCCGGGCGCGCCGGTGTCCGTCGTGGCCTCCGACGCCTACATCTTCGTCGGCGGCGCGGTCGCCACCTGGGCGCAGGGCCGGGCGCTGGTCGACTTCTGGATCATCTGGGTGCTGGTCGACCTGGTGGGCGTGCCGGTCGCGTTCAACTCCGGCCTCTACGTCTCCGGCGCCGTCTACGGCGTGTTCTTCGTCATGGTCCTCACGGGCTTCGCCAAGTGGCTGCGCGAGTACCGCGCCGCCGCCCGTCCGGAAGTGGTGGCAGCGGCATGAGCGAGTTCAAGCTCGACCCGATCGAGCGGGCCATCGAGGACATCCGCAACGGCCGTCCCGTCGTGGTCGTGGACGACGAGAACCGCGAGAACGAGGGCGACCTGATCTTCGCCGCCCAGAAGGCCACGCCGGAGCTGTGCACGTTCCTGATCCGGCACACCAGCGGCATGATCTGCGTGGCCATGGACGGCAAGGAGCTCGACCGGCTCGGGCTGCCGCTCATGGTGTCCCAGAACCGCGAGCGCATGCGCACGGCGTACACGATCACCGTCGACGCCCGTGACGGCGTCACCACCGGCATCTCCGCCGCCGACCGCGCCAGGACCATCCGCACCCTCGCCGACTCCGCCACCGAGCCCAACGAGCTGGTCCGGCCCGGCCACATCTTCCCGCTGCGCTACCGCGAGGGCGGCGTGCTGGCCCGGCGCGGCCACACCGAGGCGGCCGTCGACCTGGCCAGGCTCGCCGGGCTGTCGGCCGCCGGGGCGCTGGCCGAGGTGGTCAACGACGACGGCACCATGGCCCGGCTGCCCCAGCTGCGCCGCTTCGCCGACGAGCACGACCTGGCGCTGGTCTCCATCGAGCAGCTCGTCGACCACCGCCGCCGCGCCGAGAGCATGGTCACCAGGGTCGCCGAGACCCGGCTGCCCAACGCGTACGGCATGTGGCGGGCCTACGGCTACTCCAGCGCCCTCGACGGCGGCGAGCACGTCGCGCTCGTCTACGGAGACCTCGGCGGCGGCGAGAACATCCTGGTCAGGGCCCATTCCGAGTGCCTGACCGGCGACGTGTTCGGCTCGCTGCGCTGCGACTGCGGCGTGCAGCTCGACCACGCCATGGGCGCCATCGCGCAGGAGGGCCGCGGCGTCGTGGTCTACCTGCGCGGCCACGAGGGCCGGGGCATCGGCCTGCTGGCCAAGCTCAAGGCCTACAGCCTCCAGGACAACGGCAGCGACACCGTCGACGCCAACGTCGAGCTGGGGCTGCCGGTGGACGCCCGCGAGTTCTCCAACGCCGGGCAGATCCTGGCCGACCTCGGCGTGCGCTCGGTGCGGCTGCTCACCAACAACCCGGCCAAGCTCAAGGGCATGGACGGCTACGGCATCAAGGTGCTCGGCCGCGAGCCCATGCCCGTGGCCCTGAACCCGCACAACGAGCGGTACCTGGAGGCCAAGCGCGACCGGCTCGGCCACGACATCTCCTCCAGCGTCCCGCACGAGATCTCGGAGGCGTCATGAGTGGCGAAGGCCGTCCCGGAGTGGCCGTGGTGGACGCGGCGGGCCTGGTCGTGGGCGTGGTGGCGGCGAGCTGGCACGCCAAGATCACCGACCAGCTCGTGGCGCGGGCCGTGCAGGCGTGCGACGACAGCGGCGCCACCGCGACCGTGGTTCGCGTGCCCGGCTCGCTGGAGATCCCCGTCGTGGCCCAGGCCCTGGCCCGGCGTTGTGACGCGGTGGTCGCCCTCGGCGCGGTCATCAGGGGCGAGACCGCCCATTTCGACTACGTCTGCGACTCGGTCACCAGCGGTCTGACCCGCGTCTCGCTCGACGAGGAGACGCCCGTCGGCAACGGCGTGCTCACCTGCGAGACGTTGGACCAGGCGCTCGACCGCTCCGGGCTGCCCGGCAGTAAGGAGGACAAGGGTTATGAGTCGGCCCTGGCCGCCCTGGAGACCGCCCTCCTCCTGAGGGACCTCCACTGACCTGCGGTAGGTTTCCCTCGTGCCCGAGCCCGTGACCCCGCCGCCCCTGCCCGTGACCTGGCGTCCCCGCCGGGGCCGGATCGTGCCCTACGCCTTCGCCCTGGTGGTGGTGGCGGGGGCGGTCCTCATGGCGATCTTCATCGCCGACCCGTTCAAGCTGCCCGACCGGGTGGCGATCGTGGGCTTCGGCCTGGCGGTGGCGTACGTGCTCCACCTGCTGGGCCGGGTCCGGGTGGAGGCCGACGAGCAGGGCCTGACCGTCGTCAACGCCCTGCGCGTCCACCGCTACACCTGGCCCGAGGTCATCGACGTGACCCTCCTGGTGGGCGACCCATGGCCGAAGATCGACTTCTCCGACGGCCGGACGATCGGCGCCATGGGCATCCAGGGCTCGGAGAAGGCCCGCGCCCGCCGGGCCACGGCCGAGCTGGCCGCGCTGATCCGCGAGCGCGGCGAGGCGTCCGAGTCCGGCGACTGAAACGCGATGATGAGGGCGAGCCGATATCGCGGGGCGGGGGTCGCGACGTAGCCTGAAGGCGTGCTGCGGCGGACAATCAGGGCAATGGACATCGAGTCGCCGGACAAGCTCATCGAGCTGCTCGACCGGCACGACTACCTGGCCGACCGGGGGCTGGCCACGGCCGCCTTCCTGGCGCTGCGGATGGGGCGGCCGCTGTTCCTGGAGGGGGAGGCGGGCGTCGGCAAGACCGAGCTGGCCAAGACCCTCGCGACGCTGCTCAAGGCCCCGCTGATCCGGCTGCAGTGCTACGAGGGCCTCGACGCGTCCCAGGCCCTGTACGACTGGGACTTCGCCCGCCAGCTCCTCCACCTCAAGGCCGCCGAGGCCGCCGGGATCACCGACGCCGCCCGGCTGGAGGGGGAGATCTACGACCGCCGCTTCCTGATCGCCCGCCCCCTGCTGAAGGCCGTGGAGACCCAGCCGAGCGTGCTGCTGGTGGACGAGATCGACCGGGCCGACGACGAGTTCGAGGCGTTCCTGCTCGAAGTGCTCTCCGACTTCACCGTCTCCATCCCCGAGCTGGGCACGATCAGGGCCGCGACGCCGCCGGTCGTCGTGGTGACCTCCAACCGCACCCGCGAGGTGCACGACGCGCTCAAGCGGCGCTGCCTCTACCACTGGCTGGAGCACCCGAGCTTCGACCGCGAGGTCGCGATCCTGCTGCGCCGCCTGCCCGGCTGCACCGAGGAGCTGGCCCTGCAGGTGGCGCGGGCGGCCGAGCGGCTGCGCCGGGCCGACCTGGTCAAGCCGCCGGGCGTGGCCGAGACCCTCGACTGGACCGAGGCGCTGCTGACGCTCGGGGCCAGGGAGCTCGACCCCGACCTGGCCGCGGCCACCCTGGGCGCCGCGCTGAAGTACCGCGAGGACGTCGCCGCCGTCCTGGGCGACGGGCTGCTGTCCGGTGGATGAGCTGGTCCGGACCGTGACGGGCTTCGTCAGGACGTTGCGCGCGGCGGGCGTGGACGCCGACCACGAGCGGACGCGGAGCCTGCTGCAGGCCCTCGGCCACCTCGACGCCGGGGACCGGGAGGCGTTCTACTGGGCCGGCCGGCTCACCCTGTGCGCCACGCCCGACGACCTGCCCCGCTACGACCGCTGCTTCGCCGCCTACTTCGGCGGACGGCGGGCGGCGGCGGCCCGTACCGCGACGACCAGCGTCACCCGGCACCTGGCGGCCGGCGACGGCGAGGAGGCGGGCGCGGGCGAGGACGCCGCCGCCCCGGCCACGGCCAGCCGCGCCGAGGTGCTGCGGCACCGGGACGTCGCCCGGCTCACCGAGGCCGAACGCGCCGAGGTGCACCGCATGCTGGCCCTGCTCGGCCGCGGCCGGGCCGCGCGCCGCTCCCGCCGTTTCGAGCGGGCCCACCGGGGCGGGCTGGACCAGCGCCGCACCGTGCGCGAGGCGCTGCGCAACGGCGAGGTGGCCCGGCTGCGCCGCCGCCGGCACACGACCAGGCCCCGCCAGGTGGTGCTGTTCGTGGACGTCAGCGGGTCGATGGCCCCCTACGCCGAGACCCTGCTGCGCTTCGCCCACGCGCTGGTCAGGAGCGAGCCGCGGGCCACGAGGGTCTACTCCGTCGGCACCCGGCTCACCGAGGTCACCGCCGAGCTGCGCCACCGCGACCCCGGCACGGCGCTGAACGCGGCCTCGGCGGCCATCCCCGACTGGAGCGGCGGGACCCGGCTCGGAGAGGAGTTCAAGGAGTACCTGACCCGGCACAGCGCCCGGGGGGCGATCGTGGTCATCGCCTCCGACGGCTGGGAACGCGGCGACCCCGCGCTCCTGGGCGCCCAGCTCGCCAGGCTGGCCCGGCAGGCGTACCGGCTCATCTGGGTCAATCCGCACAAGGGATATGAGGATTACCAGCCGCTGACCGGAGGCATGCGGGCTGCCCTGCCGCATCTGGACGATCTGGTGGCCGGGCACAGCCTGGCCGCCTACGAGGAACTCAGCGAAAGGCTCGCCCATGCGTGACGTGCTCCCGGAGATCATGCGGTGGTGGAGGTCGGGGCTCAGGTTCGGGCTGGCGACCGTGGTGAGCACGTTCAGCAGCGCGCCACGCCCGCCGGGCGCGGCGATGGCGGTGCGCGGCGACGAGGTGGTGGGCAGCGTCTCGGGCGGGTGCGTCGAGGGGGCGGTCTTCGAGCTGGCCTCCGAGGCCGACGCGCCCGTCCTGCAGCGGTACGGCGTCAGCGACGACGACGCCTTCGCCGTCGGGCTGACCTGCGGCGGCATCATCGACATCCTGGTCGAGCCGGTCTCCATCGAGACCTTCCCGGAGCTGGGCGAGATCTTCGCCTCGGTCGAGGCGCACCAGCCGGTCGCGGTCGCCACCATCGTCGCCGGCCCCGGCCCGATCGGCGCCCGCCGGATCGTCTGGCCCGGCCGCTCGTCGGGCACCCTGGGCCTCGACCGCCTCGACGAGGCCGTGGACGACGACGCCCGCGGCATGCTCGCCCAGGGCCTGACCGGCATCCGGCACTACGGCGGCCACGGCGAGCGGCGGCTGGACGACCTGTCGGTGTTCGTCCAGTCGTTCGCGCCGCCGCCGCGCATGCTGGTCTTCGGCGCGATCGACTTCGCCGCGGCCGTCGCCAAGGTGGGCAAGTTCCTCGGCTACCACGTCACCGTCTGCGACGCCCGGCCGGTCTTCGCCACCGCCAAGCGCTTCCCCGAGGCCGACGAGGTGGTGGTCAAGTGGCCGCACGACTACCTGGCCTCGGTGCGGGTGGACGAGCGCACGGTGATCTGCGTGCTGACCCACGACCCCAAGTTCGACGTGCCGCTGCTGGAGGTGGCGCTGCGGACCGAGGCGGGCTACATCGGCGCCATGGGCTCGCGCCGCACGCACGAGGACCGGCTGGCCCGCCTGCGCGAGTCGGGGCTCACCGAGGCCGAGCTGGCCCGGCTGAGATCGCCCATCGGCCTCGACCTGGGCGCCCGCACGCCGGAGGAGACGGCCGTGTCGATCGCCGCCGAGCTGATCCAGCTGCGGTGGGGCGGCTCGGGCCGGCCGCTGTCGCAGACGGGCGGGCGCATCCACGGGGAGCCGGCGTGATCGCCGGGCTGCTGCTCGCCGCGGGGGAGGGCGCCCGGCTGGGCACGCCCAAGGCGCTTGTGGAGTTCGGCGGCGAACGGCTGGTCGACCGCGGGGTGCGGCTGCTGGCGGAGGGCGGCTGCCGTCCGGTGGTGGTCGTGCTGGGCGCGGCGACCGTGCAGGTGCGCGGGGCGGTCAGCGTGCGCAACCCGGACTGGCGCACCGGCATGGGCTCCTCACTGCGGGCCGGGCTGGCCGCGCTGCCGCCGGAGGCGACGGCCGTGGTCGTCGCGCTGGTGGACCAGCCCCTCGTCCGGGCGGGCGCGGTGCGGGCGCTGGCCGCGTCGGGGGCCGGGCTGGCGGTGGCCACCTACGGCGGACGGCGGGCGAACCCGGTGCTGATCGCGCGCGAGCACTTCGCCGGGGTGGCGGAGCTGGCGGTGGGCGACGTGGGGGCGCGGGCGTTCATGAAGGCGCATCCCGGGTTGGTCACCGAGGTCGCCTGCGACGAGCACGGCGACCCCGCCGACATCGACACGCCGCAGGACCTGGAGCTGCTGGAAGGCCGTTGGAAACGCGTTCTGGAGCTGCTGGAAGGCCGCTAGTAACGCGTTCTGGAGCTGCTGGAGGGCCGCTAGAAGCGCAGCGAGGCGATCGCCGCGCGGTGGTCGCTGCCGGTCGCCGGGGCGACCCCCGCCTTGGTCGCAGTCATGCCCCTGAACAGGATGTGGTCGGGCCGGGTGATCGGGAACTCGGCCGGCCAGGTGAACCCGAACCCGTCGCCGGCCACGCTCTGGGCGTCGGTCAGCGGCGGGGTCAGGCCACGCATGCCGCGGTCGGTGGTGGCGGTGTTGAGGTCGCCGAGCAGCAGGACGCGCTTGCTGGGGTCGCCGTCGACGAGCCGGCGAGCGTGCGCCAGGGAGGCGTCGCGGGAGGCGGTGTGGCCGGGCCTGGCCGAGGCCAGGTGCATGACGTAGACGGTGACCTTGCCCTTGGGCGTGGTCACCACCGCGCGCAGCGCCCGCGGCCAGCCCATGCCGACGTCGAGCGGGCTGGTCTCGCTGATCGGGTAGCGGCTCCACAGGCCGACCGTGCTGACCGGGTAGCGGTAGCGGAACATCTTGTTGAGCTGCTTGGCCGCGGGCCCGCCGGGGGTCAGCTCCTGGGCGGCCAGCAGGTCGAGCCCCTCGGCGATGGCCTTGACCGCCTCGCCGGAGGCGCTGTTGCGCACGCCGACGTTGACCGTGCCGACGGCCAGGTCGCTGGGGCCGCCGGGCGGCGCGGCCAGCAGCGTGGAGCCGAACATCGCCGCCCACACCAGGCCGGGCGCCAGCGCCGCGAGCGCGGCCGCCCTGGACCGCGTCAGCAGGGCGAGGATCAGCAGCAGCGGCACCGCCACCCCCAACCAGGGGAGCAGGCTCTCCAGGACCGGCGTGAAGCCGCCGAGCGACGGGATCAGCGAATGACCCGCCAGGGCCAGGGCGACCACTGCGGAGGCGACGACGACGACCCGGCTCAGCACCCGAACCAGGCTAGTGCTTCGCCGCGCGACACGCCGACACGCTAACCTGTTGACGTCGCAACGGAACAACATTCGGTTCATCGGGAGCCCGGCATGCGCATCGGTATGGCACTCAACTACTCGGGCGGTTTCAAGGAGACGGTCGCCGAGCTGGCCGACTACGAGAAGGCGGGCCTCGACATCGTCTTCGTGGCCGAGGCGTACAGCTTCGACGCCGTCAGCCAGATGGGGTACATCGCGGCCAAGACCGAGCGGGTGCAGATCGCCTCGGGCATCCTGCCGATCTACTCCCGCACGCCGACGTTGCTGGCCATGACCGCCGCGGGCATGGACTTCGTCTCCGACGGGCGCTTCACGCTGGGCATCGGCACGTCGGGACCGCAGGTCATCGAGGGTTTCCACGGGGTGCCGTACACCGCGCCGATCGGGCGTACCCGGGAGGTCATCGAGATCTGCCGCAAGGTGTGGCGGCGCGAGCGGCTGGAGCACGCGGGCCGCAACTACCAGGTGCCGCTGCCCGCCGGGGAGGGCACCGGCCTGGGCAAGCCGCTGAAGATCATCAACCACCCGGTGCGCCCGCGCATCCCGATCGTGGTCGCCGCCATCGGTCCCAAGAACGTGGAGATGACCGCCGAGCTGGCCGAGGGCTGGGAGCCGATCTTCTACTACCCGGAGAAGGCCGCCGACGTGTGGGGCCCCTCGCTGGCCGCCGGCCGGGCGAAGCGCGACCCCGAGCTGGGCGAGCTCGACGTGATCGCCCAGGCGGCGCTGGCCATCGGCGACGACGTGGCCGGGCTGCGCGACTTCGGCCGGGCGATGGCCGCCCTCTACATCGGCGGCATGGGCGCCAAGGGCAAGAACTTCTACAACGACCTGGCCCGGCGCTACGGCTACGAGAAGGAGGCCGAGCAGATCCAGGACCTCTACCTGGAGGGCAAGAAGGACGAGGCCGCCGCGCTGGTGCCCGCCGAGCTGCTGGAGAACATGTCGCTGATCGGCAGCGAGGGCTTCGTCCGCGACCGGATCGCGGCGCTGAAGGAGTCGGGGGTGACGACGCTCAACGTCGCGCCGCTCGGCCGTACCCACGAGGAGCGCGTCCGCCTGCTGGAGAAGGTCAAGGAGCTGGCCGCCTGATAGGCCGGGCTCCGGAAGGGGTGTGACGCACGTCACAATGCCGAGCGGGAATATGCCCCGTTTCGCGTGGTGTTGTACGTCCTCGTGAGGTTCTCTGTGGTCATCGTGCGGCTCGTCGAGCGTCTGCACGTGGATCTGTGCCGTCTGCACGGATCCCTCTGTCGCTGATCGGCGCGTCCCCCAGACTCCCCCCTTCCTCACCCGCATGCCCCCCTTCGCCGTGGCATGCCTGACTTCCGGAGCCTTCCTCCCGTGAAGAGATTCACCTTCTCCCTTCAGCTGCTGCTCGGCCTGGCCGTCGGCGTCGCCCTGGGGTTCGTCGCCAAGATCTGGGACGTGGCCTGGCTGGCCGAGACGCTGACCCAGGTCGGCAAGATCTTCGTCCAGCTCCTCAAGCTGGCCGTGCCGCCGCTGGTGTTCACCGCCGTGCTGGTCAGCGTGGCCAACCTGCGCAACGTCAACGGCGCCGCCCGGCTGGCCTCCAAGACCCTGCTGTGGTTCCTGATCACCGCGTTCGTCTCGGTGGCCTTCGCGATCGCGCTCGGCCTGATCATCAACCCGGGCCAGGGCGTCACCCTGGACACCGGCGCGGCCAAGGCCATCGACACCGAGGGCGCCGGCACCTGGCTCGACTTCGTCACCGGCATCCTGCCCACCAACATCGTCACGGCCTTCACCGAGGTGAACGTCCTCCAGATCGTCTTCCTGGGTGTCGTCCTCGGCGCGGCGGCCCTGGCGGTGGGCGAGAAGGCCGAGGCGTTCCTCAACCTCAGCCGTTCGGTGCTCGAACTGGTGCAGAAGGCCCTGTGGTGGGTCATCCGCCTGGCCCCGATCGGCACCGCCGGCCTCATCGGCAAGGCCGTCTCCACGTACGGCTGGGACCTGCTGGCCCCGCTGGCCAAGTTCAGCGTCGGCGTGTACGTCGGCTGCTTCATCGTCCTGCTGGCCGTCTACCCGACGCTGCTCGCGGTCTGGGGCAAGGTCAACCCGATCACGTTCTTCCGCAACGCCTGGCCCGCCATCGAGCTGGCCTTCGTCTCCCGTTCCTCGGTCGGCACGCTGCCCCTGACCCAGCGCGTCACCGTCGAGCGCAACGGCGTGGACCGTGACTACGCCTCCTTCGCGGTGCCCTTCGGCGCCACCACCAAGATGGACGGCTGCGCCTCGGTCTACCCGGCGCTCGCCGCGATCTTCGTGGCCCAGGTGTTCGGCGTGCACCTCGGGGTGGGGGACTACCTGCTGATCGCGTTCGTCTCCGTCGTCGGCTCGGCCGCCACCGCCGGTCTGACCGGCGCGATCGTCATGCTGACGCTCACGCTGAGCACGCTGGGCCTGCCGCTCGAAGGCGTCGGCCTGCTGCTGGCGATCGACCCGATCCTCGACATGATCCGCACCGCGACCAACGTGGCCGGCCAGATGGTCGTCCCGGTCCTGGTGGCCCGCTCCGAGGGTCGTCTGGACGAGGCGGTCTTCAACGCGCCGCCGCAGCCGCTCGACGACGCCCCGGCGTCGGCCGCCCGCACGCCGCGCGCGCCGGAGCCCGCGACGGCCTGACCGGAATTCGACTGAGGGCGGGTGGCCGTACGGCCGCC
>NZ_JBSGCE010000145.1:0-10050 GCF_053601695.1 Nonomuraea sp. NPDC004702
CGCGTCTGGTGCAGATTCGACACCTACACCACAGCGGAGGCCTCTCCATTGATCAAGCCCTGGCTGTCAACAACGCTCGTGGTCAATACAGCTAGAACGAGCCCGACTCCCAGAAGCGGGCCAACCGCGCCCACGCCAGGCTTCGCGGACCCGGCGAACGCGCGAACGCCCAGCTCAAAAGCTAGAAGATCCTGCGAGAGCTACGCTGCGGCCCTTCCAAGGCCGGCCACCTCTGCAAAGCCATCGCCGTCCTTCAGAACCACCGTGTCGCTCACGCCGCCAGAGGATGAAAAACGTTCAGTGCGAGATGCGTCCTTCGTTGATGGGTGGTCGGGTCAAGGGGGCGGATCTCGTTGGCGGAGATCGCGATGAGCGGGCCGGTGCGGGCGTTGGGGCGGGTTCGAGGCCGAGGGCGGCTCGGGTGAGGGCGCGCATGGTCAGAGTGATGTAGCGGTGCCAGGTGGGATAGAGCCGGACCTGGTTATGGTCGAAGGCGGCCTCGTTCTTGCCGGCCTGGAAGCACTCTTCGATCGTTCAGCGGGCTACAGCCACCTCGACCGGCCGTTGTAACGGCACTGGCCGCAGTGCCTGAAACAGGTAGAAGGCCTGTTTGATCGCTAGCTCGGGGCAGGCGTCGGGGATGCTTTCCGATACTCATCTGTCAGGATTCGATAGAATTTCTTTTCGCGTCGGTTGGCGTGCGCAGAGGCCATTGTCGCGCTTGCTTTTTGGTACCATTGGCGGCCGGCCGAACGTCGGAACAGTCTAGGGAAAATCTCGGACCTCAGAGAGTTTTCCGAGATGACTCTGCTTTCGTAGCCGGTCCGCAGATAATTAATGTAGTTCACCGTGAGGAGATGCTGTTGGTATGCTTCCTCGGACATCTCCTCCGGCAACCCTAGAACGGGGCGGGAGATGGCGGTGTTCTCGAGGCAGAATGTTATGATCTCTCGATGAGCTTGACGCACCGCTTGGATTCTGCCAGCCCTTGCCTGGCTGGCTTGGATGATTAGTGAGATGGTAACTCCGAGGAAGGCCGTCCCGAAAAGAATCGCGGACGCCGAGCTGTAGACATTTCCAATGCTTGCGAGTGGTGGCCGGTCGTGTGAGAGGAGATTGCCTAGCTCCTGAAGGAGAGTGGGGAGCAGGGAAACTGTGACGAGTAATCCTAGTGCGCTGATGGCGCTAAATATCACAATCAAGACTCGAATCATCAGCTGACTTCTCCTCTCGTCCCAAGCTCAGCGAAGGGTCAGCCCAGGGCCAAGCTTCGGTAATTTGATCTCGCGTTTGCGTTTGCGTTGGGTGCGCACGAGCCGGATGGCGGTGTGCGGCAGTGTTTTGGGCTCGGCCTGGGCCGCGTGGTGCCGGTCGGGCGGGGCGTTCGTACTCGGCGCAGCAGGGCGATGGTGATCATCGCAGCGACGCGTCAGCTGGTGTTGGCCTCCATGAATTCGCTGGGCGAGCGGCCGAGTCCGGTGGGTTTCCCGCAGCGGAGGGGATATTCGCCGCGAGCGTGGACGCGATGACGAGCTTCGAGCAAGTTGAGCCGGAGGCCAGCTGCTGTGCTGGGGGGCGATGACGAATAGGCTGTAGCGCCATCTAGCGGTCTACTCCAGCAGCGACAGCTGAACATCGGAACCCCTAGATCAGCTTGAGGCATTCCTCGCGCATAAATCTCTCGTGCAGCTGAATAACCGGATTTCCGCGGGCCACTATATAGGCCGCCTTTATGTTGATCTGACGCCAGGAGAAGCCTGGGCCGGAGTCGCGGGCGAAGTCCATCGCATCCTCGAGGCTTGCCCCATAAACGATACCCTCTACTTTGGCCCATATGGCGGCTGAAGCGCACATCGGGCATGGCTCCAGAGTTGTATAGAGGAAGCAGTTTGGCAGGTACCTGCCCTTGAGCTTGGCGCATGCACGCCGAAGGGCAAGTGTTTCGGCATGTGCGGTTGGATCTGGCTGTGAGTGCAGTTCGGTGAAGGCGGATCCGATCACGTCCATCGTATTGTTTATAACGACTGAGCCGATCCGATAATTTCCCGACGCTTCTGCTTGTGTGGCGACTTTTATCGCCTCGCTCATTGCCCGCTTGCTGGGGTGTGACTCGTACACGCGCGGTCACCCTCCCTTCTTCATGTCGCCGATCCTGCTCATGAGGGAGAGCGTGCGTCACGCCCCTCGAAAAGATCTGATGATACGTCATGTGCGCCTGAGGCGCACATGATCTGCTGATTCACGCATTTCTAGTTCGTGTGATCAATCGTTCTTGGCGCGTCTGGACAACTCATTGTATGAGAATGTCACGTCGATGGGAGCCCGTACACCGATATCCGAGCGCACAATCTAGTACCGCAGCCGCACTTATCGATCTTTGGGATGCCATCGCTGGTAGTGGCTTTGTCGGGTGCGTGTTTGGTGGCGTTGTCACCAGTGTGACCAGTGCGGGATGTGTCCTTCGTTAATGGGCGGCCGGTCAAGAGAGCGAAGAGGCGGCGGATCTCATAGGTGGAGATCGCGATGAGCGGGCCGGTGCTGGCCGCTGGGGCGGGTTCGGGGCCCAGGGCGGCACGGGTCAGTGCCGGGACCGGGGCGAGCGTGGCCGGGTGATGTAGTGGCACCAGGCGGGATAGAGCCGGACCAGGCAATGGTCGTAGGCGGCCTCGTTCTCGCCG
This sequence comes from Nonomuraea sp. NPDC004702, assembly GCF_053601695.1. Taxonomy (NCBI): domain Bacteria; kingdom Bacillati; phylum Actinomycetota; class Actinomycetes; order Streptosporangiales; family Streptosporangiaceae; genus Nonomuraea; species Nonomuraea sp. NPDC004702. Next base: position 2,679 of record NZ_JBSGCE010000145.1, read on the forward strand.
GTTTTGGAAGCATGCCTCGATCGACCAGCGAGCTCCGTCCACCTGGACAAGGCGTTGTAACGAGCCTGGCCGGGGGCGAAACAGGTGGAAGGCCAAAGGCCGGCGCGATCGTTGAGCGAGTGGCGGATTAGCAGGTGATGGGTGGGGCTCTCGGTGGCTATCAGCGCCCAGGCATAGAGTCGTTCGCCTTTGGCGCCCGCTCCGTAGGACAGACGTTGCCATCCGCTCTCGCGCACCTTGTCGGCTAGAACGTCGGCGCGGACCTTTGGCCCCCGATGTGTGGACACCTTGACGACTCGGTGATGGAGATCCGGAGACAGGAGTTCCAGATGGCGACGAAGTCGAATCCGCGGCGGTGCGGGGCGGACGCCGCCACGTTGTGCCTTTCCGCTCCGTGACGAACGCCTATCTGTGTGGTGGAGAACTTGGGAATCAGCCGGGAGGCCCCTCGCGACCAGGTGCGTGAGACTCAGGCGGACGGCACTGCGGGCGCCAGGAAACGGAGCCGGCGCGAGCGGCCGGCGTGGGGCCCCGCTCTTGTCCGACGACGTGCTTGAAGTGGAGAACGAGGCCCGCCCGATCGGCGCCTCAATGGAGCAAGGACGTCGGACGCGGGCTCGCGATCATACAGAGGATTCATCTAGGAGATTGACAACTAGGGCGATGGCGAGCGTGTGGCGTACAGGTGAGGTGTAAGCATCGGAAGCTCGAGCGGAGGGCCTTCTTCCACCAGGGTCGAGCACGCCCGGATCGAGGCGATATGGAAGCTGGGAAAGCTCGGCAAGTCGGATCCGTGGATCCCGAAAGCGCACTATGTTCCGAAGGTGACCACGTACCGACTGGAAGCTGTAAGGCTCGCTGATGAGTTACGACTACCATGTGTCGTGACTTTGCGGGCTCTCGACGAGGACGAGATATGTGTCCTTCGCTTCGACCGGCAGAACGCAGCACCACTGGTGTTCCGCTCGCCCACAGACTTCGAAGACCCGCTGACGCGGCTGAGGCAGGAACTTGAGCGCCAGGGCCTGCTCTTGCTGTGCAACAGATTCCGCCGCAACGCGTTCGTTTCCTCAATGGCCCGCCAGATGAGCTCCGGCCTGTCCTGCTACCTGGTGACCCCCGGCCGTCCTGTCGACCCTGGCAGCCTCGTCGACTCCCTCGGTCCTGCCCCGAGAAAGGCCGTGGTCCTCGCCGAGGAGGGCGCCAGATACATCGATGATTGGATCGCGGGATTTGGGCGATGGCGATGACGACGACCATGGCCGTTGATGACGGCGCCGCGGGCCAGGCACGCGGCACGCGGAGCGGAAGACGAAGGCGGTTGGCCGCGTCTCGCGCCGATCAGGGGATCTGAGCCTTGTCAATGCCCTCAACCGGTGGAGGCGTTCCCACGCGACAGGTGCCCCGCGCCGGGCCGACAGCGCTCGCCGTGTCACCCCCCTTGTAGCGGAGGGCGACACTCGGGACTCTGACGTACTGCCACGTCAGGGCCAGGAGACGACGATATCCCCATGCCGTTTGTGTAGCAGACCGCCCGGTCGCGGCTCCCATCCGAGCGGGGTGGCGGCGTTGCGGGGTCGATAGCGGATGGTGGCCATGCCGCCGCGCCGGTAGTGCCTCGACCAGTGGACCAGCAGCTGGCGGTACTGCGCGGTGACGTACTCCGCGGATGGTCCCTGCGCGATGACACCGCAGGCGTGAGCGTCGCCGTCTGGCCGGCCTTGAGTGCGGTAGGCGAATGACCCATCGGTGCCGATGAGGACGGGGACTCCAGAGGCCGTCGAAGGGTCGAGGAGTCCATCACTGACGCGTTCTGGGCTGGCGTGCAGGAGAGCCATTCGCGGAGAATTGGTGAGCAGGAACAAGTCCAGCTCGCCGAGAGGATCGCAGAGGGCGCCAGGCCAGCTTATCGAGGCCGGCCCATCCAGCGCCTGGCGCAGCGCTCCCAGATCGAGGACCAGGTCGGCGTCATCGACCGTGAGGTAGACGCCTCGGTCGATCACAAGACGCTGGTGTGTGTGGGCGCCATCACCCCGCATAGGGACAAAACGGCACACGTGGTAACTGCGGCTGATCAAACCAGCACTGTCGCGGTCGAAAGCGACCGACCGGGTGACTCCCTTAAGCCGCAACGGCGCCACGATGCGGCCGCCGGGAGCCAGCTGCCGCAGCCAAGCGGGTGGGATGTCCGGCGTCTCCACGGTGGCGATGATCCGGTTGTAGGGGGCGTTAGAGGGCACTCCGTACTCGGCGTCGGCGCACACCACGTCAACGCGGCCATAACCAGTGCGCTTCAGATGTCCGCTGGCTCGCTCGACGATCTCGTGGTCGATGTCGGCCGATGTGACGTGCCCATTTGGGCCGACCAGCTCGCACAGCAGGGCAGCGAAAGGACCCATGGTGCCGATTTCCAGCACTCGATCTCCGAGCCGGACGTTGGCCTGGCCCAGCATGAAAGCCTGCCGGCGGGCGGCCGACACTGAGCTGATGGTGATGCCGCTGCTGTCATGTTTGATGGGAACCGCGGTGGTGATGTCGTATACCTGCTCCAAAGGGGCTTCCGGCGCGTAGGCGTGCCGCGGCACGGCCAGCATGGCCCGGGCCACCGCCTTCGACGTAATCGCGCCTTCGCGGAGCAACTGGTCCACCATGGCCACGCGGAGCTGGGTGGCGTCGTCGATCGCGTTGTCGACTGTAGTCATGTGGTCACCGTAGGCCTTGAGGTCAGGGATCGGATCGATATCGGCGAGAGGCGGACTGGGGGATGCGGCCCAAGGGTGAGGGTGGATGGGTGTGCCTACCCGGCTAGATGGCATGCGCGCTGACCACCCGCTGGTAGACATCGTCGATGACGCGGTTGAACCGGCGTTCCCGCCGCGAACCCGCGCCGCTCATCCGCAGGTCTCGCACCTGTTGCCAAAACACGCGGCCGGACGGACTTGAGAGCACGGTCCAGGCGATCCCACGCAGGTGGGCCTCGGTGATCGAGCGTTGTTCCCACATCAGCAGCCAGGTGTTGAAGACCATGTTCAGATATAGGTGAGCCCGCTGGCTCCGCTCGTCGTCATCGGCGAAGAAGTCGCCCCAGCACGCCAGATAGAGAGGGTCGTTCATCGCCATCTTCAGCAGGTCGTTGTGAAGCCGGCGTCGCTCCTGGCCTCTGGCGTCCTTGGTCTGCCAGGCGATCGATGACGCCACGCCGATCAGCGCCAGGGCGTGCAACAGGGCCGCGACCTGGCTGTAGGTCAGGCCGAGGGCGTTGAGCAGCGACCAGACGCCCGTGTCGGATGTGATCAACACGCGCGAGGATCTCCCGCGTGCGTACGCGGGGATCGCCCGCCGCCTTCACACCTGAGGCAGCGCGGGTACCACCATCGCGGCCGCTCCGGCGTGTGAGGCGCCCGCGGAGCCAGCGCGTCAACCATCGCTAACGGGGTGGACAGCACGATCCCCGCGAAGCCGCCACGCGCCGTCGTGGCGAGATGCCGGATGCCGGCGAGGCCAGTGATGGCCAGGGCCTTCAGGCCGATCGGAATTGGCGCGTGGGGCATCCCCGCGGTGTGGCCGATGTCGTGCGTGTGGTCCGGACAGTGCTCTGGCTCCCCGGCATGGGCGCGCGAACCGAGGGGGAGGACCGTAGCGCACCGAGGACACAGCCCACTGCCGCGGTGGAAGGTGACGAAGATGAGAAGACCACCTCGAGCGAGTACGGCGATCGCCCCGGTGATGACGGCGGGCCAGGGCGTCACTTCAGTCATCACCAGCAGCAGGACGACGCTCAGGAGCCACGACTAGACCACACTGGCGTCGTGGCGTAGGAGGAGCTACAGGGGCGGGCATGGTGGTCCTTGGCGGAAGAGCGGACGTCAGCGTAAGCAGAGGGCACCCCGTGCCGGCGGTGCGTCCGCGAGAGGGCGCTGGCCCCGCGGCACCGAGAGCTCCTCCGACCCCGCCCCCTCGCTCCGCGACGCCGCCGGCGGGGAAGGAACGCGCGAGCGTCGGCTGGCGGTGATGATGTCGATGAGCGCCTACCACGTCTCTCGGCGTGAGCGTCCGAGAGAAGCGCTGGACGCGCCGGAAGCCTTCACATCCTGGGGCGCGATGGGGGCGAGCCGGTGCGAGCCATCTGTCGCGCGGCCGAGAAGGACCACCGTCCAGGGCGGATGACGTGGCATCCGCGTATCGAACCGCTTTGGCTGGCACGGTGGCCAACGATGGCCGCGGAAGCGGAGGCTCCCTCGGGGGAGGCGCACTTGGCCTGCTGTTCGTCATCGCGCGTCTCTCCGCGTTCGGTGGAGTGGAACAGTTCGATACCGCGGCCGCCAACACCGTCGGTCTCCCGGCCGCCGCGGAGACAACGCCTGGTCGTGGAACGCGCGGTTATGCGGTAAAAATCATGAGCGTGTCCCGAAGCGCCCACAGGATCGATCCCGTCGCCGGATTGAGACGAAGAATCATAGGGCGATGCTGGTACACGTTGCCGTGAAAGCGATTCGCCCAGGCCGGTAGGTCTCGGGGCCTCCTATTTCACCCCGGCGCGCTGGCGATGAACAGGTGGCGCTTGGGGAAACCAGGGGAACAGCGCTTCAGATCTGTTCTTGGAGATCCGCATGGAAAAGCGTCCCGCCTTGGCCCAGCGGTTGCGAGATGAGCGGCTAGCGCGCGGCTGGATGCAGAAGGATCTGGCACGCCGTATCGCCGAGGTCGCCGCCGGCCTTGGCATCACGATGCCCGAGCGAGAGTCGCTCATCCGCTCGATGAAGAATTGGGAGGCGGGAACACGACGGCCCCGGCACCCATATCCGATACTGATCGCTCGAGCCCTCGGAATGGACGTGGCGGAGCTGTTCGGTGAGCCGCCAGCACCCCAGCGCGCCCCCGCCGACGTGCTGGCGGCCATCATGCCGGAAGACGATCCACCCACCTCCGGGGCTGGGCGAACCGGAGGGCGATTAGGGCTGGGAACCGTCGCGGACCTATCGGCCCGAGTTCACGGACTACGCCTGGCGGACGACGTGCTCGGCGGCAAAGACCTCATCGGTACGGCCTTTCGCGAACTGGACTCGGCCGTGAGGCTCTACCGTGAATGCGCCCACACGGACAGGGCCGGCCGCGAGCTGCTCGCGGTGATTGGGGAAGGCGCGCAAATCGCCGGCTGGATCGCCTCGGACGCGGGCCAACATGCTCAGGCGGCCCAGAGCTACAGGCTCGGAATCAGCGCAGCGCGTGAGGCGGGCGACCAGACGCTGGAGAGCAACTTGATCGGCTGCCTCGCCTACCAGACCGCCAACATCGGCGACACGAAGCGAGGTGTGGACCTGGCGATGGCCGCCGTCGACGCCGCCGGTCCACGATCTCCCGCTCGGGCCCGCGCTCTCGCCTGGGACCGCGCGGCATGGGCGCACGCCCGTCACGGTGACGCGAGAGCGGCCGTGCGAGCCCTAGGCCAAGCCGGCGAAGCGCTGGCCAGCGACCGCGAAGAGCGGAATCCGTCTTATCTGTACTGGGTAGATCAGAGCGAGCTCCAGATCATGGAGGCGCGCGTCTACACCGAACTACGCAGGCCCCTGCGGGCTGTGCCTCTGCTGGCGACGGTGCTCGCCCGATATGACGCCACACACGCCCGTGAACTGGCGCTCTACCTCTCCTGGCTGGCCGTGGCCCTCGCTGACGCCAACGAGCTAGAGGAGGCCGCCCGCACCGCCACGCGGATGCTCGACCTGTCATCCGGCCTGGCCAGCGACCGAACGGCGCAGCGCGCCCGAATCGTGCTCGGCCGCCTTCAAGCGTACGACAACGTGCCGGAGGTGCTGGACCTGCTGGCGCGAACCCGCTGACAGCCTGAGCGTCGAGACTGGTCACTCACCGACACCGCTCCGAAGCGGATCTGTAGCGGCGAGAAGCCGCTAGCGGCGACCGCGGCGCAAGCCGGCGAGGCCCGGGGCTACGGCACCCTTGACGACATGGCCCGCGCTGTCATCGACGGGCGAGGATGAGACGCTGCGAAGACCGCCTCCCCGCTGGCCAATTCGCATATGCGCAGCGCTACTCCTTGTGCTGATCGTCGTCGTGGTCGGATCGCTGCCATGGAGAACTGGTCCGGGGCAGACAGCAAGGCGCACCCCTGTTGACTTCGTCTCCGTCCCGCTCGCCGCCGTGGGCGTCTTCGGCACTGTGGTTAGGACATGGGCGGCGGCCTGGACATCGCCAGAGCACTCGACCGTCGCCGACGTGAATCCGCCGCTCGCGTTCTGGTGGAACGCGTCAAGTGAGGAATCCCGCTACCGGCGGGTGCCGTGAACCACGCCCCATGCCGATGCGCCGGCTGCGCACCACCAACCCGGCGCTGATGAGCCCGCTCCTCCTGGCCGCCCCGGAAGACCATCTTCGATGGCCGCGGCGACGACAACGCCGCCTTGCCCACCGGCTTCGTCGGCGCGGCCAGCCGGTCATCGCCGGCGTCGCCCGGGATTGGCAAGACGGCCCTGGCCGTTCGACTCCCACTACACCCGCTGGCCGCCCGCCCCGACGGCCACGACCCGCCCACCGGAGTCAAAGGCGAGCCGGTGCCGGTACTTCTACCAGCCAGCGGCTGGGATACCGACACCCACGACCCGCCGCAAAAGTGGCAAGCGGAACGCCTCCAACAGGACTCTCCCGCGCCGAAGGCCCTCGCTCGGCCCCGCCGCGGCCGCCGCTCTGGCGGACAGCGGCCGCGTTTCTCCCCGTCCTGAATGGGCTCGACGAAATCGGCGACGACCAGCGTGCGGGTCCTGACCGCTGTCAACAAGTCTTTAGCAGGGCACGGCCACATCATCATCAGCCGTACCGCCGAATTTTGAGCCGCCGTCGACCAGGCGGGCGGGCCGCTGGTGGGGGCCGAAGTCATCGCTCCCCGAGCGCTCAGCCGGCGAGACGCCGGCGACTACCTGAGTGACTGCCTGTCCGCTCCCCGCCTCCGGCTTGGAAGCAGGTATCGCGGGCACTTCGCGAGCACGCCGTTCCCGGCTTGGCCCAGCTGACTCTCACCTCCGCTGGGTCTACGGTTGATCCGCGCCGTCTCTCTCGACTCCCGCGTCGACCCCAGTCCGCTGATGGGTTCATGGGGCGACGACGCGGCCGCGCTATGTGCTCACCTGCTGGATCGCCTAATCCCTGCCGTCATCGCCGCCCAACGCCGATCCGGACGGGCTCCTTCGTCCCCGTCGAATCTGGGACCCGGGCGAGGCCCCCGGCTACTTGACCTACTGGCCCACGCCTTCCCTCCAGCCGCTAGCTGTATTGACCCGCAGGGTTGTTGACGCGGGTGATCGGTGGGTGGCCGCCGAGTGCGGTGTGGCATCGATGGTGGTTGTAGGTGTGGAGAAAGTCT
>NZ_JBSGCE010000146.1:0-9547 GCF_053601695.1 Nonomuraea sp. NPDC004702
CTTCACCAGTCTTGACCAGGCCGAAGACCGGCTGGTCGCCTTCGAGTGGCGTTACAACGCGACCGCCCGGCCCTTCAGATGGAAGTTCACTCCGGCCGACCTCGAGGACCTGCTGGCCCGGATCGAGCGACACGAACAGAAAGAGTCCAACCTCCAGCAGTGCGATGACTGCGACCATCAGCCTGCCGTACTGGAGACCGCCGCATAACCCCCGAAGGATTTACGACGCAGACCACTTAGGCGGGCCGACTCATCCGGATGGCCACCGGTCAGGCACGTCGGCCAGTCGTAGTTCCCTACCGGTCTGGGGATCTTTGAACCGGAGGCCGCTGCCGTCAGCGACCGGCTCTGCTCCCCGCAGCGCGGTCAGCGACGTTCGCGGTCGCGGGTAGGGCGAGGCTTCGATCTTCTCCCGCAGGCCGGGCAGGGCCAGCATGGCGAACACGTTGGCGGCCAGGTTCGCGGCGGCCTGGCGGTACTCGACCGCCCGGCGGGTATGGATGGGGCTGCGCCAAAGCTGGCGCTGAGAGAGGAGTACGGGCAGGTAGATCACCAGGTGATCACCCCGATCCACCGCGATCGGCTCATCGCCCAGCCCGTCTGGCGCGGGCAGGCGGCTCAGCAGAGGCAGCATCGCCCGCCGCGTGCCGGGTACCACGGCACCGGGTGTGGCTCCCGTTGCCCTCGATCTCCAGTCCGATCGCCTCCACCCGCGAGTCGTTCCCGTACTCGGCCAGGGCGTAGTGCAAAGTCAGACAGCCATCCACGCAGTGCGCGGTCGCGGCGTCGTCCTGGGCCAGGTTCCATAGCCACACGCCCGTCAGCGCTACCGACGGAAGCGCCTGTGGCGGGGGCGAGGACATCACCGTGAAGAGCGACTCCTGCTCCAGGCGAGCGCGTCTCAGCCCGGCAGGTAGGACCACCTTGGGCCGGCGGCGCCGCGCGGACTTGTCCTTCTTCGGGTTGGGGCGCTTGCGAGCCATGCCCTGACCGTAAGCGCCCGCACCGGCGTTGTCAGTTGGTGAGGCCAATCGGAAATCATGGCGAGACAGCCACGCGGGCGGAGAGGTGGGGGCCTGTCACCGTGGGGGTGCGTGATTTGGCCCTGTCGCGGTAGAGGCAGCGCGTCACCGCAGGTGGACGGGGCGCTCGGGCACGCCTACGCTCAACAGTTCAGTGATGAGAGCATCGAGGCCGATCGGATAGATGGTCTCGCTGGTCGAGCGTAGATCATCGAGGGTCCACCAGCGGTGGGCCTGGATGGTGTCGGGCTGGGTGGCGCGGTCGCGGGCGAGATCGTCGGCGGTGATCCGCGCGAGGTAGTACCGCTCGACCTGGAGAACCCGCTGGCCGCCGACCTGATGTTCCTTGCCACGCTCGGCGATCAGGGCGCCCAGTCGAACGGCGCCCTCCTTGATGCCGAGCTCTTCGCGAAGCTCGCGGTGCAGTGCGGTGGTGTGGTCCTCGCCGTTGTCGAGAGAGCCGCCCGGGGTGGCCCAGAAGCCGCCGTTCTCCGCGTAGCGCAGCAGTAGCACCCGCTGGTCGTCGTCCAGGGCGATGACGCGGGCGGCTGCGCGCAGCGGTGGGGTGCTCATGTCGCTCATTGTGGCAGTGTCAGCCGCGCACGATCAGGTAGTCCCCGATGCGGGCGGCATCCAGGTCGCACGCCTGGAAGGTGGCCAGGGCGTGGGCGGGGGTTTCCACGATGGGCTCGCGGTCGTTGAAGCTGGTGTTGAGCACGAGGGGTACGCCGGTGATCTGGTGAAAGTGTTCGATCACCGCGGCGAAGGCCGGGGAGTGGTCGGGCTCGACGCTCTGGACGCGGGCGGTCCCGTCGATGTGGACGACGTCCGCGATCTTGCCTGCGGTTTCCGGGCGGACCGGCGGGGCCAGGAGCATGAACGGGGAGGGCACGTCGAGGTCGAACCAGTCTTGGGCGTGGGCGGCCAGGACGGCGGGGGCGAAGGGCCGGAAGGGTTCCCGGTGCTTGATGCGGTCGTTGAGCGCCTGCGAGCTGGCGGTGGTGCGAGGCTCGGCGAGGATGCTGCGGTGGCCGAGGGCACCGGGGGCCGAGTTCGCCGCCTCCGGCGAACCAGCCGACGATCTTTCCCGCGGCGATCATCTGGGCGGCGGCCCGGGCGATGTCGCTCTCCCGGCGCCACTGGTAGGGGGTGTGGCGGCGTTCGACGAGCCCGGACCGTGGGTCGCGCAGCAGGGCTTGTTCGATCTCGGCGTCGCTGTAGGTGCGTCCGAAGGGGTCGATGGCCAAGGGTCGGCGCGGCAGCTCGCCGGTCAGCCGGTGCCAGCCGTACAGGGCGCAGCCGAGGGCTTGGCCGCGGTCGGAGGCGGCGGGCGGGGCGAAGTATCCGGTGACGGCCGGTAGGCGGCGGAGTTTGTCGGCGGCGACGCAGTTGAGGGCGACGCCGCCGGCGAAACGCAGGTGGCCCTGTCCGGTGGCGGCGATGGTCTGTTCGGCCAGCGCGCACAGGGCTTGTTCGTGGGCCCGCAGGTAGGCGGCGGCGTTGATGCCGCGCGTGTCGTTGCCGAGGCTGTCTGGGGGGCCGAAGTCCCAGCCGGTACGTGCGGCGAGTTCGGCCACGCCGGCGGCGTGGGTGCGGGTCAGGCGGGCGGTGCGGGACCTGATGGGCTGGGCCTTCACAGACGGTTTAGCAGCCGCTCAGTCCGCAGGAGTTCCCGTCCAAGGTTCCGCCCGCCACTTAAGTGAGCCGCAGCAGCGGCCGCCGTACGGTTGGTGCTGGACGACGGTGCCTCCTCCTCCAGACCGAACGATCAGCTGGGTTCGGGCTCGGTGAGGAAGTTCTGCGCATGCACGTCAGCTGCTGGAAGTCGCGCGCCGCAAGGGAGCGCTTCGTCATGCCTCGGCGCTCGACGTGATGGCTTGCCGGCAAGGTTGTCGTAGACGACGGTGTCGTTCACGTAGGCCTGGTCACACTGGCATTCGTCATCTTCGCTGTGTCGGGGATGGCATCTGTACTACTGTGCCCATCTCGAGTTGCGAGCCCGCCGTCACCGCTGCGACGACAGTCCGACGTTCCCGACACATGCCCGTCGAATTCTCCGGCTCGTTCCCGAGGCCGTCGCTGTCCTGCCATCACCTTCGCACCTGGGGAGATCCCATCGCATCCGTCGACATGTATGGGCCGACTCTGGCTGATGCCACCACCATGGAGTACGGCCATCCACTGCCCACCGGTTTCGAGGACCTCGACGCGCTCACCTCCGGAGGGCTGCGCCCCCGCACCCTGACGATCATCGCCTCGCGCCCCGGCATAGGCCGCACGACGCTCCTGACCGACATCTGCCGTCGCAACGTTCTGCGCGACGCTACGCCGACGGCGCTGTGGACACTTGAGGAGAGCCGTCCCGATATTTTCGTGCGGTTCCTGAGCGCGGAAGCTCGTGTAGCGCGCCATGCCCTGCAGAGCGACTTGGTGGATCCGGCTGGATGGGAACGAGTCGCTCAAAGGGTTCAGGAGTTCCAGGCCGCTCCGATGATGGTCGACGCCCCCGCGTCCGCGACCGTGTCAGACATCGCCTCCCGGGCGAGTGACCTTGTGACACAGCATGGGGTGCGCCTGCTGGCCATCGACGGCCTTCAAGGCATTCGACCTGACAAGCGCAACGACCTGCGCGAGCGTGAGGTCGGGGATGTCGTCCGCGACCTGAAGACCCTTGCCCGTGAGCTGAACGTGGCAATCATGGCCACCGCTCACCTCAACCGTGGCCCTGAGCACCGGATCAGCAAGCGCCCTCGCCTCGATGATCTTCGCGAATCAGGCGCAATCACCTTCGCGGCTGATCTGATCATCCTGGTTCATCGAGAGGACGCCTACGAGCGAGAATCCCCTCGCGCAGGCGAGGCTGACCTTATCGTGGCCAAGCACAGAAGCGGGCCTGAGGCAACGGTCACTGTCGCCTTCCAGCCGCATTACAGCCGCTTCGTCGAGATGGCGCAGGGCGAGGCGACGGCACCAGAGCCAGCGACCACACCGGTGTCGCGCTTCGGAGTCTCGAATCTGTTCCAGACCCCGTGCCCCACCCCACCGTTTGAGGACGGCGAGTAGTCGGGCCCGTTGGGCGCGCCGGTCTGCAGATGGCTGATCGCCTGGCGGGGGCAGCGCGCCGTACGGGATCACACGGAGCCGACAGCGCGTGGAAGTGGTGCGGCGCAGCGGCTATGCCCGCAGACCCTGCACCGTTGCGAAGGCAACACTCGACGCCGTCCCGCCGCGCCCCGCACGGCTTGTCCGGTGCGGCCAGTTCGCGGCGGCCCCGCGCCGACGCGACGCCGCCTGATTGGCGCGCCGCAGCGCTCCTGGCGGTTGCTCCTCTGTGGCGAAGGCAGGACTCGCCCGCGATGGGCCCCGCCGATGACCGGGCACGAGAAGCGCCCGGGCCCGGTCGGGTGCCTGCACTGGTAAGTGCAGGGGCTGCGGTTTCGCCAGATGTGAGCGGAAGGCGTCTCATGCCTGGCGGACAGTTCCACCCGCGGCCCGTTGTTCGAAACCTCGTGCAGGCCGTTGCGCCGCATGACAAGCGCCGCCGGCAGCAGGCCGGGTTGTTCGAGCGGGTCAGGTCAACGCGCGGCCAATCAAATTGAGCATCCACCGCTGATCGGCCGACTCACGCTCGTCATACGGCTGTTCTGGGCTCACAAGGCAGTCGGTATGTCACCACCGGACTCCAGGACGACCAGAGAATCGGCGGTGGCCTCGGGCAGGCCGAGCCGCTGGTAACGCGCCACCGCCCGCCGTAGCTTGGCCACCGCGGTATTTCGGTCTCCCTCCGCGGCCACACAGCGGGCGATGCCTTCCAACGCGTGCGCCTCATCCAGCGGATTGTTGACTTACTGGGCCAGGTCCAGCGCCTGCCGGTACGCCCTGGCTGCCTGCTCCGGCCCAACGGAGACGGCCAGCAGGTCGCCGGTGTGATGGAGCGAGGGGGCCAAGGGAAGGGCATCGGCGCCGCGAGGCCGATCATATGGGAGCGGCTGGTGATCAGTACCAGGGAACCGGGCGTGCCGGGGAGCAGTGAGTCGACCTGGGTAGGTCCGGAGGCGTCGTCGAGGATGAGCAGCATCTTCTTGCCCGCCAGGCGGGAGCCCCAGCGGGCGGTCCGCTCGCCGAGGTCGTCGGGATGTGGCGGGGGTCCATGCCGGTGCGGGCCAGCAGTCGGCCCAGGGTCTCACGTGGGTCAGCGGCCGGGATGCCGGGGGTGGGCGTGCAGGTCGACGAACAGCTGTCCGTCGGGGTAGTCGGCGGCGAGCAGATGCGCCAGGTGCACCGCCAGCGCGGTCTTGCCCACCCCGGGCATGTCGTCGACGGCGTGGATGGCCACAGTCCCAGTGCTCAGCGCGGCGGCGGTTAGCAGGTGGCGCAGTTCGGCGTCGCGGCCGGTGAAGGCGGCCACGTCGCGAGGCACAGCGCGCATCTCCGGCGGGGGGGCGGGGGTGGGGCGATGGTGATGTCGCGGGCGTTGTAGACGCGCATGCCCTCGCCGAGGTTGTACTGCAGGCCCACCAGGGGCGCGGCGGGGACATCGGCGGACGGGCCAGGGACGGCCGGTGGCTGCGTGGGATCACCGGATGGAAGCTCATCCGGTGTGGGGATGGGAGCGCTGGAATCGTCCATGTGGGCCATGCCTCCTCCAGGCACGGGGATGCCGATGACGATACGTTCGCCACGGGGCGGGGTTACCCGATCGGGCAGTTCCGCTATCGCAGCACGCACGCTGCGGCCGGCGGCACATGGGACCGGTGCTGCGGATCAACCGGGCAGGGGGCGCGGGAAGCGCCTGGCATGCACCTGGCTGTGGCCATTTCAGCGGCAACGCCGGCATCCAGGCCGCGGCGGCGGAAGCCGGCGACGCGAGTCGGCGAGACGGGCACGACACCGTCGCTTGGCGTAACGTCGCCCGGTTGCCGACCCAGGGGCCACCCGCAGGCGGCCCCGCGGACCGGCTCGGAGCCGGTTTCGGGGCTGCTCGTGGGACTGCTGGCGGCGTAGGGCGAGCAGCGGGGCGGCGGGCAGCAGCGGGTTGACCCGCGCCAGCGCGGTTAGCGCGAGTCCCCATACGGCCAGGGCGGGCCGGGAGGGTGAGGTCCGTACCCGCCGCAGGGCGCGCCTTGCCGAATCGGGTGGCTGGTGTGGCGGCGGCGGGTCGTGGCCGATCAGTGTCCAGGCTGATCGCTCGCAGGGCGCGCTGATCCATCGGGCCCAGCCCTGGTGAGCCTGAGGGATGGCGGGCGACCATCCTGATGCGTGGGTTGCGGTGATTCTTCCGGCCTAGCTCTATGAATCATCATCGATGTGCATCATAATGAGTCAAGATGAATCGTAAGCGCGCGGGACGTCAAGGGCACGAGGCCGAACCGGCCTGTATCGCTAGGGACATAAGTGAGCCTTTTCATCCTATTGCCGTAGGTCAGGAGCAGTGGCTGGCGAAGATTGACCCTGTGGCCCGCGACAAAGCTCAGACCTCCGGCAGCTGAGCTGGAGGGGGAGATGCGCCATCACTCCTGCTCTGGGGGCTGGGCAAGGAGGATGAAAAGGCTCAGTCTGTGGAGCGGCTTTTATAGCGGCCCGCCTGATCGTCATCATTGGGAGAGAGAATGGCATCATTTTGGATCATGGGGCGTGCAGGGTGGCGTCGCTGCCAGCCGCGGCTGCACAAGAAGAGGTCGGCGACGTGACGAACGAGGGCACCGCGCCGGACGCCGACCGTCCGCAGCCGCGCGGGAAACGCCAACGGCTGGCGGCCGAGCTGCGGCGGCTGCGCGACCTGGCCGGGCTGTCCGGCCGCGAGCTGGCCGCCCGGCTGGGGGTGAGCCAGTCCAAGATCTCCCGGATCGAGTCCACCGCCCTGTTGCCGTCCTTGCCGGAGGTCGAGGCGTGGGCCGAGGCCGTGGGCGCGCCCCTCGAGGTGCGCGAGGCGCTGCGGGAGCTGACCAGCGAAGCGTTCATCGAAGTGCACACCTGGCGGACCCGCGCCCAGGCCCTCCCCGACGTCCAGGAGGAGCTCCGCCGCCGCGATATCGACGCTCAAACGCTGCTTAACTTGCAGCTCACCGTAATTCCGGGGCTATTGCAGACCGCTGCCTACGCCCGCCAGATGTTCACCACGTTTGTCATCTCCTACACGCCTGAGGAGGTGGCTTCCTGGATCGCCGCCCGCATCGACCGGCAAGTGATTCTCTACGGTGAGCAGCACCTGGAGTTCCTGATCGGGGAGGCAGCGCTACGCACCCGCTACGGCCCAGTGCGCGACCATCTGGCCCAGCTGGATCGCATCGCCTCCCTGACCACCCTGACCAACGTTCGGATCGGGCTGCTCCCGCATCACCATCAGGCCCACACCCAAGCCCTGCACGGCTTCACCCTCTACCAGGGCGCCCAGCCGCAAGACACGCTGGTGGCCGTGGAGGCCCTGCACGGCCAGCTATACGTCACCGATCCCGACAGCATCGACCTCTACCGCCGCCAATGGGATCTGCTGCGAGCCTCTGCGCTGTTCGATGCACAGGCCCGCGCGTTCCTGCAGCAGCTCATCGCTGAGATCGGCGAGCAGGAGCCATGACCATCATCGTCCGCGTTCCGGCCAGTCCTCCCTGGCCAACAGCTCACTTCAGGCGAGGCGGAGCGTTCCGGCACGCTGCCTGGAACGCTCCGCCTCGGTGGCTAAGCCGCTTCGTTGTCGATCAGGCCGATCAAGTGGTCGAACTGCTCGTCCTTAACCCCGGCCAGGAACGTCACCCACTCACTGCGGCTGAACCACTGCACCTGCCCGTCGGGGACCTTGGAGTCACGGACGACGAGCCCGCCGACAGCCGGCTGCAGCTGCACGCAATCGCCGCCGCCGCCACTGCTGTAGGCGCTCTTGACCCACGCGACCGTTCCCCGCGGCCCGGCCTGCTGCCCGTTGTCCATGGCCATTACCTGTGTCCTTCTCGCTCCGGCAGGTGCTTCCTGCCCGGCACTGCCCACGATGCGCCACCGGCCTGGGCGGCCAGCTTGCAGGCGATCCTGGAGAGAACCTGGCAGGACCTGGCAGCACATCTGGGAGGCCCGCGCACAGCCGCGCGGCAGCGGCCAACCCGCACGAGGGATACCTGCCGCACTGTCGGTTCCCCTCGCTTCCGCGTCCGATCAGATCCCCGGCTGCCCCCGATACCACGGAGACGACATGGAGTTCCGGCTCCTGGGCCCGGTCCAGGCCATCACCGGCGACGGCCGCCAAACCGACCTCGGCCGGCCGGTTCCCGCCGACACACTCATCACCAGGCCGCGGGACCACCAACCTGCCACCGCCCGCGACCTGCCGCATGGCTACGCCAGCAAACTCCGCGCCCACCTCACCACCCCGACCGGCGCCGTGGACGACACACCGGCGATGCCGCCCGCGCACGAACACGGCTACCGCCTGCCCGTCGCCCGCCACCAGGGCGACGCCCACTGCTTCCATGACGACCTGGCCGCAGCCCGTGCTCTGCCCCCGGCGACCTGGCCACAACGGTGCGGCTGCTGCGCCAAGCGTTGGCCCACTGGCACCCCCACGGTGGTGCCGGCGACGACCTACGCCCGGCCGAACCACTGATCGGCCTAGGCGGCACCTGGGCAGAGGACTACCGCGCCTGCCTGCTCGGCGAGCGCCGCGCGGCCCTGCTCGAATGCCTGCGCGCCGAACTCACCCTGGACCGTCACGGCGCGATCATCCCTCAGCTGGAACACCTGGCCCGCGCCGACCCCACCGACGAGACCGTCGCCGCCCTCCTCCCGCACGCCTGCCACCAGGCCGGCCGGTAGGCCCACGCCACCCGCGCCTACCGCGAGCACTACGACCACCTCCGGCAGGCATCCCTGGTCCCCAGCCCGAGCTCAACCAGCTGTACACGCAGATCCTCAACAACGACCCCGCCCTCAGCCGGCCGTCGCACACGCCCGCCTCACCCCACCCGCCCCCGCCCGGCCGCGCACCCCAGGCCCGCTGCCGACCCTGCCCACCACACCACTTCTCAGCCCCCACGACCACGATGACGCCGACTCTGTAGATGACGAGCAGTCTCAACACCCCAACCCCCCGACACCGATCCCGGCCCCGCCCTTCCTCCCTCGCCCACACCGGGCTCGTCGATCGGCATCCAGATCAACAGCGGCCCCGGCGCCCGCGTCGACAACGTCGGCGGCAGTATGACCGTCCACGAGGCCCCGCCGAGCTGATCACCACAGGGCTATGCGGCAGGGCCGGGCTGGGCGGCGTAGCGGCGTGGACCGACGACCATCGTGGCGCTGCCCGGGATCTTCCAGCGATGCCGGCACAAACGTGTGCGCCGGCAGCCCCGCGTTCCGCAGCTAATCCATGATCCAGGGCACGTTCGGGCCTGAAACCGCAGGTCGGTGGCTTACGACTTGGTGGAAACGGCGGAAAGCCCTAGTTGTACTCACCTGAGAGGTTAGGTACGCGGCTGGCGGGTGGGTGGCCGCCGAGTGCGGTGTGTGCTCGGTGGTGATTGTAGGTGTGGAGCCAGGAT
>NZ_JBSGCE010000147.1:0-9225 GCF_053601695.1 Nonomuraea sp. NPDC004702
GGCAGCGGCCGCCAAAGAGCAGCAGCCCGAGACCGTGACCGCGGTCGTGGGCGCCGCTGAGGCCGAGCCGGCCGCCAAGAAGCCGGTCAGCCGTAGAGGCGTTCGGGAACCCCGGCCGGGTCAGCCGTAGAGTCGTTCGAGGACCTCGGCCACGCCGTCCTCGTCGTTGGAGGACGTGCGGTGCCCGGCCGTGGCCAGCACCAGCGGGTGGGCGTTGGCCATCGCGTAGCCGGCCCCGGCGAAGGTCAGCACGGCCAGGTCGTTGGGCATGTCGCCGAACGCCACCACCTCGGCGGGCGCGACGCCGCGTGCCAGGCACAGCTCGGCCAGCATGCCCGCCTTGGTCACGCCCAGCGCGCTGACCTCCAGGAGCCCCGGCACCCCGGAGTGGGTGACCTCGGCCAGCTCCCCCACGGCCGCCGCAGCCAGGGCCGACATCTCGTCGAGGGTGTGCGCGGACGAGAGCACCAGGAGCTTGACGATCGGCTCGCCCGCCTCGCACGCCGAGGCCACCTCCCGGTAGTGCGCCACGTCGTGCTCGACCCGTCTGGTGTAGCCGGCCTCGGTGAGCACGCCCGTGCCGGTCTCGACGGCGAAGGCCGCCCCGGGCAGGGCAGCGGCCAGGCTGTCGGCCACCTTCCTGGCGGCCTGGGGCTCGATCGTGCGGCTGGCCACGATCCGCGCGGCGGCCAGGTCGTACAGGAGGGCGCCGTTGCTGCAGATCGCCAGGCCGGTCAGGCCCGCCTGGCCGGCGATGGCGTGGATGGAGCGCGGCGGGCGGGCGGTCACGAAGACGATCTCCGCTCCGGCGGCGCGGGCCAGGCCCAGGGCCTGCCGGGTGCGCGGGGAGACGACTCCGGCGGAGGTCAGGAGGGTGCCGTCGAGATCGGTGGCCACGATGCGGGGCGGGGTGGCGGAGGTCACGTCCCCACCGTAGATCCCGGCCGGGAGGGGGGCAGGAGTAGGGTGCCCTCGTGTCTTCCAATTCGGGGCGTTTCGCCCGATCCGGGCCGCGTCCGGACGACCGGGTCGCCTCCGCCTTCCGGTTCGCGTCGGAGCTGGTCGCCTGGGTCGCGACGCCGTGGGCGCTGCTTCCCGGTTCGGTGTGGCTGGCCGTGTTGTCGGTCGTGGTGCTGATCGGCCTGCCGACGGTGTTCGCCACGCCCGGCGACAAGCGGAGCGTGCTGGTCGCCGTGCCCGGGTTCGTGACCGTCGGGCTGGTCGCCCTCCAGCTCGTCGTGGGGGTGGCGGCGGCGTGGGTGGCCTGGCACGCGGTCGTGGCGGCGGTGGTCACCGTGCTGGCGGTGGTCACGGTGGTGCTGGAACTGCCGCGCTGGCGCTGGCTGCTGACGGGCTGAGCGGCCGCGCGTCCGGAGCTCTCAGAGGCGCATCTCGGCGGGGAGGCGGGTGGCGGCGTTGAGCAGCTCCAGGCCGAGCAGGTCGCCCGAGGCGCCGTAGTCGAGGACGACGTCCTCCGAGACGGTCTGCCGTACCGCCTCACCTGGCACGATTTCGTGTTTCATCGCGATATAGGCGATGTCTTGTTCCTTGTTCCAGCTGACGTACACGGTCCGGGTGAGCTGGCGGTCCGGCGGGGCGTCGTCCGGCCGGAGCAGGCCCTCCTTGGCCTCGTGCGAGCCGGCCAGCGCCGCGCGTACCATGGCCAGCGCCACCTCGACCGCCTCCAGCGAGTCGCGCCCGGTCGCCCGGCGCTCGTGCTCCCACCCGGCCAGCCCGTCGATCCGGTACGGGCACGACCACTCCCCCGCCTCCTCGTACGGCATGCCGACGGCGACGGTCACCTCGCGCGGCGGGACGGTCTCCAGCACCAGCACCCGCTGGGCGATCTCGTACATGCCGCATCATCTACCCAGGCGCCCGCTTCCGGAAGACCCACGGCACGAGCCATATCATCCGGGGCCGATGCGTTCCGGCTTCCGGCGGCGGCGGGTTAGTGTGCGTTAGGGTCGCAAGGGGGCCTAGATGAACGAGTCGTTCGGCACACGCCTGCGTGCCAGGCTGGACAAATTCGGCCCGCTCTGTGTGGGCATCGATCCGAGCCCGGCGTTGCTCGACGCCTGGGGCCTCGACGACTCACCGGGCGGCCTTGAGCACTTCAGCCGCACGGTGGCCGACACGATCAGCGACGTGGCCGCCGTGGTCAAGCCGCAGTCGGCCTTCTACGAGCGCTGGGGCAGCCGCGGCGTCGCCGTCCTGGAACGCACCATCGCCGATCTGCGCGAGGCCGGCACGCTGGTGCTGCTCGACGTCAAGCGCGGCGACGTCGACACCACCATGGCCGCCTACGCCGAGGCCTACCTCGATCAGGGCAGCCCGCTGGCCGCCGACGCGGTGACGCTCAGCCCCTACCTGGGGTTCGGCTCGCTGGAGGTGGCGATCACCTCGGCGGTGGCCAACGACGCCGGCGTCTTCGTGCTGGCCCGCACCTCCAACCCGGCGGCGGCCGGGCTGCAGCAGCGGGTGGCCGACCTGGTGATCGCCGGGGCCGCCGCGGCCAACGCGGGTCACGAGCCGTTCGGGCCGGTGGGAGTGGTCATGGGGGCCACGCTGCCCGCGCTCGACCACTCCCTGGCCGACCTCAACGGCCCGATCCTGGCTCCCGGGCTCGGCGCGCAGGGCGCCTCACCCGCCGACGTGGCCCGGCTGTTCGCCCCGATACGCGGCTCCGTCGTGCCGTCGGTCTCCCGGGCCGTGCTGGCCGACCCGCGACGGCTGCGGTCGAGGACCCTGCAGTACCGGGACGAGTGCGTCACGTACCTGACGTACTGAGCCGTTCGACGGCGGCCAGCACCGCCCGTACCGACGCGGAGAGCACGGAGGTGTCCTGACCGGCGCCCCAGCCGGTCACGCCTCCGACCCGGGCCTCCACGTACGCGACGGCGCTGCTGCCCGTCCCCGGGTCCACGGCGTGCTCGGCGTAGTGCAGGACGTCGACCTCGACGCCGTCCCCGGCCAGCGCGGCGGTCAGCGCGGACAGCGGCCCGTTGCCGGTGCCGCGCAGCACCCGCCCCGACTCCAGGACGCCCTCGAACTCGTGCGTTCCCGGCGCGGTCTCGGCCGTGCGCCAGGAGGCGAACCCGGAGCGCTCGCCGGGCGCGATGTAGGTGGCGTGGAAGAGCGTCCACAGCTCGTCGGCGGTGATCTCCTCGCCGCTGTCGTCCGTGGCCCGCTGCACCGTCGCGGCGAAGTCGATCTGCAGGCGGCGCGGCAGGTCGAGGCCGTGGCGGGCGCCCAGCAGGTACGCGATGCCGCCCTTGCCCGACTGGCTGTTGACCCGGATGACCGCCTGGTAGCCGCGTCCCACGTCGGCCGGGTCGATGGGCAGGTACGGCACCTCCCACGGCGCCTGCTCCGGCGGCACGCCCAGCTCGGCGGCCCGCGCGGCGTGGTGGGCCAGGCCCTTGCCGATGGCGTCCTGGTGGGTGCCGGAGAAGGCGGTGTAGACCAGGTCGCCGGCGTAGGGGTGGCGGTCGTGCACGGGCAGGCGGTTGCAGTGCTCGACGACGCGCCGGATCTCGTCGATGGCGGAGAAGTCGATCATCGGGTCGACGCCCTGGGAGTGCAGGTTGAGCGCGAGGGTCACCAGGTCGACGTTGCCGGTGCGCTCGCCGTTGCCGAACAGGCAGCCCTCCACCCGCTGCGCGCCGGCGAGCACGGCCAGCTCGGCGCAGGCCACGCCGGTGCCGCGGTCGTTGTGCGGGTGCACCGACAGGATCACCGAGTCGCGGCGGTCGAGGTGGCGGTGCATGTACTCGATCTGGTCGGCGTACACGTTGGGGGTGGCGATCTCGACGGTCGCGGGCAGGTTGTGGATCACCGGGCGGTCCGGGGAGGCGTCCCAGAGGGCGGTCAGCTCGTTGCAGATCTCCAGCACGTAGTCGGGCTCGGTGAGGTTGAACACCTCGGGCGAGAACTCGAAGCGCACAGGGAGCCCGTCGGCCAGGCGGGCGACCTGGCCGGCCGCGTCCAGGACGAGCTTGCGCAGGGCGTCGCGGTCGTGGCCGAGCACCACGTTCCGCCAGGTGGGCGCGGTCGCGGTGTAGAGGTGCACGACCACGTCGGGCAGGCCGCGGATCGACTCGAAGGTCCGCTCGATCAGGTCCTGCCGGGCGGCGGTGAAGGCCACCACGGTCACGTCGTCGGGCACCGCGCCGGGTTCGGCCAGCTCCCTGAGGAAGTCGAAGTCGAGCCTGCTGGCCGACGGGTAGCCGACCTCGATCTCCTTGAAGCCCATGCGCACCTGGAGGTCGAACAGGCGGCGCTTGCGCGCCGGGTCCATCGGCTCGGCCAGCGCCTGGTTGCCGTCGCGCAGGTCGACCGGGACCCAGAGGGGGGCGGCGGTGATGCGGCGCGAGGGCCAGGCGCGCTCGCCGGTCACGGGCACCTCGACCCGCTCGTGGGCGGGCCGGTAACGGTGAGAGGGCATCGCGCTGGGGCGCTGCCGGTTCCATGCGTACACGTCTTCGTTCCTTCTTCGGCGGTCGGACGACCGGCAGCACCTCGCACGCCGCGGCGGGGTGCCGGTCCGGTCAGGCCCCGCCGCGGCGGCCGAGAAGAAGGAGACCGTACGACGACATGGCGGCTACACTAACCACAACACAGGTCCTCAGACAACCTGAGAGGTACGCATGCCGCTCGGCGCCCTCCGCCGCAGCCCCCTGGTCGACCAGGCCGTCCAGCACCTGCGCGAGCAGATCACCGCGGGCCACTGGCCGGTCGGCACCCGGCTGCCCGGCGAGAACGCGCTGGCCAAGACGCTCGGGGTGGGCCGGTCCACGGTCCGCGAGGCGCTGCGGGCGCTGGCCGGGGCGGGGCTCGTGCGGGCCCGTCAGGGCTCGGGGGTGTTCGTCATCGCCTCGGAGCCGGCCGAGGACTGGCCGGCGCGGCTGCGGCGGGCCGCGATCACCGACGTCTACGAGGTCCGCATGATGGTCGAGACCCAGGCGGCCAGGCTGGCGGCGGCCCGGCGTACCGACGAGGACGTCGCGGCGATGGAGGCCGCGCTCCAGGCCCGCGAACGGGCGGCGGGCGAGGACGACGCGGCGTTCGTCGACGCCGACATCGCGCTGCACGCGGCGGTCGTGGCGGCGGCGGGCAACCCGGTGCTCACGGACCTGTTCGCCGAGTTCGCGCCGGCGTTGCGGGAGGGGCTGATCGACATGGTGGGGCTGCTGGAGCTGCGCGGGCACGACCGCAACCCGGGGCACGACGCGCACGCCGCGCTGGTGGCGGCGGTCCGCGACGGCGACGCGACGGCGGCCGGCGACCTGCTGCAGGCCGAGCTGGAGCAGACCCTCGCCCGGCTGCACGCCGCACCCGGCGCCTGACCATCGCCAGGGTAGGCGGTCCCGGGGGGTGCAGCAGGCGGCAGGTCAGGCGGTGGGGCCGGCGTCGGGGCGGATGACGTCCTCGCCTTCGTCGTCCTCCTCGGGCGGCTCCTCCGGGACGGGCTCCTCCAGCTCGTCGGGCGGGTCCGCGGACAGGGGGCGGCGGGTCCTGGGCGATCCTGAGGCGGACCGCTCGGCGACCACGTCGCTCTCCCCTTCCACGCCTCCCACCGCCGCGGGCAGGTCGTCGGGCTTTCGGTTCATGGCCCCCACCTGCCCGTGACGGCGTCCCTTGACGCCCGGCCGGACGTCAAGGGACGGGCTAGGACAGCTCCCGCAACGCGTCCTCGATCTCGGCCCTGACCGGCATCGACGTGCTGGCGCCCGCCCGCTGCACCGACAGCGCCGCCGCCACCGAGGCGAAGCGCAGCGCCTCGGCCGGGGCCAGGCCGTCGGCCCGCGCGACCGCCAGCGCGCCGACGAACGTGTCACCGGCGGCCGTGGTGTCCACGGCCTTGACCTCGATCGCGGGCACCCGCAGCCGCTCGCCCGAGCGCGCGCCGTAGAGCGCGCCGCGCGAGCCCAGCGTGATGACGGCCTCCTCGACGCGTTCGAGGAGCGCGTCGAGGGCGGCGTCGGGGTCGGCCTGGCCGGTGATGTCGGCGGCCTCGTGCTCGTTCGGGACGATCATGGTGACCGCGTCGAGCAGCTCGTCGGGCAGCGGCTGCGCGGGCGCCGGGGTCAGGACGGCGGGCACCCCGGAGACCCGGGCCGCCTCCGCGGCGGCCACGACGGCCTCCATGGGCAGTTCGAGCTGGAGCAGCAGGGCCCGCGACCCGGCGATCGTGGCCAGGTCGCCGCCGGACGGCCCGGTCACGGTGCCGTTCGCGCCGGGCACGACGATGATCGAGTTGCCGCCGGCGTCGTCGACCACGATGTGCGCGATGCCGCTGGGGCCGGGCACCTGGCGCAGGCCGCGGACGTCCACGCCGGCCTCGGCCAGGGTGGAGCGCATCTCGGCCCCGAAGGCGTCGTCGCCGACCGCGCCGAGGAAGGCCACCTGCGCGCCGACACGGGCCGCGGCGATGGCCTGGTTGGCGCCCTTGCCGCCGGGCACGGTCCTGAACCGGTGACCGGTGACCGTCTCGCCCCGCTTGGGGGCCTGGGATACGTACGCGACGAGGTCCATGTTGGCGCTGCCGAAAACCGAGATCATGGGGCCATCATCTCCTGTGTACGTCGCGCCAGTTCGCCGAGCCCCACCCCGTCGAAGCCGGTCAGGCTGCTGGCCAGGCTGTCGCGCATGAGCCAGCGGTCCGGTACGCCGCCGTTCAGCGCGCCCGCCACGGACCCCGCCGTGGCCCCGGCCGAGTCGGTGTCCCAGCCGCCGGCGACCGCGCCCGCGACCGTGGCGGTGAAGTCGCCCGCGCCGTGGATCAGCGTGGCGGCGACCAGCGCGGCGTTGTTGATCGTGTGCACCCAGTGCAGCGTGCCATGCCGCTGGTGCAGCAGGTCGATGACACGCTCGAAGTCCGGCTCGCGGGCGGCGTCGGCGACGGCCAGGCTGACCGCCTCGTGCAGGCGGGAGTCGCGCGGCACGACCGACAGGCCCGCCTCCACGGCCTCCCGCGCCGAGCCGGCGACCAGCGAGGCGGCGCACATGGCCGCGACGAACATCGCGCCGTAGATCCCGTTGGCGGTGTGGGTCAGCCGGGCGTCGCGCCAGGCCAGTTCGGCGGCCGTGGCGGGGTCGCCGGGGTTGGCCCAGCCGTAGACGTCCGTCCTGATGAAGGCGCCGATCCACTCGCGGAACGGGTTGCGGCGGGTGGCCGTCTCCGGCGGCTCGAAGCCGTCGAGCAGGTTGCGGTAGGCGACCCGCTCGGCGGTGAACGTGCGGCCGGCCGGCAGCTCGTCCAGCCACAGCTTGGCGACGTCCTCGGTGGTGAAGCCGCGGCCGTGCCGCTCCAGGACGGACAGCGCCAGCAGCGGGTAGTTGAGGTCGTCGTCCTCGGGGATGCCGTCGATGTTCTCGGCCAGCGAGTTGACCGCGCTGCGCCGGTTCCACGGCCACCTGCGCGCGATCTCCTCCGGCAGGCCCTCGGCGGTGAACCAGCCGGTGATCGGCCAGTTGCCGGTGGCCTCGGCAATCTGCCTGATGCCCGCGCGCGGGATCTTCTCCACCGGCTTGCCCAGCACGCAGCCGGCCGCCCGTCCCTGCCAGGCGCCCAGCAGCCGCGCCGGGTCCGCCTTCGCCGCGGTCCCGGCCGCGGGCCAGTCGGGGCAGGCGGCGACGATGGCGTCCAGCTCGGAGGGCTCGGCCAGCGGCGAGGGGATCGCGGCCAGCTCGTCCAGCAGGCTCTCGGC
The DNA here is from genome assembly GCF_053601695.1 of Nonomuraea sp. NPDC004702. Taxonomy (NCBI): domain Bacteria; kingdom Bacillati; phylum Actinomycetota; class Actinomycetes; order Streptosporangiales; family Streptosporangiaceae; genus Nonomuraea; species Nonomuraea sp. NPDC004702. Next base: position 7,713 of record NZ_JBSGCE010000147.1, read on the forward strand.
CAAGGGACGCAGCCGGGCCGCGGCGGCCTCGGAGGCGCCGGCGCGCGGCGGGGCGTCGTGGCCGCCCGCCGCGTGCCACCGTCCGGCCAGCTCGCGCACCTGCGCCAGGTCGCCCCTGCCGTCCTCGCCGGCCTGGCGCAGCTCGTGGCCGACCAGGTCCTCCGGCTGGACCCAGGTGAGCCTGATCATCGAGCGTCCAGCTCGGCGAAGGCGGCCTCGTGGGCGCGCCGCCGCGCCAGGTCGTCGGCGTGCACCCGGCGCGCCACCTCGGCGATCGCCAGGCCGGGCGCGACCAGGTCGGTACGGCTGGCCGCCCCCACCTGCTCCACCCACTGCGCGGGCACCGCGGACAGCCCCCCGAGGGCGCCCGCGATCGCTCCGCCCATGGAGGCGATCGAGTCGGCGTCGCGGCCGTAGTTCACGCCGCCGAGCACGGTGTCGCGGAAGTCGCCCTTGGCCGCGACCAGGAAGCCCAGCGCCAGCGGCAGCTCCTCGATGCTGTGCACCCGGCTCGGCCGGCGCGCGCCGAGCCCCTGGTCGCGGTAGGTGTCGGCGACCGTGTCGAAGGGCCGTACGGCGGCGCGCAGCACCTCGAAGGAGCCGTCCCAGTGGCCGACGCCGGCCGCGGCCTCGCAGACCGCCTCGATGGCGGCGCGGGTGCCGTCCTTGGCCAGGCGCAGGCAGGCGGCGACCACGGAGTCGACCGTGGCGCCCGGCCGCATGGCCTCGGCGACGGCGGCGGCCATCACGCCGGCGGCCTCGCGTCCGTAGCTGGACTGGTGGGCCCCGGTCAGGTCGACGGCCTCGGCGTAGGCGGCGTCGGGGTCGGCGGCGTTGACGATGCCGACGGGCGCGACGTACATGGCCGCGCCGCAGTTGACGATGTTGCCGACGCCGGCCTCGCGCGGGTCGACGTGCCCGTAGTGCAGGCGGGCCACGATCCACTTCTCGGCCAGGAAGATCCGCTGCAGCGGCAGCGCCTCGGCCTCCAGCTCGGGGATCCATCGCCGCTCGCCCATCAGCTCCGGCACGAAGTGGTCGGCCATCGCGTACGCGCCCAGATGCCCGCCGACCTTCTCGTACACGCGGATCAGGGCGTGCGTCATCAGGGTGTCGTCGGTGATGTGCCCGTCGCCCTTGTGGTACGGCGCGATCGGCCGGGCGTTGCGCCAGTCCTCGTTGTACGGCGGCACGATGCCCTCGACGCGGCCCCCGTACCGCTCCACGATCTGTTCGGGAGTCCAGCCCTCGGTGGCGCCGCCCAGCGCGTCACCGACCGCCGCCCCCGCCACGCAGCCAGTGGCCCTGTCCTCAAGCGGCGTCATGCGATTCCCTTCGTCAGTTCGATCAGATCCTTGCCCGCCAGCTCCGGCAGGCAGCAGCCCGCCAGCGTGCGGGCCGGCGCGAGCCACCCCTCCGGGATCGCGCCGTACCCCCTGGCGGCCCCCGCCAGCGCGCCGGTCAGCGCGGGCGCCGAGTCGGCGAGCGCCGACAGGCAGGCGGCGGCCGGGAC
>NZ_JBSGCE010000148.1:0-9224 GCF_053601695.1 Nonomuraea sp. NPDC004702
ATGCTTGTTTCCCGGCCTTCGGCGGCTCCTCCCGAAAGGCCCGGAACGTCGGCAACGACGTCCAAGAAATCCCAATCGTCCGGACTATTTCGCTGAGATCACCTCAGTATGAACATGATTTCGTGATCCCGAGCTGGTTCGGCGAGCTCGTGCAGGACCTTGGCCGGAATAGTCAATCCGGTCGGATTGCCAGGCGACACTAGGACGACCGCTCGTGTTCTTCGGGTCAGGGCGGCTTCCACTGCCGAGGCTTGAGGAATGAAGCCGACCCCTGTATGTACGTGGGCGGGTACCAGTTGGTCGCGTCGTAACCAAGGGTCGTGATTGAAGAGTACGGGGTCAGAAGAATGACCTCATCGCCAAATTCGGTGAGCGCCGAGGTGATCGCGCTGAATGCCTGCTCGCCGCCGGCCGCGACGAGAACCTGCTCGCCGCCGATTAGTCCTTGATGGGTTGCCGTGAGCTCACGTGCAATGAGATTTCGTAGGCTTAGTAGGCCGGTCCGCGAAGTGTAGGCGCACGGGTTCGATTCGGCGATCACCGAGTCTTTGTCATCCTTCTTGCCTGGCTCTGCTAAGCAGGACTGATGGTGCATCTACCCGTCCGGCTCGGCTGCCGGAAGTCCGGGTCTGGTCGCAGGCCACAGGGTTCATCCCCACCAGCCACCGCTGCTGGTCTGCAGTAATAGGATGAAAGGCTCACTGTACGCAGTCGCTCTGTGATCTTCGGTGAGGCCGTGTAGGGAGGCGTGCCTCGTGATAGGTCGATGATTCGAAGGTCGCCGCGATAATGGTTAACAAGGGAGTCGGAAACTCCAGTCGGCGGAACGATCTGATCAAGTGTGCGGCTGCTAAGCCTCATTATTGGACCATAGAATCTCCGGATGCACGGGACAACCGTTTGTGCGAGTGGTACCGTCGGCCCATGACCATCGTTGCCAGGCTAGCTGAGCTCGGTTACAAGTACGAACCACACGCTCTCGAGTTTCCGCCGTTCCAGCAGGCCGCTAGAGTTGGCGACCTGATCTTCACGGCAGGGCAGATCTCGCAGCACGAGGGTCTGGAGATCAAGGGGAAGGTCGGCCGAGATCTCGACGTCGCTACCGGTGTCAAGGCTGCCGAACTCGCTGCCTACAATTGCCTCCGAGCGGCTGGCGCAGTGGCCGATATCGAGTCCATCGTGCGAGTCGTAAAAGTCTTCGGCATGGTTAACGCGGCTCCCGGCTGGGACGAGACGCCTAAAGTCATTGACGGAGCCAGTAAGTTCTTGCGCGGCGCACTGGGCGAAAGAGGACGCCACGCGCGATCGGCAGTAGGAATGGTCCTGCCCTACAACTGGGCCGTAGAGATAGAGATGGTGCTCCAGGTTTCCTGATAGGACAGTAACCGTACGTCAGTGGAGCTGGATATTTGTGGTGCTCAGGTTGGCGCAGCGATGGAACTAGTGCTGCGTTCCTCAGAGGGTGTAGGCGAACCGTCGGCGTAGCTGCCGTGGTGGCGGTGGTGGACGTCCCCAAACCCAGGGTTTGGCCAGGGCGTTGAGTTGAGTGGTGGCGATGCGGGTGGCGTAGTCGATGTCGTCCGGGCCGACGAAACACTGCCCGGCGATGGCATGCCGCCGGAAGATGCGCCACCAGGCTTCTTGCGGGTTGAGCGCCGAGCAGGTGCGCCCGCTGCTCTCCGGCGCCGCCGGCTGCCTGGTCGTCGTCACCAGCCGCAACCGGCTGTCCGGCCTCGTCGCCGTCGAAGGCGCCCACCCGATCACCCTGCATCAGCTGTCCGGGGCCGAGGCCCGCCTCATGCTCGCCCGCGGTCTCGGCCGGGCGCGCGTCGCCGCCGAACGGCCCGCCGTCGACGAGATCATCGACCGGTGCGCGGGGCTGCCGCTCGCCCTGGCCGTCGCCGCCAGTGGCGCCCCTCCACCCCGACCCGCCCATCGCGGCGCTCGCCGACCGGCTGCGAGAGGACGTGCGCGGGCTCGACATGTTCGCCGGCAGTGACTCGGCCGCGGACCTGCGAGCCGTGTTCTCGTTGTCGTACCACGCGCTCAGCGCCGCGGCCCGGCGCCTGTTCCGGCTGCTGTGCTGCCATCTCGGCCCCGACCTCGGCGTCCAGGCGGCGGCGAGCCGCGCAGGGCTGCCGCGCCGGCGGGCGCGCCCGCTGCTGCCCGAGATGGCGGGGGCCACGTAGCGATGGAGGAGGTCCCCGGCTGGTACGCCGTGCACGGCCTGTTACACGGCTACACCAGCGAGCTCGCCGACTCGGAGGAGACCCCCGGCGGCAGGCGTGACGCGCTGCGCCGGGTGCTCGACCACTACGTGCACAGCGCCCAAGCCGCGGACCGGCTGCTGGACCCGTACTGGAGCACGATCGACCTGCCCGCGCCCCCGGCCGGGATGAGCCCGGAGCAGCCCACCGACGGCAAGGGCGCGCTGGCGTGGTTCGACGCTGAGTACCCGGTGCTCAGGAGGGCCGTCGAGAAGGGCGGCTAGGAGGGGATGGATTGGGCGGTCTGGCACCTTGGGTGGGCGCTCACGACGTACCAGCGGCGGCACGGAGCCGGGCAGGACCAAAGCGCCGTGCAGGCCCTCGCTCTCGCGGCGGCCATGAACCGGGCCGAGCAGGGCTGGGAGGCGTACTCCCACCTGTGCCTCGGCCAGGCCGCCACCCACCTCGGCCTGTTCATGGAGGCCGCCACCCGCCTCCGCCACGCGCTCGGCCTCTGCGCCGAGACCGGCGACCTGCGCGGCCAGGCGGACACCTGTGTCGCTTCCACCGCGGCACTTCGCGAGCAGGGCTGCCACGACGACGCCCTGCTCCACCTGGAGCAGGGCGTGGTCCGCCAGCGGGACCTGGGCAACCGCGACGGACAGGCGAGCGTCTGGCACGGCCTGGGGCGGACGCACCACGCCATGCGCGACCGCCAGCAGGCCGTCGCTTGCTTCCTGCACACCGACCTCGGCGACCACTACCCCGAGGCCGCTGCACTGGCCGCCCTCGGCGACGTCTCCGGACGTGATCTCAGCGAATTGCTGGTAGGTAGTCGTGTTCGAAATGGGTGAGGACGAGCGCCGCGCGGGCGATGTCGCCGATTCGGCTGGGGGCTGAGGGTGATGTGCTGGAGGGTCCGCCAGCGGCCTTTGAGCAGGGCGAAGCCGCGCCCGCCGAGACAGCGCAGGGCTCGTAGGAGCCGGTTATAGGTGCGGTTGTCCAGGCTGAGGATCTGGTTTCCTTCGGGCCGCCTGATCGGCGTGTGAATGCCGATTCCGGCGCCGTCGTAGCCGCTGTCGGCCAGGGTGGGCAAGCCGGCTGCGGCAGCGGCGTGCGGCGCGCCCAGCACATGCGGACGGGCGGCGGTCACGTCATGGACGGAACCGGGCTCGACCTCGGCGATCCACAACGGTAGCCCGCCTGGTGCCGACAATGCTTGGAGGTTGCCAGCGTGCTGGTGGGCCTTGCCCGAGTACCAGATATCGATGGACTCGCCCTTGACGCTCAGGGTCCGCTTGGCGCGGCGGTCGATGGGGATCAGGGTGCCGTCCAGGATCACGTAGGCCAGCCCTTCGGCTTGGGCGCGCTCGAGGGCGTCGGGCAGATCCGGTGCTTGAGCTGCGAGAACTTCGACTCCCTCATGGATGTAGCGGTAGGCGGTGGCCCGGGAGACGTGACGATCGCGGCCGAGTTTGGGGATGTCGTGCTCGCCGCGGAACCAGCGCATCACCATGACCGCTTGCCGGAACGGGGTCAAAGCCCGGCTGCCCTGTGAGGAACCGCGCAGTTGGCGTTCTGCGCGCGGGAGTTGGGCGACGTACTGAACGAGTGCGCGGGAGACGTTGAGCGTGGACGATGAGCAATCACGTGGAGCCTTCCGGCTGATGGGGTTCTTATGGTGAGAGCTCTTCTACCGGGGGGGCTCCACGTCTGTTTCCGGCCTTCGGCAACTCCTCCCGAAAGGCCCGGAACGCCACCAGCGGCGTCCGAGAAATCCCAATCGTCCCGAACTATTTCGCTGAGATCACCTCACTGGACGGTGGGCGACCGGGATTCGGCGTACTACGTCCGGCTTGAGTCGCTCACCGTGCTGCCCGGGCTGGAGCTCGAGACCGCCGACCGGGTACGCGCCAAACTCGTGTCGCTCGGCCCGGCACGACTGGATCCAACCGGAGCCAGCCGAGAGCTTGACACCGTTCGCGGCAGCCGCTGACATTGATGGGAGCTGTATTCCGGAGGCGAATATTCGAGGTGCCGGGGAATATGAATCCGTTTGAGGACGAGGACAGGGTTTATCGCGTACTGATCAACGAGGAAGAACAGTATTCGTTGTGGCCGGCCTCGATCGACGTTCCTTCGGGATGGTCGGTCGCGCTGGAGAAGACGTCACGGCAGCTGTGCCTGGACTACATCAACGAGCAATGGACCGACTTGCGCCCGCGAAGCCTGCGTGAGGCCATGGAGCGGCAGCAGTGACTCTGGCGGAGTTGTTTGAGCGGCAGGTGGAGCGCACGCCGGAGGCCCCGGCCGTTATCTACGACGGTGTCACGCTCTCTTACGCCGAGGTGAATGCGCGGGCCAATCGGCTGGCCCATCATCTGCTCGACCTTGGCGCCGGCCCGGAGCAGGTGGTGGCGATCGCGCTGCCGCGCTCGTTCGATCTGATCACTGCGATATACGCGGTCACCAAGACCGGAGCCGCGTACCTGCCGATCGACCCCGACTATCCGCGCGAGCGGGTGACGTTCATGCTGCGCGACTCGGGCGCCCGCGTGCTGGTGACCACCCGCGACCTAGGCTGGGCCGACGAGCCGGTGGTGCGGGTCCTGCTGGACGAATCCGCCTTCGACGGGAATTCGGCTGCCGACCCCTCCGCCAGGCGGCACCTGCACCCGCAGCACCCCGCCTACGTGATCTACACTTCGGGCTCCACCGGTCGCCCCAAGGGCGTCGTCGTCCCCCAGAGCGGCATCGTGAACCGCCTGCTGTGGATGCAGGCCGAGTACGGGCTCGAAGCCGGTGACCGGGTCCTGCAGAAGGCTCCGTCCAGCTTCGACGTGTCGGTCTGGGAGTTCTTCTGGCCCCTGCTCGCGGGCGCCGCCATCGTGGTCGCCGCGCCGGAAGGCCACAAGGACCCGGTCTACCTAGCGTCCCTCATCCAGCGGGAGCACGTGACGACCGTGCATTTCGTCCCCTCAATGCTGGAGCCGTTCGTCCGCACGCCCGAGATCGCCGGATGCGGCAGCCTACGGCGGGTGTTGTGCAGCGGCGAGGCGCTGTCGGGGAATCTGGCGCGCAGGTTCCGGGCCGTGCTGGGCGCCGGGCTCCACAACCTATACGGCCCCACGGAAGCGTCGGTGGACGTCACGTCGTGGCACTGCGAGGAGGACGACAGCGCCCTCGTGCCCATCGGGCGCCCGATCTGGAACACCCGGCTTCACGTGTTGGATGGCGAGCTGCGCCTGGTGCCGCCTGGGGTGGTGGGGGAGCTGTACATCGCTGGTGCGGGGTTGGCGCGAGGGTATCTGGGGCGGGCGGGGCTGACGGCTGAGCGATTTGTCGCCTGCCCGTTCGGGGCTCCTGGGGAGCGGATGTACCGGACCGGGGACCGGGTGCGGTGGCGGGCGGACGGTGAGCTGGAGTTCGTCGGCCGGGTCGATGACCAGGTGAAGATCCGTGGCATCCGGGTCGAGCCGGGAGAGGTGGAAGCCGTCCTGGCCGGCCTGCCCGGAGTGGCGCAGGCTGCTGTGGCCGTGCGCGGAGATCGGCTCGTGGGGTACGTGGTGCCGGACAGGGCCGGCTGCGATCTGATGCGGGTGCGGCGGGAGCTGGCGCGGCGGTTGCCGGACTTCATGGTGCCAGCGGCGTTGGTCGGGCTTGAGGCGTTGCCGCTGACGCCGAGTGGGAAGGTGGATCGTCGGGCTCTTCCGGCTCCGGATTTCGTGGCGGTGGTGGGTGGGCGCGCTCCACGTACGCCGCGGGAAGAGATGTTGTGTCAGCTTTTCGCTGAGGTGCTGGGCCTGGATCGGGTCGGCATCGACGACAACTTCTTCCACCTGGGTGGGCATTCGCTGTTGGCGACGCGGTTGGTGAGCCGGGTTCGTTCGGTGTTGGGTGTCGAGGTGCCGATCCGGGCGTTGTTCGAGTGGCCGACTGTCGCGGGTTTGGTCGCGAACCTGGAACAGGTGGGCCGGGTGCGTCCGGCGTTGACGCGTGCTGATCGCTCAGGCCAGGCCCGGTTGTCGTTCGCGCAGCAGCGGTTGTGGTTCCTGCAACGCCTTGATGGGCCGAGTGCCACCTACAACATTCCTATCGCTTTGCGGCTGTCGGGACACCTCGATGCGGCGGCACTCAAGATGGCGCTGGGCGATGTGGTTGAGCGGCATGAGAGCCTGCGCACCGTCTTCCCCGAGGTCGAAGGCGTGCCGTACCAGGAAGTGCTGGAGGCGCCCGAGGGCGGGCCGTCGCTGGACGTCGTCACCGTCGGCGAGGACGCCCTGGCGGAGGCGCTGCGGCAGGCTGCTGGGCACGAGTTCCGCCTCGCCGTGGACCCGCCCGTCCGCGCCTGGTTGTTCGAGACGTCGGAGACCGAGCACGTGCTGCTGGTGGTGCTGCACCACATCGCCGGGGACGGTTGGTCGATGGGGCCGCTCGCCCGCGACTTGGCGGCGGCCTACCGGTCTCGGCTCGCCGGACGCGCCCCGGACTGGGTGCCGCTGCCGGTCCAGTATCAGGACTACAGCGCCTGGCAGCGGGAGCTGCTCGGGGATGAGTACGACCCGGACAGCCTTGCCGGCCGCCAGCTCACGTATTGGGAGCGGGCGCTGGCCGGGCTGCCCGACCAGATAGCGTTACCGACTGACCGCCCACGGCCGGCGCGGAGCAGTTATCGGGGTGAGTCGGTCGAGTTCGAGTTGCCAGCCGGCCTGCACGCCCGGCTGGTGGAGGTGGCGCGCGCGCATGACGTGACGGTGTTCATGGTGGTGCAGGCGGCCTTCGCCGCGTTGCTGACCCGGCTTGGCGCGGGTGAGGATGTCCCGATCGGGTCGGTGGTGGCCGGTCGCACCGACGCCGCGCTGGACGAGCTGATCGGGTTCTTCGTGAACACGCTGGTGCTGCGCACTGACACCAGCGGCAACCCCAGCTTCGCCGAGCTGCTGGCGCGGGTGCGGGAGACCGATCTGGCGGCCTACTCCCACCAGGACCTGCCGTTCGAGCAGCTTGTTGACCGGCTCAACCCCGCCCGCTCCACGGCCTACCACCCTCTATTTCAGGTGATGCTGGTCTTCAACAACAACGAGCCGTCCGGATGGGAGCTGACGGACCTGACGGTGGCCAGGCACCCCGTCTGGCTCGGCATCGCGAAGTTCGACCTGCTGCTGTCGTTCACCGAGAGCCCGTCTGGCATGACTGGCGTCCTCGAGTACGCGAAGGACCTGTTCGACCGGTCCACCATCGACACGACGATCTGGCGGCTGCTGCACCTGCTGGACGACCTGCTGGCCGACCCGGCACAACCCATCGGCCGGCACGACCTCCTCACTCCCGCCGAACGCCGCCACCTGCTCACCGACTGGAACCACGACGACCTCCGGCCCACGGACGGCACGCTCGACGAGCTGTTCCGCCGGCAGGTCGCCAGGACCCCCGACGCCACCGCGGTCACGGTCTTCGACGGGACGAAGCTCACCTACGCCGAGCTCGACCTGCGCGCCAGCCACCTGGCCCACCAACTGATCGCCGCCGGAGCAGAGCCGGAGCGCATCGTCGCGATCGCACTGCCCCGCTCGCTCGACCTCGTCGTCGCCATCGTCGCGATCACCAAGACGGGAGCCGCGTACCTGCCGCTCGACCTGCGGCACCCGCCCGCGCGGCGGCAGGCAATCCTCGGCGAGTCCGCGGCGGCACTGCTGCTGACCAGCCGGGCGGAAGCCGCGAGCACCCGGTACAAGGGCCCGGACGTCGTCCTCGTCGACGCCGAGCCGGGCACCCCCGCACACCCCACCACCTGCCCGCAGATCGCGGGCCACCCCGACCAGCTTGCGTACGTCATGTTCACGTCCGGGTCGACGGGAGTGCCGAAGGGCGTTGCGACCAGCCACCGCAACGTCCTGTCCTTCGTCGCCGACAGCTCGTGGCACAGCAGCGCGCACCGGCGAATCCTGCTGCACTCGGCCGCCAATTTCGACCCCTCGACGTACGAGCTGTGGGTCCCGCTCCTACTCGGCGGCGAGGTCGTGCTCGCCCCGCCCGGCGACCTGGACGCGCCGTTGCTTGCCGAGGTCGTCTCCCGGGAGAGCGTGGGCGCGCTCTGGATGGCGTCCGGCCTCTTCACACTGATCGCCGAGAACCCCGGCTGCCTGAAGGGCGTGCGTGAGATCTGGCTCGGCGGCGACGTCATCCCGCCGAGCGCGGTGCGCCAGGTCATGGACGCCTGCCCGGGCCTCACGGTGGTCGACGCGTACGGGCCGACGGAGACCACGGTCTTCGCAACGCACTTCTTCGTCGAGGACCAGGACACGATCGAGGGCGAACTGCCCATCGGCGACCCCCTCGACAACACCCGCGTCCACGTGCTGGACGGTGAGCTGCGCCTGGTGCCGCCTGGGGTGGTGGGGGAGCTGTACATCGCCGGTGCGGGGCTGGCGCGCGGCTATCTGGGCCGGGCGGGGCTGACAGCCGAGCGGTTCGTGGCCTGCCCGTTCGGGGCTCCTGGGGAGCGGATGTACCGGACCGGGGACCGGGTGCGCCGGCGGGCGGACGGCTGTCTGGAGTTCGTCGGGCGGGCCGACGGCCAGGTGAAAATCCGCGGGTTCCGCATCGAGCTCGGCGAGGTGGAGGCCGTGCTGGCCGGCCTGCCTGGGGTCGGCAGGGCCGCGGTGGTGATGCGGGAGGACCGGCCGGGCGAGCGACAACTGGTGGGCTACGTGGTGACCGACCTGTCCGGGGACGACCTGGCACGGCTGCGCAGAAGGCTGGCGGACCTGCTGCCCGACTACATGGTCCCGGCCGCGCTGGTCGCGGTGGACGCCCTGCCGCTGTCGCCGAGTGGGAAGGTGGATCGTCGGGCTCTTCCGGCTCCGGATTTCTCGGCGGTGGTGGGTGGGCGCCCGCCGCGCACCCCGCACGAGGAGATGTTGTGTCAGCTTTTCGCTGAGGTGCTGGGCCTGAACGACGTCAGCAAAGCCGTGCTCCACACCGCTCCCTTGCGGGTGGCGGGCTCGCTGCTGCCAG
>NZ_JBSGCE010000149.1:0-9125 GCF_053601695.1 Nonomuraea sp. NPDC004702
ATGCCGCCGAGCACCGGCATGCGCACGTCCATGACGACGAGGTCGGGCCTCAGTCGGCGGGCGAGGCCACGGACGTGACCGGCGGGCCCGCGCCCCGGATGCGCGCGCTGCTGGCCGCCAACGTGGTCTACGTCTTCTGCCTCAACGTCCCCGAGATCGCGGTGCCCCTGGTCCTGGTGACGCAGATGCACGCATCCCCGGTGTGGCCGGCGGCCGTCTTCGTGGCCAACACGGTGCTGGTGGTCACCTTGCAGGTGCCGGTGACCGTCCTGCTGTCCCGCTTCTCCCGGCGGACCGTGCTGGCGTTCGCCGGCGTGCTGCTCGCCGCGTCCTACCTCGGCTTCCTCGCGGCCACCTCCCTGGGGCCCGGCTGGGGTGTCCCGGCCGTCGCCATGGTGTCCGTGGTCTGCACCATCGGCGAGATCGTCTACGCCGGCAGCGCGACGGCGCTCGTCACCGCCCTCGCGCCGGCCCCTCTTCTGGGACGCGCCCTCGCCCGCTTCCAGCTCTCCACGGGCTTCGGCCTCGCCGTCTCCCCGGCGGTCATCACCGCCCTCGCCGCCCACGGACCGGCCGCCCTCTGGGGCACCCTCTCCACCGCGACCCTCCTGTCCGCCTCCGCCGTCGCCGACCGCCGTGTTCGCCGTCGACGCAGGGGGGCTACACAGCGAGGCAATAACATGTACAGTCAGTAGGGAATGTGGACTATGACCGCGGGCCGCGGCACGTGACAGGAGGACGTCCCCCATGAGCGTCACCGACCAGCTGATCGCCAACTCCGAACGCTACGCCGCCGCCTTCGACTCCGGCGACCTGCCGCTGCCGCCCGCCCGGGGTGTGGCCGTGCTTGCCTGCATGGACGCCCGGCTCAACGTCTACGGCCTGCTCGGCCTGCGCGAGGGCGACGCGCACGTGATCCGCAACGCCGGCGGCGTCGTCACCGCCGGCGAACGCCGCAGCCTGGCCATCAGCCAGCGCCTTCTGGGCACCCGCGAGATCATCCTCATCCACCACACCGACTGCGGCATGCTCACCTTCACCGACGACGGCTTCAAGCACGACATCTACCAGGAGGTCGGCGTCAAGCCCGACTGGTCCGCCGAGGCGTTCCAGGACCTGGAGGCGGACGTGCGCCAGTCGGCCAGGCGCATCCAGGCCGACCCGTTCATCCCGCACAAGGACTCCGTCCGCGGGTTCGTCTACGACGTCACCACGGGCCGGCTGAACGAGGTCAAGCTGGACGCCGGCCCGCAGGGCTCGTCCGACTGATCGGGTGCGGATCCGGCGTGCCTCGCCGGGGCCCGCGGCTGTGGCGCCCGTCGGACGTCCGCGGTCCGGTCAATCCGCGGCCCGGTTAATCGGTGGCGGGCGGGGCGGTCGCCGGGTTGACTGCACGGGTGACCGCGTTGCCCGTGCCCGCCGACCTGGCCCACCTCGTGGCCGGGAGCTGGGTGCTGGCCGGCGACACCGTGCCGCGAGGGTTGCCGTACCCCGCCGTCGACCTGCTCGTCATGCCCGACGGAGAGTGCCGGCTGGCCGGTCCGGAGACGCGCGTCCGGCAGGGACGGCTGCCCGGGGGCGGGCCCCTGGTCGGCGTGCGGCTGCGACCGGGAACGGTGACCGGGCTGTTCGGGGTGGCGGCCGACGAGGTGCCACTGGCCGGGACACCCATCGACGTCGGGCGCTTGCCGGGGACACCCATCGACGTCGGGCGGCCGGACGGGGCGGTGGGCGAACGGCTGGCCGGGGCGCTGGCCCTGGTACGGGCGCGCGCCGGCCGATGCCGGGTCGACGAGCGGGTGCGCGTCGTGCTGACGGCGATGCACGCGGCGCCAGGGGCGCCCGTGGAGCAGCATGCCGCCCGGGCCGGGCTGTCCGAGCGGCAACTGCGGCGGCGGTTCGGGGCGGCGGTCGGGCTGCGGCCCAAGTCCTACGCGCGGGTGGTGCGGCTGCACCACGCGCTCGCCGCCGCGCGCGCCGCGCTGGCCAGGGGCGAGCGCCCCGACTGGGCGGCCATCGCCGTGCGCAGCGGCTGCTACGACCAGTCGCACCTACTGGCCGAGTTCCGGCACGCGGTGGGCGCACCGCCGACCACGCTGCTGCCCGGTGGCCGTTTTCTCCAAGCCTCGGCCGGCCGGGGGCCAACACACTCGACGCATGACCGATGACGCCGTCAAGGAGATCCTCGACTGGTACCGGCGGACCGCACAGGACGGTCTGGCCGGGGACGGGGTGCATTTCGCCGAACCGTTGCAGAGCTGGCTGGTGCACGGCTACCCCGAGGTGAAGCAGGTGCTCACCGACCACCGGACGTTCTCGTCCGACGAACTGCGCCACAGCGCGCAACCCCCGCCGCACCGGGACAACCCGCTGCTCGGCAGCCTGTCGGCGATCGACCCGCCCCGGCACCACCTGCTGCGCCGGCTGGTCAGCCGGGCCTTCACGCCCCGCGCGATCCAGTCGTTGCTGCCCTCGATCACCGACACCGTACGGACGCAACTGGCCGGCGTGGACGGCGAGCTGGACGTGATCGGCCGGCTCGGTCACCCGTTGCCCGTGCGCACCATCGCCGCGCTGCTCGGCGTGGAACCGGACCGGCAACCGGACTTCGTGCGCTGGACCGAGGCGATCACCTCCTTCGCCGGCGCGTTCAGCGAGGACCCGGCGCGCCGGGCCGCGTTCCGCGCCGCGCACGCCGAACTGGCCGCGTACTTCGGCCAGGTGTTCGCCGAGCACCGCGCCCGCCCTCGGGGCGACGTGATCGGCACCCTGCTGGCCGCCGAACCCGACGGCAGCCGGCTCTCCGACGAGGAACTGCACGACTTCTGCACGCTGCTGCTCGTCAACGGCCACGAGACGACCAGGACCCTGCTGGTCAACACCGTGTTGTGCCTGACGGCCCACCCGGAGGCGCCGGCCCGGCTGCGTGCCGCCCCTTGGCTGGTGCCCGCCGCCGTCGAGGAGGTGCTGCGGTTCCTGCCCCCGTTCGGCGGCACCGACCGCTTCACCACCGGCCCGGCCGACATCGCCGGGCACCCCGTCGAGGCCGGCCGGCGGGTGGTCGCCATGGTGCTCTCGGCCAACCGGGATCCCCGGGTGTTCGCCGAGCCGCAGGAGTTCCGGCTCGACCGGACGTCCGACGAGCACCTCTCCTTCGGCCACGGTGTGCACTTCTGCCTCGGCGCGCACCTGGCCCGGCACGAGGTCGCGATCGCGGTGCACGCACTGCTGCACCGCTTCCCCGGCCCGTGGTCGCTGAGCCGGATCGCGACCGAGCGCACCCCGGTCGGCATCGACGTGCTCGATCTGGCGCTGGTCAGCTCGTAGCCGCGGACCGATCCCTGCGGCGGGCCGCGGCGGCCACGTTGACCGGCATCCGGCCGAAGATCAGGCCGTGGAAGGGCGAGATCGCCCACCAGTACAGATGGCCGAGCAGGCCGTGCGGATGAAAGATGGCACGTTGCGTGTAGATCGTCCGGCCGCCGGAGCGGGTGACGCCGAGCTCCAGCCAGGCCAGTCCGGGCAGCCGCATCTCGGCGCGCAGCCGCAGCAGCCGTCCGGGCAGCACCTCCTCCACCCGCCAGAAGTCGATCGAGTCGCCCACCCGCAGCCGGGCCGGATCGCGCCGGCCGCGCCGCAGCCCCACCCCGCCCACCAGCCGGTCCGCCAGGCCCCGCAACTGCCACGCCATAGGCAACGAGTACCAGCCGTTACGGCCGCCGATGCCCTCGATCACCTGCCACAACGCCTCCGGACTGGCCTGCACGGCCAGGCTGCGGTCGTCCACGAACAGACTGCCGCCCGCCCAGTCGGGATCGGTGGGCAGCGGATCGCTCGGCGCGCCCGGCGTGGACGCCGAGGACCAGCGCGTGGCGACGTCGGCCTCCTTGATCTTCATCAGCGCCAGCGACACCGCCCGCCGGAAGCCGACCAGCCCGCCCTCGGGATCGGGTACGTGGCGGGCGATGTCGTGCTCGCCGCACACGGCCTCGTTGCGCAGCGACTCCACCAGCGGGCGCGCGATGCTCGCGGGGACGGGCGTGACCAGCCCCACCCACAGGCTCGACAGCCGGGGGGTGAGCAGCGGCACCGGGATGATCAACCTCGGCGGCAGCCCGGCCACCGCGGCGTAGCCGTGCATCATGTCGGCATATGTGAGGACATCAGGGCCGCCGATGTCGAACCCACGGTTGACCGTTCCCGGCGCATCCGCCCACGCCACCAGGTAGCGCAGCACGTCCCGCACCGCGATCGGCTGCGTCCGGCTGCGCACCCAGCGCGGCGTCGTCATCACCGGCAACCGCTCGGTCAGGTAACGCAGCATCTCGAACGAGGCCGACCCCGACCCGATGATCACCGCGGCCCGCAGCACCACCGCCGGGACCGCGCCGCGCAGGAAGATCTCCCCCACCTCGGCCCGCGACGACAGGTGCGGCGAGAGCCGCTCGTCCGCCGTCAACCCGCCCAGATAGACGATCCGGCGCACGCCCGCCTCGGCCGCCGCGGCCGCGAACGTGCGCGCCGCCAGCCGGTCCCGCTCGGCGAACCGGCCGCTCGTCCCCATCGCGTGGATCAGGTAGTACGCGACGTCCACGCCGTCCAGCGCCCGGCGCGTGCGCTCGGCGTCGGTGGCGTCGGCCTCGACGGCCTCGACCCGTTCGGCCCACGGCAGATCGCGCAGGCGCCCGGCCGAGCGCACCATGCACCGCACGTCGTGACCGGCGGCCAGCAGCTCAGGCGCCAGCCGCCCACCGATGTACCCCGTCGCCCCGGTCACCAGGCACAATGCCATGACCACGCACCTTCCCCGTCCCTCGGGCCTCATGCCGGAGCGGGCCGGTCATCGTCACGTCCACAGCACTGCCGCCGCGCGCGTGCGGGCGCGGCCGGCGGGGCATCTGTGAGGCATGGCTGAGGTGCACGGTCGCGGCAGGCCGCGGGGGGCCGTGAAGGACCGTCGATGGACACGGTGATCGTCCTGCTCAACAGGGACCTGCGGGTGCACGACCACCCGGCCCTGACGGCCGCCTGCGAGCGCGCCCGCGCCGTGCTCCCCCTGTTCGTGCTGGACGAGACCGTTCCCGCCGGCCGCCGCCGCGGTTTCCTGCTGGAGTGCCTGGCCGACCTGCGGGCGTCCTTGCGGGCGCGCGGCGGGGACCTGGTCGTCCGGCACGGCGACGTCGTGACCGAGACCATGAGGCTCGTCCAGGAAACCGGAGCCGAGGCGGTCTTCGCCAGTGCCGACGTCAGCCTGCTGGCCAGGCGCAGGCAGGACCGGCTGGCTCGCGAACGCATCGCGTACGAGCTCTTCCCGGGGGTCACGGTGGTGCCGCCCGGCACGCTCACCCCGTCCGGGGGCGGCGATCACTACCGGGTCTTCACGCCGTACTGGCGTGCCTGGAGCCGACACCGGCGCCGTCCCCTGCTCGCGGCCCCCGACCACGTGCCCACGCCCCGCGACCTCGACGCCGGGCGGCTGCCGGGCCCGGCCCGGCCGGAACCCGTGCCCGGCGGCGAGACCGCCGCCCGCGACCGCGCCCGCCGGTGGATCCGCCGCGCCCTGCCGGGGTACGCCGACGGCCACGACGACCTGGCCGGCGACCGCACCTCCCGGCTGAGCCCGTACCTGCGGTTCGGCTGCCTGTCGCCGCTGGAACTGGCCCGCCTGGCCGCGGGCAGCGAGCCGTTCGTCCGCCAGCTGTGCTGGCGCGACTTCCACCACCAGGTCGCCCACGCCTTCCCGCGGATCAACCGGGACGACTACCGCCCCCGCGGCCACCGCTGGCGCGACGACGAGGACGCGCTGCAGGCCTGGCGGGAGGGCATGACCGGGCTGCCCATCGTGGACGCCGGCATGCGCCAGCTCCTGGCCGAGGGCTGGATGCACAACCGGGCCCGCCTCATCGTCGCCTCCTACCTGGTCAAGGTCCTCGGGATCGACTGGCGGGCCGGCGCCCGGCACTTCTTCGAGCGCCTCCTCGACGGCGACGTGGCCAACAACTCGGGCAACTGGCAGTGGATCGCCGGCACCGGCAACGACACACGTCCCAACCGCGCCTTCAACCCGCTGCGCCAGGCCCAGCGGTACGACCCGGCGGGCGACTACGTGCGCCGCCACGTGCCCGAGCTCGCCGGCGTGCCCGCCGCCCACGTGCACCAGCCGTGGCTGCTGGGCACTCCCCCGGCCGGGTACCCACGTCCGATGCTCTGACCGGCGACGTCCGGATCAGCTGTCAAGGGCGGCGGCGGTCGCGGCTCCGGGCGCCACCGGCACGATCTCGAACTCGACGAGGTCCGACCACTCGGCGACCCAGCGTTGCAGGAGTGCGATGTCGTCACATTCCATGAGCTGGAAGCAGCGGCTCAGGTCGGCCGTCACCCAGCTGGAGACGAACACCAGACCTTCGCCGGTCATCCGGCCCTTCTCCCGGAACCGCCGGTAGACGGCCTTGGCGTCCTGGCCGCGGAAGCGTTCGATCACCATGAACAACATCAGTCCTCCGACGGCTCCCCGTCCGGGACGGGCCGGAAGCCGGAGCACAGGATACGCAGCCAGGCGATGCGCTCGCCGGCGACGCTGTAGTAGACCTGCTGTTCGACCAGGTAACGGGCGGAGCCGGTACGCACCTGGAGGCGGTAGGCGAGATGGTCCCGGTCGCCCACGCGGCCGGTGGCGACGTGCAGGAGACGTTCGATGTCGTCGCCGGGTTCGAACCACTGGCCGAGGATGATCCGGTCCACGACCTCGCCGGGGTCGTCGGCGTCCCAGTGGGCTCCGGGGGTGAGCGCCTTGAAGTCGACCGGGTCGCCGAGCAGGGCGTGCAGCGTGTCGCGGTCCTTGGCGGCCAGCGCCCGCGCGAACGCCGCTCCGAGCGCGTCCCCGTTCACCGGCGTTCCTCCGCCGCCTGGAGGGTCACGGGGCGGCCGTGCTCCTTCCAGGCGTTGAGCCCTCCGTCGAGGTGGGCGACGTCGGCGTAGCCGAGTTCCCGCAGCGCCAGGGCGGCGAGCGCGGAACGGCCGCCCGACGCGCAGTACAGGATGGTCGTGGCGGCGGGATCGAACTCGGGCCGATGGTGGGGACTGGCCGGATCGGCCCAGAACTCCAGCATGCCGCGCGGCGCGAGGACCGCGCCGGGAACCCTGCCGTCGCGGGCCACCTCGCCCGGTTCGCGCAGGTCGATCAGGGTCACCGTGCCCGACTCCAGGGCCTCGGCCACCTCTGCGACCGACAGGTTGCGTATCCGTGCGCGAGCGTGCGCGATCATTTCGGTGACGGAGCTTGCCATGCGCGGGTCCTTTCAGGAGGCTTCCGCCATCACACCTCATGCTCGAAGCCGGCACATCCGTGCTCAGTACGGAGCTTTTCTGGGGGATGATTCGCGTCATGAAGGACGCCGCGCTGCCGGAGGCGTTACGGGCCGCCGGGGTCACCAGGCGGGAGGCGGAGGTCTTCTGGCTGGTCGGTGACCGGCTGGCGAACCGGGAGATCGCCGACCGGCTCAGGCTGTCCGAGCGGACCGTGGAGAGCCATGTGTCGTCCCTGCTGCGCAAGCTCGGCCACCCGGCCAGGCGGGACCTGGTCGAGGGCGCGGCGCGGCTCCGGCGCCGGGCGCACGCCCTGCCCAGGCCGTTGTCGTCGTTCGTCGGCAGGGAGCGCGAGCTTCGCGACCTGGCCGGGCTGGTCGCCGGCGGCCGCATGGTGACCCTGACGGGGCCCGCGGGCATCGGCAAGACGCGCCTCGCCCTGCGCCTGGCCCACGAGGCGGCCGGATCGGCTCCCGCGGTCCTGGTCGATCTGGCCTCGGCCGCGCCCGGCAGGCCGGTCGAGCGGGCGTTCGCCGACGCGCTCGGGGCGGGCGGCGACGGCAGGGACCTCGGCCCGCAGATCGTCGCCGCGGTCCGGGCGCGCCCGTGCTGGCTGCTGGTCGACAACTGCGAGCACGTCGCCGACGCCGTCGCCGCCCTGCTGGCCGGGCTGCTGGCGGCGGCCGGCGGGCTGCGCGTGCTGGCGACCAGCCACGGGCCGCTGCGGGTGAGCGGCGAGGTCGTCTACCAGGTGCCGCCGCTGCCGGTGCCCGGCGAGGGCGCCGAGCCCGGCGAGATCCTGGACTGCGCCGCCGTCCGGCTGTTCACCGACCGCGCGGCCGCCGTCGTGCCCGGCCTCGCCGTCACGCCGGCCGAAGCGGCGGTGGTCGCGACGATCTGCCGCCGCCTCGACGGCTTGCCGCTGGCCATCGAACTGGCCGCCGCGCGCACCCGGTTCGCCTCGCCCGGCGAGCTGCTGCGCCTGCTCGACGACCGGTTCGCGCTGCTGACCGACGCGCCGCGGCCCAACCGCCACCGCACCCTGGAGGAGGCCCTGCGGTGGAGCTACGACCTGCTGGACGGCGACGAGCGTCTCCTGCTGGACCGCTGCTCGGTGTTCCCGGGCGAGTTCGACTACGACACCGCGACGCTGGTGCTGGCCGCGCCGCCGCTCACCGGCGCCGGTCTCACCCGGCTCTTCCCCCGCCTGCTGGACCGTTCGTTGATCTCCGCCCGGCGCCAGGGCGGGGAGACGCGGTACCGCCTGCTCGACAGCGTCCGCCAGTTCGCCGGCAACAGGCTGGCCGAACGGCCCGAGTACGAGGAGATCCACGACCGACACGCCCGCCACCATCTGACGCACGCCGTGTCGCTCGCCCCCGCGTTGCGCGGCCAGAACCAGCCGGCGGCCCTGCGCTGGTTCGCCGACCGCTGGACCGACCTGCGGACGGCCATGGGACGCGCCCTCGACTCCGGCGACACCGCCGCGGCCTGGGGCCTGCTCACCGGCATCGGCACCGGATGGGAGATCCTCGGGGCCCGCGGCGAGCTGTTCACCTGGGTGAACGCGCTGCTCGACCGTCCGCTCCCGGACGGCTCCGCCGGGGTCCGCGCCGCGATCACGTCCTGCCTGCTGCTCTGCTACCAGGACACCGACAGGGCGCTGGAGCTGGCCCGCCGGGCGGCGGAGCACGCGGCGACCGAGGAGGAGCAGGCGTCGGCCGCCCTGGCGGCCGGCCACCGTGTCGGCCACGTCGTTCCTGGCCGCCCGCGCCGGTGTGCGGATCTTCGCGACCGGCGGCCTGGGCGGCGTGCACCGC
>NZ_JBSGCE010000150.1:0-9001 GCF_053601695.1 Nonomuraea sp. NPDC004702
CGCAAACGTGGATCGCGCGGCGGCCGGCCTCCCGCCTTCGACAAGATCGACTACCGCGAGCGCCACGCCGTCGAGTGCGCGATCAACCGGCTCAAGCGCAATCGCGCCGTGGCCACGCGGTATGACAAGCTGGCCGTCCGCTACGAAGCGACCGTGCACATCGCCTGCGTCAACGAGTGGTTGTGACCACGCTCTTGGCCGCGGTTGGATCCTGCACAACCTGTTGGAGCGGTGACCCGTACGCCTGGAAGGGGGCCGATAGTGGGGCGCGAGTACATCCGGCTGAAGGCGGAAACCGAGGGCGGCCAACTCATCGTGGAGCCGTCCGAGGGCGCCCTGTACGAGATGATCATCACCCTCGCCCTGCCCGACAACACCTTCGTCATCGTCGAACCAGACGAAGAGGACCCCACCTGGTTCGCCTCCGTCGCCCGCCTTGACGATGGCACCTACGAGGTCGAATACCGCGACCCGCTTCGTCGGTATCACCGTCTTGATACCGCGACCGACCCGAGCCGCATCGCTTCCGACGTCACCATCTGGACCGCTCAGGCTTCTCGAGCACACGCAGCCCTCGCCTAAGACTCCTCACCCGACTTCTGAAACAGGCCCTAGCGCGTCTCGGGACGTACCCGTCCGCGCGGCTTCAGGCGGATGGAGGGCAGCGCCGGGGCGGGCAGCGGCTCGCCGTCGAAGCCCTCGACCGCGCCGAAGCCCTCGCCCTCCGCCCACTCCTTCCGGAAGGCGGCGATCTCCTCGTGGGAGCGCCCCACGAAGTTCCACCACATGACGATCTCCTCGCCGAACGGCTCGCCGCCGATCAGCAGCACCCGCCCGCGGCCCGACAGCCGCAACGTGCCGGGACCCGGCGGCAGGTAGCGCAGCGCCCCCGGCACGGCCTGCTCGACCTCGCCGTCGAGCAGCAGCAGCCCGTGCTCGAAGGCGGGGTCGAGCGGCACCTCGCCTGTGCCGTCGACCGTCACCTCGGCACCCACCAGCGGGGTGTAGGTGGTCGCGGGCGAGGTCACGCCGCCGAGCGTGCCCATGATCACGGCGGCGTCGAAGCCGGGGCCGGACAACACGGGCAGGGTGGCGTGGTGCTCGAAGGCGGGGGCCGTACGCCGGTGGGCCTCAGGCAGGGCCACCCAGAGCTGCACGCCGTGCAGCGTCGTGCCGGGCGACTCCTCCGAGTGGGAGATGCCGCGCCCGGCCGTCATCAGATTGAGCCGGCCGGGACGCACCTCGCTCAGGCTGCCGACGCTGTCGCGGTGGAGCACCTCGCCCGCGAGCAGCCACGTCACCGTCTGCAGGCCGGTGTGGGGGTGGGGCGGGACGCGCATCAGCGCCGGCTCGGGGCCGTAAGCGTCGACGAAGCACCAGGCGCCGATCATCCGCCGGTGCACGCCGGGCAGCGTCCTGCTCACCCGCATCGCGCGCGGGCCGCCCAGCGGCACCTCGCGTCCGGTCAGCACCTCGCTCCGGTCGCCGCCGTCGGCGGCGCAGCGGAGTTCGCGGGGGTCACGTTCCATGTTGCTCACCCCACGACTGTAGGGGGCCGTACGGCCTCCTACAGTCGGCGTCCCCCGGACGGGACGGCTGTCCCAAGGTCTCCCACCACCCGTCCAGGGATGGGACGGCTATCCCAGGGGCCTCCTGCCAGTTGTCCACGGGCGGGACGGCTATCCCAGGGTCTCCCACCAGCCGTCCACGGACGGGACGGCGGTGACGTCGATGCCCTCGCCAGGCCGGGGCACCACGATCTCGACGTCGCGCGCCTTCGCCTCCCGCCACAGGCGGTCCACCGGTTCGGCCCACGGGTGCAGCGCCAGCGTGAACGTCGCCCAGTGGACCGGCAGCAGCAGCTTGCCGCCGAGGTCGAGGTGGGCGTTGACGGCCTCCTCCGGGTTCATGTGGATGTCGGGCCAGGCCGGGCTGTAGGCGCCGATCGGCATCAGCGTCAGGTCGAACGGCCCGTGCGCGGCCCCGATGCCCCGGTAGCCCTGGAAGTATCCCGAGTCGCCGGCGTAGAACACCCGCTTGCTCGGCCCGGCCACCACCCACGAACCCCACAGGGTGTCGTTCCTGGTGAAGGCGCGCCCCGAGAAGTGCCGGGCGGCGGTGGCGACGAAGCGCAGGCCCGCCACCTCGGCCTCCTCGTCCCAGTCGAGCTCGATGATCCGGTACAGCGGCACGCCCCACCGCTCCAGGTGCGCCCCGATGCCCAGCGGGACCAGGAACGGCGCCTTCTGGGTGCGCGTGAGCGAGCGCACGGTGGCCATGTCGAGGTGGTCGTAGTGGTCGTGCGAGATCGCAATCGCGTCGACCTGCGGCAGGTCGCCGATGTCCACCGGCAGCGGGTGGTGCCGCTTGGGGCCGACGAGCTGGGACGGCGACACCCGGTTGCTCCACACCGGGTCGAACAGCACCCGCCTGCCCTCGATCTCCACCAGCGTGGAGGCGTGGCCGTACCAGACCGCGCGCAGGCCGTCGGCCGGCGGCGGGCCGGACGGCGGCAGGCGCAGCGGGATGGGACCGGCGGGATGCCGCTGCTCCTTGTTCCTGGCCAGCTCGGCCAGCAGACCCACCGGGGGCGTGGTCATCAGGGCGGTCGGCTCGGACATGGGGTTGACGAACGTGTCGCCCCTGAACTGCGGCGAGCGCCGCATCCTGCTCACCCGGTCCGGCCCCGACGTCAAAGGCCGCACGCCCAGCTCGGCCGGTATCCCGCGCAACGCCCACCCGGCCGCGGCGGCGAGCGCGCCGCCCGCGAGGATCCGCCGTGCGGTCCGCATTCCTGCCATTGCCCACACTCCCCTGGAGATGATGTCCATCCCGCCCAACCGGGCGGGATTCCCCGGTGTTCCCGTTCTACGATATATCGCGATAGTTCATACCGTCTTGATCGCTCCGCCGTCGATGACGTAGTCGGCGCCGTTCACGCTCCCGGCGTGCGGCGAGGCCAGGTACGTCACCAAGGAGGCGACTTCTTCCGGTTCGACGAACCTACCGGTCGTCATTCCGGTGACCGACGGCAGCCCCGCGAGCAACTGCTCGTGCTCCATCCCGAGCGAGGCCGCCAGGGCGGCGCCGTACCCGTCGGGGGCCTCCCACATCGAGGTGCGCGAGGCGCCGGGGGAGATGGTGGCGACCCGCACGCCACGCGGGCCGAACTCCTCGGCCAGGGCCTTGCCGAACGCCGTCAGCGCGGCCTTGGCGGTGGTGTACACGACCGGCCCCATGTGCGGCACGCGGGCGCCGTTGGACGAGATGTTGATCACAGTGCCGCCCCGCCGCAACAGGCTGGGCATCGCGGCCCTGGTGGCCCGCACGGCGCTGAGGAAGTTCAGGTCGTACGACTGGCGCCAGGCGTCGTCGTCGAAGCCGAGGAAGCCGTTGAGCTGCCCCTGGCCGCCGTCGCCGCCGCCCACGTTGTTGACCAGGAGGTCGATCTCGTCAAGCTCGGCCAGCGCGCGTTCGACCAGCTCGGCCGGACCCGCCGCGGTGGACAGGTCGGCCGTGACGGTGATCGCGCCGGTGCGCTCCAGCTCGGGGGAGATCGTGCGGGCCGCGGCCACGACCCGCATGCCCTCGGCCGTCAGCGCCTTGACGATCGCCAGCCCCAGCCCTCTGCTCGCCCCGGTGACGACGGCGGTCTTGCCGGTGAGTCGCATGTCCATGTGAATCGCCCTTCTTGCATCAGCGGTGATGCGATCACTCTAGAACCTGCAACAGTGATGACGCAACTTCGAATCGAACGGGTACCGTCCTGTACCCTCTGAGGTGTGAGTGGGACGACACGGGCCCTGCGGTCCGACGCCGAGCGGACCGTCCGGACGATCCTGGAGGCGGCCGAACGGGTGCTCAGCAGGAATCCGGCGGCCAGCATGGAGCAGATCGCCGAGGCGGCCGGAGTGGCGCGCACGACCGTCCACCGGCGCTTCGCCTCCAGGGAGTCGCTGGTGGAGGCGATGGCCGAGTGGGCCACCCGGCAGTTCGCCGCCGCCGTGGACGCCGCCCGTCCCGAGCAGGCGCCGCCGCTGGTCGCGCTCTACCAGGTGACGGCGAACGTGCTGCGGGTGAAGATCGACTGGGGGTTCGCGATGAGCCGCGGGCCGTCGGCGGGGGCCGAGGTGGCCCGCGTGCACTCCGAGGTCGAGGCCAGGTGCGACCGGCTGTTCCAGCAGGCGCGGGCGGCCGGGGTGCTGCGGGAGGACGTGGAGCCGGAGTGGGCCCGCCGGGTGTACTACGCGCTGATCCACGAGGCGGCGCAGAGCCGCGACGGCGAGCCGGAGGCGCTGGCGGGGCGGCTGGTGGACACCTTGCTGCGCGGCGTCGGCCCAGGCGCCGGACTTCCCTCCACTCCGCCCGCCGCCCCGAGCCCTCCTGCCGCGCCCGCCCCCGCGAGCCCTCCTCCCGCCTCCGCGGGCCCTTCCGAGTAGGAGGTTCGCGGCTTCCGGGGGCCGGCCATCCGTCAGGGGTTGCGAACCAGGGCGTCGCGGCGCTCGTCCGGGCGGCGTTCCGGGTGGGGCCACGGGTTCGGACGGCAGCGGCCCAGCGACTTCGACTGCTGGACCATCACCGGAGCCGGCAGACCGGGGCCGGGGCAGGCGCGGTGGCCGTGTCCCAGGCTGTGGCCGACCTCGTGGCTGATGAGGTAGTCGCGGTAAGCGGCCAGGTCGCCCTCGTACTGCGGGACGCCGTCGGCCCAGCGGAGCGCGTTGATGACCGAGCGCGTCCCGTTCCAGCACGACAACGTGCCGCCGGTGCGCAACGGCAGGCACTGGCGGACGGTCAGCCCCGGGCTGGACAGCGCCACCCGCACCCGTACCGGGCCGTGGTCGACGCGCTGGAATCGGGCCCATCCGCGCGGGTCGTTGAGGGTGCGGTGCACGGCGGCCGCGAACACGGTCCCGTCGATCGGCAGGCCGCGTTCGACCTCCACCAGGTACCGCACCACCTCGCCCTCCCCGTCTCGGGCGGGCGCGCCGCCGGGCACCACGGCGTACGAGCCCGAGGCGGCGTACGGGACCTTGACGTGTGCGGCGGGCAGCGGGATCGGCGCGGGGATCGAGGGGCGCGGCGGACGGGGGACGGCGGGAACGGCCCGTTCTGCGGGGCGCTCGGGCGCTTCCGTGCGTTCCGGGGCGGAGGCGCATCCGGCGGCCAGCAGCAGGACGATCAGCAGCGCGAACAGCGGCAACGCGGCCTCCCCACGAGATCACGGTGGGGAGAAATCCACCATATCCGCGCAGTGCCGCCCGGATCATGCCGGGGTCTGACCAAGGGGTCGCGCGGACCGGCGCGCGACCGCCGCGCCTCGGCTGTTCCTACGAGGCGATCGCCGACACCAGCTGCTCGGCCACCACGATCCGTGCCTCGACGAGATCGCCGTGGACGGCTCCTTCACCAAGGCTCCCGGAGGTGGAGAGGCGGCCGGCGTTACCCGGCACGTCGGACGCGCCCACGCCTGCCACCGCATCGCCCGCTGCTGCGAGCGGCGCGAATCGCCGGCCATGACCGCGCCCTGCCCGTACGGCCTCCTACGGCCCCGGGTGGAAGCCCGGAGAGCCCAGCTCCGCGAACCAGCTCGGTGGCTCCGGCGCGGTGAACGCGGTGGTCATCGCGTCCAGCCAGGCGGCGAACGTGGGGAAGTCCGGGGTGGAGCCGGCCAGCTCCTCCCAGCTCCCGTCCTCGACGTAGCGTGCGCGCCCCTCCTGGTCGTCGTAGTGGTGGTGGTAGACCGGGTATTCGCCGTCCGCGTCCGGCCGGGTGACGTCGAAGCACCAGACCGCCTCGTTGTCCGCGTCCGCGAGGGCGAAGCCGACCAGGTGGTTGGTGGACAGCCACCGGCCGTCGCCGCGGTCCACACCCTCGGGCATGTGCACGAGATCGGAGTTCAGCTCGACGATGGCGTCGTCACCGACGACGACGAACTCGATGTACTCGTTGGACGAGACGTCCCGGCGCTTGCAGGCAAAGGTGTTGTGCTCGGCGAGGAAAGCCCGGTAGCTGGGCGGAGCCGTCCAGTCGACGGTTCCGAAATGGGGCTTCAGTCCAGTCTCGCGGTTGCGGACGGCTTCGGCGGAGGCGGGCTCCGACGCCGTGATGATGACCGTTCCGGATTCGGCGGCGCGGCGGAGGATTGCCAGACTCTCGTGTATCGACATCGCGGTCCTTGATCGGGGGATCGTACGGCTATGTGGGCGTGGCTTCACAACTGTCAGGTGCCTGATCGTGGCCGATGACCACGATCGGCGGAATGGGCAATTCCTGTCCGGGCCCGCGGACAGCCTCCCTCCGCATCGATCCGCATGGCCTTTTACGCCGACCTGCCACCAACCCCCGCCGTCCGGACGCGGCACGCCCTGCTCACGTCCTGGTTCAGCCTGCCGTCCGGGGGGCGGCGTCATCGGTGTCTGGCGCCCGATGGCCGCCTTTCCTTCAGCGCGGGGACATTCGC
Organism: Nonomuraea sp. NPDC004702; assembly: GCF_053601695.1. NCBI lineage: Bacteria > Bacillati > Actinomycetota > Actinomycetes > Streptosporangiales > Streptosporangiaceae > Nonomuraea > Nonomuraea sp. NPDC004702. The sequence continues at coordinate 6,461 of NZ_JBSGCE010000150.1, forward strand.
CGGGCGTCCACGGGCCGGCCTGGTCGGCGCGGGGCTCCGCGCCGGGGCGCGGTTCCGCCGGGCCTGCGGGTGGGTCAGACGGTGCGAGGGGCGTAGGGGGTGAGGTCGATGGGGGGTTGTTCGTCGAGGGCCAGCTTGGCGACGAGTTCGCCGGTGAACGGGCCCGCCGTCAGCCCGTACGCGCTCAGCCCCGTCGCCACGACCACCCGCGGCGTGAGCCGCCCGATGAGCGCGGGGCCGGGGGCGTTGACCGGCCGCAGACCGACCCTCGTCTCGGACACCGTCGCCCCGAACAGGCCGGGCGCCACCCGCAACCCCGCTGCGATCACCTCTTCGAGGCCGCCCATCGTGACCCGGGGCGCGAACCCGACGTCCTCCACGGTCGCGCCGATCACCACCCGCGAGCCGGGGAACCCCAGCAGGTACGGCCCGCTCCTGGGCAGCACGATGGGCCAGAACGCGGTGTCCACGCCGTCGAGGGTGGCGTGCAGGATCTGCCCGCGCCGGGGGAACACCGGCAGCTCCACCCCGAGCGGACGGCACACCTCGCCCGTCCACGCCCCGGCCGCCACGATCACGACGTCCGCCTCCAGCGGGACCCCCTCGCCGGCGGGCACGCGTCCGGCCGCGGAAGTGGCGACGGGTTCGGCCGGCGGCACGGGGACGATCGGTTCCACCACGGGCGGGACGGGCTCGGAGGCCGGGGCGGGACCTCCGGGGGAGCCGTCCGGAGGGCCGCCGAAGGGGGCGTCGCCCGCTGCGCCGACCGGTCCCTCGGCGGACGCCTCAAGAGGGCTCTCGGTCAGGTCGCCGGTGGCGGACGGCGGGTAGTCCGGCGCGAGCGGAGCGGCCTGGCGCCAGGAGGTGGTCCGGCCGCTCACCGCGCCGGCTCCCGGCCCCGGCTGAGCCCACTGCGGGCCGTTCCCCGCCGGGATGTCCTCGTCGGCGGCGTGCAGGCGCACCTGTCCGTCGGAGGTGAGGACGGCGCTGCCGTGCAGCACCTCGGCGCCCCGGGCGACGGCGGCGCGCAGCAGCGCGTCGCGTACGGCGCTGCCGTCCACCCGGGCGGCGCCCGGCACGAGGAGCGCGCTGAGGTCGTCGGACAACGGCGGGAACAGGTCGGACGGCGTCAGCACGTCGGTGACCTCGCCCATCTCGGGCGCGTCGGCGTAGCGGCGGCGCAGCAGGGCCCGCACCGGTTCGAGATCGACCGGGTCCTCGGCCACCAGCAGGGCCCCGACCTTGGCGTAGCCGATGTCCTCGCCCAGGGCCTCGACCAGCCTCGGGTAGTGGCGGGCGCCCTCGCTGGTCAGCCGGTACCAGGAGTCGTCCTCCGGATGGTCCACCCAGGGACACACGATGCCCGCGCCCGCCTGGGTCGCCTGGCCCTGGGAGCCGCGGTCCACCACGGTCACGGCCACGCCGCGGCCGCTCAGGTAGTAGGCCGCGCTCGCCCCGACGATCCCGCTGCCGATCACCACAACACGCATGCACCCATGATCGCAGGCGCGGGCGATCTCGGACGATGACCGGATCGTACGCTTACCATCCGGATACTCCCTCACGCCCATCCCCGGGGGCTACAGGACTGCCCACCCCTGCGGGAGCGGACCGGTGCGCGGAGGACCGGGCCGTGCGCGGGTCAGGCCACGCCCCACCCGTGCGTCTGCATGAGGACGGAGGCCACCCGGGCGAACCGGTCGCCGTCGAGCACCGCGCCCTCGCGGCGGATGTCGCCCTCGTCCAGCACGAAGACCCGGTCGAGCCGCAGGTACGACACCCGCCCGTCGCGGCCCCACGCGCCGATCTCCAGCCAGTCGGAGCCGTCGTCGCCCTTGCTCGACAACATCATGCCGAGCAGCCTGCGCCCGGTACGGCCCACGACGAGCAGCGGCCGGTCCTTGCCCCGCGACGGATCCTCCTCGTACGGCACCCACGCCCACACGATCTCCCCAGGATCGGCCAGGCCGTCGAGGTCGGGGGAGTAGGCCAGAGTGACGGGACCGTTGAGCGAGTGGACCTCGCGTACGACGCCCCGGGCGGGCCGGGGGTCCTCACCTGCATCATGCATTGGGGGAGCTTACGGCGGCCGGCGACCCGAAATCCACCCGCCGGAGGGGGACGGGGGAGGCCAGCAGGCGGCGCAGGACCGTCGGGGTGTGGCCGACGTGGCGGCGGATCGTACGGGTCAGGTGGGCCTGGTCGGCGAACCCGAGGTCGGCGGCGAGCGCGGCCAGGCCGGTCTCGCCGCTCTCCAGCCGGTCGAGCGCCCGGCTCACGCGCACCCGATTGCGGTAGTGGGTCAGCGAGACGCCCAGCTCGCGGGTGAAGGCCCGGCTGAGCCGGTAGGGGGAGACGGCCAGCAACTCCGCCAGCGGCAACAGCCCGGCGGCCGCCGGATGGTCGGCCGAGATCGCCTCGCGGGCGGCGTCGGCGATGGCCGCGGCCGCGCTTGGGGCCGGGCACGATGGTGTCCGCGAGCGCCTCCAGCGTCTCCACCCTCGTCTCGTAGAGCAGTGGACCCATGGGTACTCCCTCGTT
>NZ_JBSGCE010000151.1:0-8599 GCF_053601695.1 Nonomuraea sp. NPDC004702
GGGCTGAGCGCGCACCAGCGCAGCGCGGCCTCCACTCCCCGCCGCGGCGGGGCGCTCCCGGCGCGCAGCTGGGCGGCGACGTCGGCCAGAGCCTGCGGGTACCTGGCGCGTGCCATACGCAGCGCGGCCCTCATGACGGTGTGGGCGGGGCGGTTCCGCAGCCGCGCCAAGGCCGCTGTCTCGCACAGGAACCGGCCGGCGGTCAGGGGGCGGGCGAGGTCGGCCAGGTCGGCCAGGTCGGCCAGGGGCCCAGCCAGGACGCAGTCGCCATCGTCGCCGGTCATGTGCAGCCCTCCCACGGCGGGGCGCGCAGGGCCTCGTCACGGGCCCACAGCAGCGCGTCCTGGGCGGGCTCATCCAGCAGGGGCGCCTGGTCCAGCCGTGCGAGCGGCAGCGCCTCGGGGCCGGGGCAGATGATGATGTGCTCCAGACGGGGTTCGGCTCGCGCGCACAGCAGGGCGTAGGAGAGGTCGTCCTCGCCGCCGCCGACGGGGTCGATGTAGGTGATCACGGGCAGGCGCTGGGCGCGGCAGTGGGCGGCCAGGAGAGCGAGGCTGGAGGAGTCCAGCCCGCCTGACAGGTCGCTGGACAGGCGGGGGGCGCGGTCGGCGCGGCGGCGGACCGCGGTCAGCAGCGCGTGCCGGAGCTGCTCGGCGCCCTCGGTGAACGGCAGCTCGCCTACAGGGAGGTGCAGGGGCTGTGGGCGTGGTTCCGGGCCGCCGAGCAGCACCATGTGGCCGAGCAGGGACCGGTTGATGCCGGTGAACGCCGACCGGCCGCCGGGGTGCGGGAGGCTGGCGGCGATCAGGCGCACGGCCAGCCAGCTCGGGTCAGGGCCGGCGCCGGTGAGGTCGGCCAGCGGCAGCGGCGAGGAGTAGTAGGCGACGCCGCCCGCCCACAGGGTGTGGAATAGCGGCCACGCGCCGGCCAGGTCCGGGACGACCAGGACCCCGTCGGGGCCGGTACGGATGGTGGCGAAGCTGTCCGGCAGGGCGGCGAGCTGGTCCCAGGTGCCGGTGCGGGCGGCCCGCTGCGGCGCGCCGGTGAGCTCGTCGTCGGTCAGGCAGGCGCCCACGATGGTGACCTGCCGGGGGCGACGGCCTGGGTGCGTAGCTGCCCATCCCACTCACCGCACCCCCACAGCGGCGGCCGGTCGGACAGGGTGCGGCTGCCTGCCTGCCTGCCGGGCGGGCGGGCGGGCGGGGCGGAGCGGCGGCGGTGTCCGGGCTGCTGTGCGGGCCGGGGCACCATCCGGCGTACCAGCGCATCACCGGGTTGCTCCATGGCTTGTGCCGGGCCTGCTGCCCGCACGGGGGCGGCGGGCAGCAGGCCCGTGCGGGTCAGTTGTAGTACTTCTTCCTATCGGCGGTGTCGTGCTCGCTGGAGCCGAGGGTGACCTCGCGGATCGTGCCGAGGTCGAGCGGGGCCGGCGCGGTGTAGGCCTGCGCCTGGGCGGGCTGGGTGGTGGTCTGGTCGAGCATGAGGGATCTCCTTTCGGCCGGGGCCAGTGTGTGGCCCGTCGCCCTCTGTGACAGCCGACCGCTGTCGGCAAGGGTGGGCGGGCCGGCAGCGGCGTGCGGCGCGCTCAGCGCATGGGTGCGGGCGGCGGTCAGATCGCGCGCCGAGCTGGGCTCGACCTCGGCGATCCACAGAGGAAGACCGCTGGGCGCCGACAGGGCTTGAAGGTTGCCGGCGTGCTGGTGGGCCTTGCCGGAGCAGCGGGCGTCGATGGACTCTCTCTTGACGCTGGGTCCGCTCGGCGCGGCGGTCGATGGGGGTCAGGGCGCCTTCCAGGGTCACATAGGCCAGCCCGTCGGCGTGGGCGCGGTTCAGCGCGTCGTGCGGATCAGGGGCTTGCGCCGCGAGAACCGCGATGCCTTCGGCGATGTAGCGGTAGGTGGTCACGCGGGAGACACGGTGATCGCGGCCGAGTTTGGGGATGTCGTGCTCGCCTGGGAACCAGCGCTGGGCCAGTATCGCTTGCCGGAACGGGGTTAGAGCGCGGCTGCTCTTGGGGGTGCCCACCCGCCGTCGTTCGTCCCGCGGTGACCGGGCGACGTGGCGAACCAGCGCGTGGGAGACGTCGAGCATGGCACGATGAGCGATCACGTGGAGTCTTTCGGCGGTTGCGCTTTCTTGTGGTGAGAACTCATCTACCTGAGGCTCCAGGTCTGCCTCCGGCCTTCGACGACTTCTCCCGAAAGGCCCGAAACGCCACCGCCAGCGTCCCGAACACCCCTCATCGCCCGAATTATTTCGCTGAGATCACCTCACTGAGCCTTCTTCATCCCATTGCCACAGGCCAGGAGCGGTGGCTGGTGAAGATGGACCCTGTTGCCTGCGACGAGGCCCGGACCTTCGGCAGCTGAGCCGGACGGGTAGATGCGCCATCAGTCCTGCTCAGAAGAGCCGGGCAAGGAGGATGAAAAGCTCACTGATGATCTTCAAGGAGATCGTGCGCTACGAAGAGTTACCCAGCCATGGCTTGACGCCTAAGAGCACTGGTTTTATGAAAGTATTAAGGGCTTAGTTGGAAGTCTCTCATATGCGGAGCAGATGAATGGGAATTTTGCCTGCCACAGCCATATTGGCTGCCATCCTCATCCCAACAGCAGCGTGTTCATCAGCGGTTCCCAAAGACCGCCGACCACTCGGTAGCGTGACAGCATCGCCTGTGGAATGTGGTCTGCTTTCCAGCCAAGCTATTGGTCTGGCCATTGGATTTGACATTTTCTACGCGAGCGGCTCGACGTCAGCGAATAATTTCTCACATTGCGTCGTAAGTAAGTCACCGAGCATAAGAGATGAAGCGTCGATGACTGTTGAACTACATGACCCCTTTCCTTCAACCATGCAAAGCCTAGAAAACGGGAGAGCGAGAGACAGGGGAGTCGCCCTGCCCAGCGATGCCGGCCCAGGGTACAGTGCCGTAATAGTAGACACAGGCGGGAACATCGTTGGAGCCAAGGCCTTTGCTTGGACGCTGGACGGAACCAAAGTGCTCGCCATCCAAATCGTCAAGGGAGCACCGGGGCGAGATCATCAAGCGGACGCCGTCGAGTTCGCCCGGCAGCTCCGACCCCTCCTTCTCAGTTCCACAGGGGAAGGACGGCGCCATCCGTAGAGAGAGTGACACGCCCGATTGAGGAGGAGCCCTGCATGAAAAGGGCGGAGGGGATCGCCGCATTTCGTTGCGATCCACTGAGCTGAGCTCCTCTGTCACGTCTCAGGAACCACGGAGCTGGCCCTCCCGCACGAACATGCTGACCGATCGCCTCACCGTGTTTCACTTCCATGGCAACGCTGGCACCTCGTTAGACTCCCTGAGCCTTTCCTATCCTATTTCCTCAGGTCAGGAGCGGCGGCTGGCGAAGATGGACCCTGTGACCCGCAGCAAGGCCCAGGCCTCCGGCAGCCGAGCCGGGTCGGTAGATGCGCCGTCAGTCCTGCTCAGGAGAGCCGGGCAGGGAGGATGAAAAGGCTCTCTGATGTAGTTGGCGTGGACGAAAACGCCCAGACCCGGGTGTTCAGCTGGTTCTGCCGCACCTTCTCCTCGGCCCAACCATGGCATACGTACACGATGAGCGCGGACTCGTGCACACTCGACTGCTTGCGGGGCATGTCATGCCCCGCGAGCTTCGTCACCGCCTCGACAAGCGCCCCGCTGAGCAACTTGTCGATCCTAGGTCCTCACCGCCGCTCGCACGTCGGGCACGCCAGCAGCCTGGACTCGAGGTCGGTAAATGAAGTTCTCGCCCACCTTCAGATAGTGAATTAGAGCGTTCAACACTGAGCCTTTGAGGCGCTGGACCGCCAGTCAGCGCCATCTACACAGATGGCGCTATCGCGGTCGAGTTCACGTCGGGGTCGCGGATCAGATCCTAGAAGCCTTGAAAGTCCGGCGGCTTCGCGCTCATTTCGTTGGCGACCCTGCGCAACACGGGCGAGCCCAGAACCCGACACCGAGACAGCCGAGCGCGTCTTGGACCTGGCTCGATTCCCGGGACTCAGGGTCAGCGCTCTTGTGCGGGGCCATGACCCTCATCATAAGTTCAGGGTGATGCCCACCCGAGGATTCATGCAGTCGCGTCTGATGCGGTGAGGCCGTCGACGGCGCTCAGAGCCGCACGGAAGTATTTCTCGATCTCGTGCTCCCGCTGGCGCATGTCAGCGCAGAGTTGGTCGCCCTCCGCCCCCGGGAGCACGCCGCTCTCAGCGATGCGGACAAGCTCACTAAAGTTCGATTGGCATCGCTGGAAGAGACGCTCGATCTCTCGGCGAGTGGACTCTATCTCAGACTTCTTTGGCATAACGACCTGACCTAGAAGAGGGGACTGGACGCTTGAATGGTAACGATGGGTGGCCGCCATCGTGGGAGTTATGGCCAAGTGGAGACGACTCGAACCTAGAAGCCCTGGCCGTACGTACCACTTGGGAACTGGTTATTGCGAGGGAGGCTAGCGAAGATGAAGGGTTCAACCGGATGTTCGAAAAGGTGACATACTACGCGATGGTGTTCGCTGAGGACGGGCCGGAAGCGCTTAGCGGTTTGGCGCGACGACGTCGCCTGCCAAGCGGTGGAATCATTGACGAGGCTCTCCATAGAGACCTTCGATGGCACCAAACCGACGCCATCGATGACTGGCGCCGAGGTGAGTCGAGCCAGGACCTGATTAAGATCAGCAGGGCAGAGGCGGACCGTGTCTTGGAGCGATTCCGACAGATGTTCGGCCCCCCGTAGTCACAGAGGCTAAGGGCTTGGGGTGACGGGGTCGAAAGTCCAGGCCGGTCCTGGCGAGAAGCTGTGTCTTCCCCAGATCAATCAGCCGATCGACGTGCGCACGGTGACGTTGGCCAGGCACTTGTTCATGTAGGACGCCCCAACGGCCTCTACCGGGGTTCCTTCGGAGGCGTAGGCGGGCAGGCAGAGCACCGTCAGCCGCGACTGGGGAGCATCATCAGCTGGTGCATGGCGCCGAGATGGCGAGTGCGGCGGGTTGTAGGGCTGGGCACGGCCGTACCCAGCACGGCCGGTAGCGGCCATGCCGTGACGACCGTAAGGGCTGCATCTGTGTGGCAGCAGTGGTTACCGCGGCCGGCGAATGCGGTCGGTGCAGCGGGGTTGGCGCGCGGCGATTGGCCCAGTGTCCCGCTGCCGTCCTGGACCGGCCCAAGGCAGCCGCGAGAGGGCGTCGACGCGGCGCGCCGCCGCTGCTTCTACAAGCGGGAATGTCAAGCATCATCCGATGCCAATGCGTCAAGCACCAGGTGAGACCAGGCATGCGCGTAGGCTTGTATCGGGATCAGCTGAGGAAGTCTCGGCGATGGTTGGTCAGTGCGCTGCGGATGGTGGTGAATCGCTCAATTGACGCGCTCGCCGGGCTGAAGCCCGAAGATTTTGGCCTGTGCCGCCCCTTCACGCGGCGGCACTGCCGTGGCTTCCCGCTTCGCGGGGCTGTGCCATCTCGAAGGATGGTCTGACCGGCCCTCCACAGGCGTGTAGCCTGTCCGCCCGTCCGGCGGCCAGGATGTTGATCGCGGCATTGATGTCGCGGTCGTGAACCGCGCCACACACGCAGGTCCATTCGCGGACCCGCGGAGGCATCGCCTTGGTTACGGCTCCACATGCTGAACACAGCTTGGAGGATGGAAACCATCGGCTGACTTTGGCGAATGTCCCGCCGTACAGTTTCGCTTTGTATTCCAGCATGTTCACGAACGCCGACCACCCGGCATCGTGCACGCTCTTGGCCAGCCTCGTGCGCGCCAGCCCGCTCACCGCCAGGTCCTCCACGAACACCGCTTGGTTCTCGCGGATGATCCGCGTGGAGAGCTGGTGGTGGAACTCGCGGCGGGCGTCGGCGACCCGTGCGTGCGCCCGGGCGATCTTGCGCCGGGCCTTGTCGCGGTTCTTGCCGCCCTTCCCTTTCCGAGACAGGGCGCGTTGGGCTTTCCTCAGCCGTTTCTCCGCCCGGCGCGGGAAGCGGGGAGAGTCGATCTTCGTTCCGTCCGGTAGGACGGCGAAGTGCCCGAGCCCGAGGTCGATCCCGGTCTCGGCTTCGACGGCGGGCAGCGGTCGCGCGGTGACCTCGACCACGAAGCTGGCGAAGTACCGGCCCGCCGCGTCCTTGATGACCGTGACCGAGGACGGGTCGGCGGGCAGGCCCCGTGACCAGCGCACCGCGACCTCGCCGATCTTCGGTAGGACGAGTTCCCGTTCTGGCTCACCTTGAACCGGGCGTTCCTGGTGAACCGGATCGTCTGCCGGTTGTCCTTGCGGGACCGGAACCGGGGCGGGGCGAGTTTCGGGCCCCCGCGCTTGCCTGACACCGATGCGAAGAAGTTCCGGAACGCCGTCGCGCGGTCGGCGAGCGCCCGCCGCGACACCACGGCGGACACCGTGCCCAGCCACGCCCGATCGGGGCGTTTCTTCGCCTCGGTGATGACCTGGCGCGACTGCTCGGCGTCGCTCACGAACGGGAACCCGTTCTCATGGGCGTGGTTGCGCATACGCAGTGCGTCGTTGAACACCGTCCGGGCGCACCCGAACGCCCGGCCCAGCGCGATCCGCTGGGTGGGGGTCGGGTCGATCCGGTAGTTGTACCGCAACCGCACCCGATCGCCATACAGATGGGTTATGGCCGAGTACAGCGATATCAGAACAGGCCGACACTGTGTTTTCGTACGCCACGCCCATTTGGTCTTCGTGACGAAGTTCCGGCATCGGGTGTTCACCGACGCGGCACCTGACCCTCCTGGAAGAGATCATGTGGGCCGTCCGCGCCGACTTCGAGACCGGCCTGGCCGAGTTCAACGGCGAGAACAACCACGTCCACCCGCTGGTCAACTTCCCACCCGAGATCGCCCTGTCGAAACTGGTCAACAGCCTCAAAGGTGTGTCCTCGCGGCGGACGCGACAGGAGTTCCCCGAACTGGCCGCCCACTACTACCGGGCGAACAAGCTGTGGTCGGGATCCTACTTCGCCGGTTCGGTGGGCGGCGCGCCGATCAGCGTCCTGCGCGAGTACATCGAGCAGCAGAACCGGCCTGTCTGAGCGGATGGACGCCGGCCTGCCTGGCGGCGAATCGGCTGCTCTTGCCCCGCTACGCGGGACGGTCGGCTTCACCCCCGGGCTGAAGCCCGGAGCACTGCCGACAATTTTGGTAGCTCTGCGGCAAGGGCTTCTCCGCAGTCGTGCTGACGGTAGAACCCGGTCAAGATCTCCGACGCGTTGACGATGCCGGCGAGGGGATCAGTGGTGAGGTGCGGGACAGAGCGCACTAGTCGCGCACCGTCCTTAACCTGTTCTCCCCGGCTGGGGGTCGGTCGGGTACGGCTGCGCCTACTCGGTCCCTCCGGCTGGGGACCACCCGCTGGACCATGACGGGCTCGATCTAAGCGCTGGGTGGCGGCGCGGCGGGGCGGCCCTTGCGCGGGGTGACACACTCGGCGAGCGGGAGCGGGAGCGGCACGCCGCAGCGGCCGTTGCTCGTCCATGAGGTGGGCCGGGACGCCGTCCAGGCGCACGCTGACGCGGTGGCCGGCCAGGTGAGCGCCGACGCGCAGGGCCCGGCCGGGCAAGCTGACCGCGCCGATCGAACTGGCTCGCCTGTCCACCTCAACAGCGCTCGGCGCGATCGCGGGCTCGGGGACGGGCTCGTCCAGTGCCGGGCAGGACGGGAGTCTGCCATGCTGTCGCACGGATGCGGCCCTTCGATCGACATCACATGGCCGGTCGCCGTACGTGGTCGGGGGCTGATCGACGCTTCAGGGCTCGTTCCTTGCCTCGGCTCAGCGAGTAGCGTGGCTGATCTCTGAGCCGTAGATCGAGGGTGATCAACTATGGTTCTCCCATGCCCCCTGGCAAGGCCTTCATCACTCTGGTGTGCGCCACGTTAACACTGTCCGACTGCGCGACCTCCTCCTGGGAGGATATTGGAGGCGCGAACCTGTCAGCGGACGAGCGTACTTTGACGGTCAATCTGATCTTTGGCGCCCCCGAGGGATCCCCGCGGCTCTGCGAGAGAGTGACGAGCACCGAGCTGGACGAATCCTCCTCACAAGTGGTCATCGGGATCTTGGTGGAGAAAGACTGCCCCCAGCGATGGCCATGGGAGGAACCCGTGCTCACCAACCTGATCGGCTACCCGCATCCAGTGAAGTTCACCCTGCGGCGATCCCTCGCTGACAGAGCCGTCATCAACAACACCGACGGTCGGCGTGTGCAGATCTATCCGCAGGAGAGCAAGCCGCGGTGATTCCGCTGATGAGGTCTGCCAGGAAACGAACAAGAGTCGTAAAGCTGGGTCGCGGTCTGGTCGCGCGCGGCCGCTCACGGTGTTCTGGAGGGACCGAGCGCGCTCTCAGACCCGCATCGAACGGTCTGGAACGGCTCGAACTGGATCTTTGATCCGTAGATTCCGGGATTCGAGCCCCGGCGCCCTACCACTCAATGCTCCACCTGAACTGCGCCTTGTCGATTCTCGGCTCCCTTCCGAGAGGCGAGAACGGCCAAGTCGGGTGCTCGGACCGCGATGGGCGCGGAGATGTTTGAGGGTCCCGCCGGTGGGGGGGGGGGGCGCGGCCGGGGCGGGGGTG
>NZ_JBSGCE010000152.1:0-8524 GCF_053601695.1 Nonomuraea sp. NPDC004702
ACGGCACGCCGGTGCAGGGGAAGCGTCATGCGAAGGACGTTACCGCGCGCCCCCGACCTGCTCCAATGCGCCTCAAGTCCGATTTTTTGCCCATAGCGCGGCGGCCGGCGGCAGGAGCAGGGTGCCGACCCCGCAGGCCGGGTCGAGGACGGTGGCGCCCTCGGCGCGGACCAGCCGCAGCATCAGTTCGGCCACGTCGTGGCGGGTGACCGAGAGCTGGCGGGAGTGGGCCTCCAGGTATCGCTCGCAGAGGAACTCGTAGGCCGTCAGCGCGCCGTGGCGCTCGGCCAGCTCCGACACGAGCCCGGCCAGCTCGGGCTCCAGCTCGCTCTTCCCGCTGGTCAGCAACGTTCCAGCCTGGGCGACCAGGTGGCCCAGCCGCAGATCGCCGGCGGCTTTCAGGCGTTGCCACACCCGATCTGCCAGCGAGACCTGGTAGGACTTCCCATAGCGGCGCAGCCAGGACTCGATCTGCCGCAGCGAGAACAGCGGCTGGTTCGCGGTTCCGCCGATCGGCTGGGGGAAGTCGTCGTGGCGGCGGCGCCAGTTGCTCACCGCGGCACGCCCGACACCGGCGAGCCGGGCGATGTCCCCGGCGTTCACGGTCGGGTCGTGGCTCATGAGGCCACAGTAGTTCACAAGAGTCTTCAGCGCATCTGCTTGTGAAGTCTTTCAACCAATGATTTACTGCTGGGTATGAAGCACAACATCCGCTATGCCGCCGGATCAGACGTGGGCCGTCGCAGGGAGCAGAACGAGGATTCCGGCTATGCGAGTGGCCGGTTGCTCGTGGTTGCCGACGGCATGGGCGGGCACGCGGCGGGCGAGCTGGCGAGCTCGGCGGCGATCGCCGTCATGCGCGAGCTGGATGCCACGCTTCCCGAGACCGGCTCGGACCTGGAGGCGGCCCTGGAGGGCGCCGTGCACGAGGCGGCCCGCAGGCTGGTCGAACTGGCCGACATCGACCCCGCCCGCCGGGGGATGGGGACCACGGTGACCGCCATGCTGTGGGACGGCTACCGGTTCGCCCTTGCTCATCTGGGTGACTCCCGCGGATACCTGCTTCGTGATGGTGCGCTCTATCAGATGACCAAGGATCACACACTTGTGCAGTCGATGGTGGACGAAGGGCGGATAACGGAGGATCAAGCCGCCGTGCACCCCCGGCGGTCCATGGTGCTGCGCGTCCTGGGCAGCGAGGGCAGGGCCGAACCGGACATGGCGCTGCGCGAGGCCGAGCCTGACGATCGTTACCTCCTCTGCTCCGACGGGCTCACCACCGTGCTCGGGCCCGAGGTCCTGCACGAGGTGCTGACCACGGTGGCAGACCCGGCGGCGGCCGTCCAGCGGCTCATCGACCTGGCGAACGAGGGCGGCTCGCCGGACAACGTCACCGTGATCGTGGCCGACGTGGTGGCGCCGGGCGCGGGCGAGGTGAGCGTCTACCGCGTGGGCGCCGGAGCCTGACGAGGGACGCACCACCCGTCACATGCGTCCCAATGCCGAAATTTGGGCCCATAAATAGACACTTTCTGAATGATTCGAGCAATTTCGCGATGGCGCTACTACAGTCCATCGTGATTTGTCGGTTTTTCGGGGAGGAGTCACCCTGGACCCGATCGCGGACGCGCTGCTGAAGCAGGTACGGCAGGAACTCGGTTACAAGGAGAAGAGCGGCCAGAGCACCAAATTCGGCCAGTGGTACGCGGATCGCGTCCAGGACACCCAATACCGCAACGCGCCCTGGTGCGACATGTTCATCGCCTGGGCGGCCGACAAGACCGGCCTCGGCCCGTACGTCGGGCAGTTCGCCTGGACGCCGTCCCACGCCGCCTGGTTCATCAAGCAGAAGGCCTGGGCGCAGCGGCCCGAGCCCGGCGCGCTGGTCTTCTTCGACTGGGGCGGCGGAAAGAGCTACAAGGGCGTCGACCACGTCGGGATCGTGGAACGGGTCGAGGGCAGGAAGATCCACACCATCGAGGCCAACGTCGACCGCGTCTGGCTCAAGCGCAAGGTCAGGGACACCGACAAGGTCGTCGGCTACGGCCTTCCCCGGGTGGTCAAGGCCGCGGCCGACCAGGCGACCGAGATCCGGTCGACCGAGCGGCCGTTCGTGCCCGCGCCGCGCACGGACGCGGGCCGGTCCTCGCCGCTCGACGTCCTGGGCACGCCGCCCGCGTTGCTGGTCGCGATGGTGCTGGTGACCGTCGTGCTCTCCTTACGGGTGACCGGCCGCCGTCGTGGCGTCCACCGCCGCTTCGGCTGGCTGCGGTTCTGGAACGCGCCAGAGGGCCGCGGTGACGGCCGGACGAGGGACGCCGAGGAATGGGCGCCGCGCGTGACCGTGCTGACCCCCGCGCCGCCGCCGCGCGAGGCCGCCGGGGTCCGCGTGGGCAGCGCCCCCGCCGCGCCCGCCGCCTCTTCCACGCAGGCCGGGCCGTCGTCCTCCGCCGCGCTCCGGCAACGCGCCGTCCGGGCGGCGGCGCCCGAGGTGCCCGCCCCGCGCGACGGCCGGACGGGCGCGGGCCACGTTCCCGCCAACCGCCGCAGGCCCTACACCCCGAAGAGCTGAGGCCGCGAGGATCAGGAGGTCAGGTCGAGGACCACCTTGACGTCGCCCGGCTCGTGGCTGAAGGCGTCCTTCGCCTGGCTGAGCGGCACGCGGCGGGTGACCAGGCGTTCGAGCCAGCTCCGGTCCGCCTGGGCCAGGGCGGTCGCGGCGTCCCGGAAGTGGCGGAGGTTGGCGTTGACCGTGCCGAAGATCGCGTCGTTCTCCAGGACGATGTCCCGGTTGATCTCGCTGACGTCCAGCCGGTGGGTGCGCCCGCCCGCGCCGAGCCCGGCCAGGCAGACGATCCCGGCCGCGGACGTGCAGGTCAGCGCCTCCATGACGAGCTGCCCCACGCCCGTGCCCTCGATGATGATGTCCGGTTTGTCGTCGGTGAAGGCGTCCAGGCCGGAGCCCACGTGGTACGTCGCCCCCAGGTCGGCCACCAGCGCGGGCTTGGCCCCGCCCGCCTCCCGGTCCAGGACGTGCACCTCCAGCCCGCGCTGCCGGCCCAGCAGCGCCGCCAGCAGCCCGATCGGCCCCGCGCCGGTCACCAGCACCGTGCGCGGCTCGAACCAGGCGCGCGAGCCGATGCGCTCGATGTGCTCCCACGCCTTGGCCACCACGGACGTCGGCTCGACGAGCATGCCCACGCTCTCCAGCGACGGGTCCAGGCGCACGGCGTACCCGGCCTCGACCGCCCACTGCTCGCTGGCGTAGCCGTCGATCTCCTTGATGCCGCGCTCGGTGTAGCGGCCGTTGCGGCACATGTCGAACTCGCCCCGCGCGCAGGCCCCGCACGGCTCGGGATCGGGCCGGCGCACCACGCCCACGACCAGGTCGCCGGGGGAGAAGGCGGACCCGTCGGGCACCTGGAGCACCCGGCCGAGCGACTCGTGGCCGATGACCATGCGGCTCCTGCCGGGCGGCGCCCAGCCGTACTCGGCCGCCGCCAGCTCCCTGTCGGTACCGCAGACCCCCAGCGCCAGCCCCTGCACGAGCAGCTCCCCTGGCCCCGGCTCCGGCTCGGGCACCTCTTCCACCTCTAGCGTCCCCTGCCGGCCCGGCTCGAACGTCAACGCGCGCATCGGCGTCACCCCCTGGGGCAGTCCTTACCCAGACCGGAAGGAGCTACGAGGACGTCCTACTATCGAAATAGTTGGACGTCCTAGTATCTTTCGCAGGAGGGTCCCCTCACAAAGGAGTGATCAGGCGTGCACGTTCCGGCGTACCCTGTTCGTTTCGTGACCGCCGCGGCGCTGTTCGACGGCCATGACGCGGCGATCAACATCATGCGGCGCATCCTCCAGACGCAGGGGGCCGAGGTGATCCATCTCGGCCACAACCGGTCCGTGGACGAGATCGTCACGGCCGCCGTCCAGGAGGACGTCCAGGGCGTGGCCATCAGCTCCTACCAGGGCGGCCACGTCGAGTTCTTCACCTACCTGGTCGAGCTGCTGCGCGAGCGCGGCGCGGGTCACGTCAAGGTGTACGGCGGCGGTGGCGGCGTGATCGTCCCCGAGGAGATCGAGCTGCTGCACGAGCGGGGCGTCACGCGCATCTTCTCGCCCGAGGACGGCCAGCGGTACGGCCTGCCCGGCATGATCAACAAGCTGATCGAGGAGTGCGACCACGAGCTCGGCGACCCGCCGTCGGTCGAGGCCGTGCTCTCGGGCGACCAGGCGGCGCTGGCCCGCGCGATCACCTTCATGGAGTCCGGCCGCGCCTCCGCCGAGCTGGCCGAGGGGCTGAAGGCGGCGGTCGCCGTCCAGGAGCGTCCGGCACGGGTGCTCGGCATCACCGGCACGGGCGGTTCGGGCAAGTCCTCGCTCACCGACGAGCTGGTCCGCCGGTTCCGGGTGGACAACGACGACAAACTGCGCATCGCCATCCTCGCCATCGACCCCACCCGCCGGCGCGGCGGCGGCGCGCTGCTCGGCGACCGCATCCGAATGAACAGCCTGGGCCCCCAGACCTACTTCCGCTCGCTGGCCACCCGCGGGGCCGCCAACGAGGTCCCGGCCTGCCTCGACGACGTGGTCACCGCGTGCCGCGCGGCCGGCTACGACCTGGTGATCGTGGAGACCCCCGGCATCGGCCAGGGCGACGCCGGCATCGTCCCGCACGTCGACGTGCCCATCTACGTCATGACCCCCGAGTTCGGCGCCGCCTCCCAGCTGGAGAAGATCGACATGCTCGACTTCGCCGAGGCCGTCGTCATCAACAAGTACGAGCGCCGCGGCGCCGAGGACGCCCTGCGCGACGTGCGCCGCCAGCTCGTGCGCAACCGGGAGGCGTTCGGTCAGTCGCCCGAGGACATGCCGGTCTTCGGCACGATCGCCGCCCGCTACAACGACGCCGGCGTCACCGCCCTCTACCAGCACCTCAAGGGCCTGCTGCTGGAGGACGTCGGGCCGGGGCTGCTGCCTGTGGTGACCGAGCGCACCTCCAAGGCGGCCGCGGCCATCGTCCCGCCCGCCCGCGCCCGCTACCTGTCCGACATCGCCGACTCCGTCCGGACCTACCACGCCGAGACGCTGGCCCAGGCGGAGGTCGCGCGCCGCCGTCAGCAGCTCGCCGCCGTGCGGGAGCTCCTGGACGGCGAGGACGCCCGGCTGGCCGGGCTCGCCGAGCAGGCCGAGAGCGAGCTGAGCGAGGAGAGCCGCCGCCTGCTCGACGGCTGGCCCGCGATCAAGGAGGCGTACCGCAGCGACGAGCTGGTCGTGAAGATCCGCGACCGGGAGATCCACACCCCGCTCTGGCGCGAGACGTTGTCCGGCAACCGCATCCCGCGGGTGGCCCTGCCGCGCTTCAGCGACCACGGCGACCTGCTGCGCTTCCTGCGCTCGGAGAACCTGCCCGGGTCGTTCCCGTTCACCGCCGGGGTCTTCCCGTTCAAGCGCGACGACGAGGACCCGACCAGGATGTTCGCCGGCGAGGGCGACCCGTTCCGCACCAACCGGCGCTTCAAGCTGCTGTCGGAGGGCCAGCCCGCCACCCGGCTGTCCACCGCCTTCGACTCGGTCACCCTGTACGGCCACGACCCCGACCTGCGTCCCGACATCTACGGCAAGGTCGGCACCTCGGGCGTGTCCATCGCCACGCTCGACGACATGAAGGTGCTCTACGACGGGTTCGACCTGGCCGCGCCCAACACGTCGGTGTCCATGACGATCAACGGCCCGGCGCCCACGATCCTGGCCTTCTTCCTCAACGCCGCGCTCGACCAGGCCCTCGACCGCTTCCGCGCCGAGCAGGGCCGCGAGCCCGACGAGCAGGAGGCCCGCGACCTGCGCGCCCGTACGCTGGCCACGGTCAGGGGCACGGTCCAGGCCGACATCCTGAAGGAGGACCAGGGGCAGAACACCTGCATCTTCTCCACCGAGTTCTCGTTGCGGATGATGGCCGACATCCAGGAATGGTTCATCCAGAACGGGGTCAGGAACTTCTACTCGGTCTCCATCTCCGGCTACCACATCGCCGAGGCGGGGGCCAACCCGATCAGCCAGCTCGCGTTCACGCTGGCCAACGGGTTCACGTACGTGGAGGCGTACCTGGCCAGGGGGATGCGGATCGACGACTTCGCGCCGAACCTGTCGTTCTTCTTCTCCAACGGCATGGACCCCGAGTACAGCGTGCTCGGCCGGGTGGCGCGCCGGATCTGGGCGGTGGCCATGCGCGAGCGTTACGGCGCGGCCGAGCGCTCCCAGAAGCTCAAGTACCACATCCAGACCTCGGGCCGGTCGCTGCACGCCCAGGAGATGTCCTTCAACGACATCCGCACCACTCTGCAGGCCCTGATCGCCATCTACGACAACTGCAACAGCCTGCACACCAACGCCTTCGACGAGGCCGTCACCACCCCGTCGGCCGACTCGGTGCGCCGGGCGATGGCGATCCAGCTCATCATCAACCGCGAGTGGGGCCTGGCCAGGAACGAGAACCCGCTGCAGGGCTCGTTCATCATCGACGAGCTGACCGACCTGGTCGAGGAGGCCGTGCTGGCCGAGTTCGAGCGGCTGTCGGACCGGGGCGGCGTGCTCGGCGCGATGGAGACCGGCTACCAGCGCGGCAAGATCCAGGACGAGTCGATGCTGTACGAGATGCGCAAGCACGACGGATCCCTGCCGATCATCGGCGTCAACACCTTCCGCAACCCCGGCGCCGAGCAGTCCGACCCGCACAAGCTGGAGCTGGCCAGGGGCACCGAGGAGGAGAAGCAGTCGCAGCTCGACCGCCTGCACGCCTTCCACGAGCGCAACCGGTCGCAGGCGCCCGCGGAGCTGTCCCGGCTGCGCGAGGTCGCGATGTCCGACGGCAACGCGTTCGCGGTGCTGATGGACGCGGCCCGGGTCTGCTCGCTCGGCCAGATCACCGAGGCCCTGTTCGAGGCGGGCGGCCAGTACCGCCGCAACGTCTAGGCACGGCGACGGACGATGGCCCGGTGGGCGGCGGCCGCCGCTTCCGGGCCGCCGCTGTGCCGGGCCCGAGCCGCTACGGCGTAGTGGAGATCGCGCCGCTAGGATCGCTGGTCGGGGAACATCGCTATCAGGAGGCTTTCATGTCCGACGTCACTTTCAAGGGCAACCCGATCACCGTGGGCGGCGCCTTCCCGAAGCCCGGCGACGCCGCGCCCGCCTTCAAGCTGGTCGGCACCGACCTGTCCGACCGCACGCTGGCCGACTTCGCCGGCAAGACCAAGGTGCTCAACATCTTCCCGAGCGTCGACACCGGCGTCTGCGCGGCCTCCGTGCGCCGCTTCAACCAGGTCGCGTCCGAGCACCCCGACGCGGTCGTGCTCTGCGTCTCGGCCGACCTGCCCTTCGCCCAGAACCGGTTCTGCGGCGCCGAGGGCCTGGACAAGGTGACCATGCTGTCGCTCATGCGCGGGCGCGAGTTCCTCGCCGACTACGGCGTGGCCCAGGAGTCGGGCCCGCTGGCCGGCCTGGCCGCGCGCGCGGTCGTCGTGATCGACGCCGACGACAACGTGGTCTACTCCGAGCTGGTGCCCGAGATCACCCAGGAGCCCGACTACGAGGGCGCGCTCTCCGCGCTCAAGTAACCCGCGCTCAAAGCGCGCCGAGACGCTCACGGAAGTCGGCGGCCAGCTCCAGCAGGTGGTCGTCGTCGGCGGCGGTGTGCTGGAGGTCCAGGATGACCTCGTGGACCCCGGCCTCCGCCGCCTGCGCCAGGTACGCCGCGATCTCGGCCACCGTGCCGCTCCGCGGCGGGGCGCCGTCGGCGGTGATCACCGGGTTGGAGCGCAGGATCATGCGCAGGGCATCGGGGTCGCGTCCGGCCTGCTCGGCGCTTTCCCTGACCGTCTCCCACATCGACAGGAGCACGGGCACGGGCAGCGCGGCCGTCAGCCAGCCGTCGCCCCTGCGCCCGATCCGGCGCAACGCCTCCGGGGCGAACCCGGCCAGCAGCAGCGGCGGGCGGCGGGCCGGCTTGGGGTCGATGTGACTGGGCGCGATCGTCCACAGCTCGTGCTCGAACGTCACGGGGTCCGCGCCCCAGATCGCTTCCAGGGCGTCGAGGGTGGCCTCGTAACGTTCCGCCCGGCCCTTCCAGGGCACGCCGACGGCGGCGTACTCGTCGGAGGACCAGCCGAGGCCGAGGCCCGCCGCCAGCCGGCCGCCGCTCAGGTGGTCGATCGTGGTGAGCGAGCGGGCCAGCACCGGCGGGGGGTACCAGCAGGCGTTGAGCGCGCTGGTTCCCAGCCGGACCGACGAGGTCACGGACGCGGCCACCGCCAGCACCGCGAACGGGTCGAGGAACACCCGATGAGCCTCGGGCACGCTGCCGTCGCCCCCGGGATAGCGGTCCTTGGGCCGCAGCGGCGTCAGCAGCCGGTCGCCCGCCCACAGGCCGGCGAACCCCATCGCCTCGGCCTCGCGGGCCACCCGCGTCACGCTGCCCAGCGCGGCGAACCTGCCGTACTGCGGGACGGCGAGGCCGAGGTCCATGGGCGCG
>NZ_JBSGCE010000153.1:0-8175 GCF_053601695.1 Nonomuraea sp. NPDC004702
GCCAGATCTCCGAGCTCCTCCACCTCGGCGAAGACCACGCGCGGCAACTCCAGCGACGCGCGCGCAACCACCTCGCCACCGAGCGACGCCACCAGCCGGCCGTGAGGTCCCTGACCTGGCCGAGCACCACCAGCCCGGCGTCGTCGAGCTCGACGGTCCACCCCCGACGCTGAGGCGATCGTGCTGCTCAATCCTCGCGTCATCAACGCCTCCGCCCAGACTGACGAGCAGTACGAGGGCTGCCTGTCTTTCTTCGATGTGCCCGGTATGGTTTGCCGGCCGCTCACTCCAGAAGTGGAGCACACCACCTTGGACGGCCAGCAGGAGATCATCGCGTTCCCCTACGGGGTGGCCCGGCTCGTGGCTCATGAGGTCGACCATTTGGCTGGGTGCCTGTATACCAGTCGCATGCGCGAGGGCGTCACTCCGATCCCGCTGGAGGAGTATCACGGCATCGGCCGGCCTTGGGCCCCGCCCAAGAGCGCGCCCCATCGCTGAGATCGGCGTGCGGCCTCCCTTGGGGGGTGCCCGCTTTTCGGTTGTCGCCATACGCGAGCGCAACCAACTGACGGGCAGGCGAAAGAGCCGAACAGCGGTTCGCGTCGCCGCGTATGGTCCGAGCGTGGGCAGCCTCTGGGCTATGGGACAGCAACATGTGCCCTTCCTATGGGGCCGTGGATTCCTGCACTCGACGCTTTGTCCTCGTGCTGGGCGACCGGAGGGTGTTGGGCACTTTGGCTTCGAGGATGTGGAAGGCTCCCTCTACCCGCTGTGGCCAGACCCCGAGCCGACGCCGTCGCACGCTGGCCAGGCGATCGCCCCCGCGGCCGAGCGATATCGAACTGATCGTCAAGGTGAGTTTTCTATGGTTGCGGACGTGTCCTGGCCCGCGCCGCGATGCCCTGGTCGACGATGCCGCGGCCAGCGCCAGGGTCATCGTCTTGCGCCTCGCGTCTTGCACTTCGCTGAGCTGGCCGCCGAAGCGGGCCATCAGGTGCGGCGTGTGCCACCGCGCGCTCGCGTCACCGTCGCGGCCAACCCGCTGCGCGTCCTTCGGGGCTGCGCGCTGCGCGGCTAGGACGCCTCAGCACGATAGGCGGCGGGTTGTCGTGGCTCTTCCTCTCCCATAGCTCGCGCCAGAAGCGGCGGATCGACGGCCGACGACACGTCGCCCCCGAGACAGGAGGTCACGGTTCACCTATCGTGTGGACCATGGGCGACGACAAGCCGGAGTTCGGGTACGGGGCTGGCGGCCGGCCGCTTTGGGGCGTGCGGGATCGAGACGCTGAGGTTATCCGGACGGTGCTGCGCAAAGCGGGACGGCGGGAGTTCAGCGAAGGCCAAAGCGGGTTTGTCGTCGAGGGTGGCGGCGACGGCGCGCCGTTCTTGATCGCTTGCGCCGACGATGCCGTCGTTTGCGCGCAGGAGCTGCCGCGGTACGAGGCCGCCTTGCTCAAGGCCGGATATCGGGTCGAGCCCGATCCTGGTGACAATCAGGTGTTGTGGGCGTGGCCGTAGCCGCGTGGCCGATGTGACCCTTTCGTTGTACCGATCGTCCGCGTGTCCAGACGCCTCTTGGCGATCACCCGGCCATGACTTGAACGCGTGGGCCAGTACCGCCTCCCTGCCTCGCCAGAGCCGAGAGAGTGATGGGAGCCGGATCAGTCGCGCTGGTTTGCCGGCCGCCATTCCTCTCACTAACTCGGCGACGCATAACCCGATCCTGGCGCCCTACACGCGGTGGCCACCGCCCATGGCGTGTTACCCGTACAGGACATCCCGCCTGGATGACAGCGTCGAGTTCGACGTAGGAGCCGCGCTGCAGGCCGGTGCCGGCGCCGTGTGGATCAGCGATCAGCCATCGCCGCCGATCCTGGCCGCTCCGGCCGCCGACGCGAGCCGCCTCCACGTCGCAGCGACGCTGGCCGCCGCCATCACCTGCTGACGTGATTTGTGGAAGGCCAATCAACAGCCATCGCCGACACCGGATGCGAGGAGACTTCCATGAGCAAGTGCGCTGGCACCGCCCTCTCCTACCGGCTGTATCGGCCCGGCATTCCGATCGAGGCCGTCCAACTCCTGACCGCTGAAGCGTGCCGCCTGGCTTCGGCGCCGACTGCCGGATTTGGGCACGGGCACCGGGCAGGTGCCCGTGGCCTTGTATGAATCCTTCGCCGAATGGACGCCGTCGACCTGGACGCCGGCATGGTCGAACAGGCCGCCGCGGCCCTGCGGCCACTGCTTGCGGAAGGGTTGCGTCTGCACCACCCAGCCGCCGAGGACTTCACGCCGCCGTGCCCTGGCTGGCGCTCCGACTTGGTGACGATATGTCGTGCCTCATTGGATGGACCGGCCCACGCTGCTGGAGAAGCTCGAGGGGTACGTGGCCAGCACCGGCGTGGTGGCGGTGATGGGCGGGGGCAGCGTGCTGACGGCTCGTAGTGACTGGACCGACGCCTTGCGCGAGCTCATTCAGCGCTTGCTCGGCGGCCGCGCCGTGCCGGCGACCAGACTACCTACGTCCCCCATGGCCGGCCGTACGCCGAGGTCCGGGCGGAGTCGGCGTTCTGCCAGGTGAGCGAGCATCGCATCGAGTTCAAGCGCGTCTGGACTCCGGAGCAGGTGCTGGGCCATTCGCGTTCGACGTCCTTCGCCGCACGAGCGCCGTTAGGGAGCGGATCGAGGAGTTTGAGGACGCGGCCATGGTGTTGCCGCGCCAGTTCGCCGCCAGCGGTCCGTTGCTGGAGGAGGTCGAGTAGTGGTCCTCGCCCGCCGTCCCTGCTACGGCTGACACCGCGACCGGGTAGGGCCGCGTTCGCGTGTGATCGGTCCTATCCGTCAACAGCTCCGCCGCTACGTGGGCAAAGACGTCGCGGAGCGCCGCCGCGGGCGTCGCCCTCGCGGCGACCTCGCGTAGCTGCTCCTCCCAAGCGTCGGCCCGCTCACGCGACCGGAGCAGGCCAGCTGGCGATCGATCCGTCTTGCGACCGTGACGACCTCATCGCCGTCTTTGACCTCCGCCAGCGTCGACGTTCGGACTCGTTCAAGCATGGCGAACGCTTGTCATCACGCTCCTAAAGCCTGCCGACGCCGCGTCCGGCCGGCTCCTGCGCACCCAGCCCCAGTCCCTTCCTCGGCAGGGGCGGCCCGCGCGCATGCGAATTAATCGTTGGCGGTTATGGGTCAAGGGGTGCCATGGGGACACGCACGCTTATCCCGAGGTGGAATCCCTTCACCTGATGGGCGATATCCCTTGACGGGATGCCGCTGGGCGGTGAGCGTGGAGTTACCGGCAGAGCGGAGTCCTAGGACGCGAGGGGATACGGCAGATGCCCGCAGGTGGGGCCGAACCGGTCGTCGTGCCGGCTGACCTCTGGCAACGCCCCGACATGGTGTCGGCCCTCGCGACTCGCGACCTAGGCCATGTATTCCGTTTGGTTCGTCGTTACGCGGGTGTCAGCCAGACCCGCATCGGGGTGGCGGTCGGCCTCAGCCAGGGCAAGGTCAGCCAGATCATGAAGGGCACCATCCAGGTCGTCTCCTTTGAGGTGTTCGAGCGCGTCGCCGAGGGCTTGCGCATGCCCGACCCCGCCCGTATGACTCTCGGCCTCGCTCCCGGCGTGATCACCGGTGTTCCCCTCCCCGGCCCACCCATGCCGGCTCGGGATGGAACACCAGCCAGTGCCCCGCCTAGCGTGGAAGGGGTTGGTCAGCTTGTTCTCGGCCCGCGTCAGCCCAGTGACGTCCACGAGATCCACGAGATCCACGACGTTGACGCGTTGACGCTGGCCTGGGTAGCGGGAAGGCTGGATACGCACATGGACCGTCGAACGATGCTCCTGCTCGCCGCGGGGATGACCGCCGAAGCCGCGACATCCATCGCCAGCCCCTGGCAACGCTGGCCCCGCGCCCTCAGCGGCCCCCAAACCCTCAGCGAAGACACCATCGAACTTCTCGAGGCCCGCACCATCGGCTTCCACCGCCTCGAATACATCCTCCCGGCCCGCGCCATCCAACAGGGCCTGACCACCCACATCACCCAACTGGACGACCTTCTCCAAAGCGGCCCGCCAGACCGCTTCCGGCGCAGGCTGGCCGCCACCGCCGGCGAAGCCTCCACCTTGGCGGCGTGGATCGCGTGGGACCTCAAACAGCCCGCCCAACGCGCCGCGTCCCGCCGCGTCTCGGCCCTCGCTAAGGAGAGCGGGCACGCCGTCATCCAGGCATGCCTATACGCCTACAAGTCCTACGCCCTCCAAGGCGTCTCCGCTCTGAAGGCCATACAACGGGCCAAGACCTACCTTCCGCCTCATGGCGACAACGCCACCCGCGCCTGGCTCCTCAGCAGAGAAGCCGAAGAACTGGCCGCGCTCGGCGACCACGGGGCCATCCAGCTCCTGCGCCAGGCCGAAGAAGCGTTCGATCACGCCCAGCCCCACCGCGAACGCGCCTGGACCCGCTTCCTCGACACAGAACGCATGACGGCGTTCCGGCTCTCCACGCACCTACTGCTAGGTCAGGAGCGTCACGCGCTTCAAGCCGGGCAGTCCGCTCTCGATTCCATCGGCCACGACACCAGCCACAAACGAGCCGCGATCATCTACACCGACATGGCCAAGGCACAGTTCCAGCTCGGCGACATCACCGAAGCGATCACCCACGCCCGCCGTGCCCTGGACACAGCGCGGCGCGCCGAATCGACATGGGGCCTCCAGCACCTGGCCACCATCGAGAAGACCCTCGCGGGACAACGAGATCCTTCAGCTCGCGAACTCCTCGGGGACCTGATCGCAACCCGCCGAGACACGGGGCCGCCTCCCGGCTGATCCACTCCAGACAACCAACCGCACCGGCGGCACCAGCCACGACCTGAGGAACCGCGCGGGGAACGCGGCTCCCGCACCCCACCGCCCATGCCACACAGCGTCCCATGGTGGGCTTCGTCAGCCTCAGCCACTCATCAGCGTCGTTATTCGCACCTGGCCACCAATCCGGGAACGATCTGATCGGCCACCTGAGCCGCCGCGGCGATGACGCCGTCCAGCGACGAGAACAACTCCGCGACGAAGTTCCTCACGGGAACTCCCGTGCTGGAGGCGGGTTCTGGTGGGCTTTATGACGTGACCTGGTCGAGTCCCACGCGAGACATGCGGCCCGCGACACATATTTGGTGCGGCGTACCAGCCCCGGCGTCGTCATGGACATCAGGATGCCCCGGCCGGACGGCATCGCGGCGACCCGATGGTACCCGGCCACCGGCTCCGGCACGCGGATCCTGATCCGGACGACCTACGACATCGACCAGTATGTGTACGCCGCGCTGGCGGCGCCAGCGGCCTCCCGCTGAAGGATGTCACTCGCAAGCGGTTGGTCGCCGTCGTACGGCTGCTCCGCCCCGGTGACGCGCTCTTCGCTCCCAAGGCTGGGCGCAATCGAAGGTGCCCCGTATCGAGGGCGGCACACAGCTGCCGACCCACGACGACATCCGAGCATGGGCGCCGCATGCAACGTCGGCGGCGCCGAGCTCGACGAACTCTTGCGACTGGCCGACACCGCCCGGGGAATGCGGGAAGCCTTCCGCTCCCGCCTGAGTCGCGGTCAGGAGCCTGTACAGGCTGACCACAACAACCTCACTGCCAAGTCGCACCTGATCCGGTACTTCGAGACTGCTTGGGCGCCCGGATTCCTGCAGGTCCCCGACTACGCACGCGGCGTCTTCGCGCAGATGATCAGCTTGCACGATCTTCAGGTCGACGACGTTGAGGCGGCCTTGGCAAAGCGGCTGCAGCGACAGCAAACACTGTATGACCCAAGCAAGCAGTTCGAGTTTCTGCTCGCGGAGCCGGTCCTGCGCTAGCTGATCGGCTCGCGTGCAGTGATGCGCGAACAACTTGACCGGCTCCAGACCGTCATCGGCCTTCCGAGGATCCGCTTCGGCATCGTCCCCATGGGCATAAAGCTGGCCACGATGCCGCAGAACAGCTTCCAGATCTATGTCGGCGACGACGGGCCCGTGGTGGCCGTCGAGACGTTCACCACCGAGACATTCGTCCGCGGCGACGAGGCGGAAGCCTACGTGCGCGCCATCGACAGGCTCTGGGAAGAAGCGGTGACTGGCGACGGGGCTCGTATCATTGCCGCGATAGAGGCTCTTGAGCCAAAGACAGGGTAGAGGCTGATCACCCAACCGGGCCCCTGGCTGACCCGAGCCAGGGGCCCTTCGTTGGTGGAGGGCACCTCGACATCCACCTCGCTTAAGGCCGTACTCGTGCGGCGATGTCTTGCCATCGGAGGGCGACCTGGTCACGGAGTACGGCACGAGCAAGGCCACAGCCCGCGCTGCCATGGATCTCCTCCGCAGCGATGGACTCATCGAAATTCGGCACGGCAAGGGTGTGTTCGTCCGCCGTTTCAAGCGGTACGACCGCCACGGCAGCAAGCGGCACCTGCACTCCCAGCAGGCCGCGGACACATTTCCCACGCAGGCCGAGACGCAAGCGCAGGGCATTCAGCGGGAGCTCGAACTGGTCGACGTAGCCACCGTCCCGGCACCCGGCGATGTGGCCGCGATCCTCGGGGTGGACGAGGGCATGCCGCTCGTCTGCCGCCGGCACCTCATCACTCTCGACGGCGACCCGGCCCAGACCGCCGACAGCTACTTCGTCGCCGAGCAAGTCGATGGATCGCGGATTGGGCGCCACGAGCGGATCCTGGGCGGTGTGCACTCCGAACTCGCGGCCGTCCTTGGTGTTCCGCTGACCGCGGCCGACGAGGTGCTCATAGCTCGCATGCCGACCCCAGCAGAGAAGGAGGTGCTCTCGCTGCTGCCGGGGACGCCGGTTGTCGAGCTCACTCGCACGATCTACACTGACGAGCGGCCGGTCGAGGTGACCCGGTTCCTGTTTGACGCCGGCTGGCATCGGTTCATCTACACCGTACCGATGGACTAGGAGTAGCTCTCGTACTGGGGGCCTGCGTGTCCGTGCCCATACTTCAAGGCAACCGCTAACACCGCCCCATCGCAGCGCCCGCACCAAAGTGACCATGTTGGTGATGGAGTAGGGAGCGTAGCTTGAGACCAGACACCCGCGACCAGTCAGAGAAGATCGCCGCCGAGCTACGGGCCCCGATCATGGCTGGATATCTCAAGCCAAGCGCACAACTCGACTCCGTCCTCAAACTGGCGAGCGAGCGAGGCGTGTCAACGACTGCCATTCAGAACGTGCTGAAGATGCTCAAGAGTGAGGGCAATCTGGAGAGCCAAACTGGCAAGGACGCCTACGTCCGAGACCGGCGCTCGTTCGTGGTGGATGCGACCGCCTACCTCAACCCGGCCGAGAGAGGCGTCACCTACAAGCTTCTACGCGTGGCCGAGCTTGCACCCACGAGTGATGTCGCCGACACCCTCGGAGAAAACCGAGCGAGGACATTCAACACTTGTCGTGGATTTTCAGCCAGATGGTCAAATAGATTTCCACAAATGCATAACCGACCTCGCGGGGAAACGGCGGGGGAGATTTAAATGGACTTGCTGCGGATTACGAAGAAACTCGAAGAGGCCTTGCTCGAAGCGCCCTTCGGCCACCTGACCGAGGTGCGGATCACACGGGCGGACAACAATCCACAAACTACCATAGACAAACACGTAGATGCTTACCTTGCGGCGGCGCTGCCAAGGATCCTTGATGTGCCAATAATGTCAGAGGAGGATCCGGGCAAAGTCTTGGGACGGTCGGGTCTCTGCTGGATCGTCGACCCTGTCGACGGGACGATCAATGTCATCGCCGGGGCGGGGGATTTCGCGATATGCGTGGCTTTGGTGGATGCGGCAACCCTGCAATCGTTAATCGGTATGGTCTATCTACCGCGTTCGGCGCAGCTCTTTAAGGCCGTGACGGGCAACGGCGCGTACCAGAACGGTGAGTTGCTGGACAACCATGTGATGGCCCACAAGGGTCCGCTCACGATTCAGCACATAACCGCGTTTGGGGTTCCCAAAGATGGTCAGGCTGTGGCCCGCCGCATGTCCGACGCGCTGTATAACCTTTTCGCCTCCGGCTGGGTCACCCGCCAGCAGGGATGGTGACCGTGACCTTCCCCGACATCGGCCGGATCGCGCCGCTGGCCAGGCCGCTGCTGCCGCGCGTGCTCGACCTCAACGCCCGCGTCCGCGAG
>NZ_JBSGCE010000154.1:0-8105 GCF_053601695.1 Nonomuraea sp. NPDC004702
GATCTCCCAGACGTAGCCGACCATGCCGGTCGGATTGACCTGCTGACCGGCGGTGATAGGGGGTTCCCCCGAGGTGCCGATCTTGACCAGCTCGATCCGGCCGAACTCGTCTTCCACCGAGACGGTGACCTCGTAGACGGTGTTGCCGTTCTTGTCGGTTTTGATCTCGCCGGTGTCCTTGTTGACCAGGCGCGGCTTCGGCGCCTTCACGCAGGTGATGACGAGCTTGGAGGTGTCGACGGGGATCGGGATGGTGCGCATGAGAGCTGGTCTCCTTCAGGGTGACTGAGCTAGTTATCCACCCGCAAGGTCGAGGCCGCCGGCGACGTCGGCGTCGCCTACCGTCTCCAGGTGAAACTATCCGATCCCCTGGCTGGGCGTGCCCGCCTCCGCATCGACATGCCGTACGGCGGTCGCCGCCGTGAGGTGGGTCCTCCGGTTGAAGGGCCGGTGCGGTCGTTGCCATCGTGCCCTGTAGCCTCCTTATCGCGCCATCCGTGCATGACAGGTTGGCGCATGGTGACGTGATCTTGTCGTCATGGCGCGGCGAGTTCGGAAGCCCCCGTTGGAGCGGGGCTGAGGCGGTGACGATCGCGGACTACGGTATCCCTCTCACGGGCTGGGGCGATCGCCGCCGAGGCCCTCCTTCGTCGGGCCTCGGCACTGGGCATGGCGGTATCTGTGACGGCAACGCTGACGGCAACGTCGGCCGCCAACCTCACACGACGAGCACTGCGAACGACTGGCTGGCTCCTGGTAGGAGCTGGAGACCGCGGTGATTGCTACACTTGAAAAGCGGAAGGTCAGCCTGGCGTCGGTATGAACACGCGGAACGCAGCGGGCCCGTGTCGGAGCGCTCAAGGACACCATGGCGCCTCTCGGAGTGCTGCTTTACCCTCTGAAGGTGTTCCTGGATGACTGGCGTGAATGTGAACCTGAGCTCAGCGAGGCACAATGCGCCTTCATGGCTCAGATCGAAATACGGGCGGTCGAATGGTCAGCGGGCATATGGCTGGAACGCACAGACGATGGCTCGTTCCCCGTCCTCTTCATCGATCTCAACTCGACGGACGAGAACCTCAGCCTGCTCACAGCGGGCGTCCGGGTAGAGGATTGCCGCATCCACGGCGACAAGCTTCACAATCAGCTATTCACCCTGCCTAATGAGCCCACCGGCCTCGCCCTCATTGCTTCGGGTTCTCCGGAACAACTGGCGGACCGCGCCGCGGAGTGGTTCGACGCCCTGATGCGCCGCCATGTCGTCCGCTACGAGTGGGTTCACCGGGGGCAGATCTACGCGAGCAGGTACCTCTTCTCTGACACTGGAGAAGGTCTGTGTCAGATGTACAACGACACCCTGGCGCCGCCAGGAGAGCGGGTTCGGCTGGTGGCCGCCGGACTCACGCGGGGCCGAGGCTGGATCGACACAAGAGGACTTGGGCAACCAGATCGAATCATCACTGTCCGTGGTGACGCTGCTGAGGCAGGTTCTACTGACCGCCCGGGTAGGCGGTAGAACGATGAGCGCGGGACATGTACAGGATGCTCACATGAGCGCCACTGGCTAGGCGCGGCGTTCGCGCGGATCAGGCAGCTCGACGCCCAACGCGCGACTACTGCTCTCCTAAAGCGGTTGCTGAAATGCCCTGCCGCGTGGCTTCCGTTCCTCGGGCCTGGCGGCCCTGCGGTACGGGTCCCCTTGCCATCGGGTGCGGGGCGGGCCGCCGACCGAGGCGCTGTGTACAGCAGAGGGATACAGCAACACCGCCTTACACGATCACACGCCACCGGACCGCATCTGCCGCTTGAGCAGGGTGAGGAGCCGTCTATGTCGTGGCTGGCTCCCCGTTTGCGAGGAGGAAGTCAGAAGCTCGATCCTCCTAGACTCCATCAGTGGGAACACCTCCCCACGTGGAGAGGTTGACCGCTCGGGACTCCCACCGCCTGTAGAGCTTCGCTGGGCCCAGTGGCTTCGGCCCCGTCCTCTTCCGGAGACGGGGACGTTTTCGGCGTTTAGAGCTATTCGACGATCTCGCTGAGTGCGTCCTCGTACGCCTTGGCGTCTGAGGGGGCCATGTCCTTGTCCACGCGTACCACGACGTTCCCCTTAACGTACGTGTACTCAGCCAGCATCGGAGTCTTTCCGAGTGCCTGTATGTACTCGGCGCGGGCCTCGGCACTGCCGGCGTCCTCGAACACCTCGACACTGCCCGCCTTATCGGCCTTAACCCTGCTATCGGTGAACTCGGCCTTGCTGAGGTAGCCGTTGGGGCGGCCAAGCAGCTTGTTCGGGTCGGTGTTCTCGTCGTAGACGGTGCCGAGCTTGGCGGGCACGCCGTTGGTACCGAGGTCACCGATGATGGTCGCGGCGTCCTTGTTGGTCGTGGCGCCGCCGCAGGCGGTGAGAAGGCCGACCAGTGCAAGCACGGCGGCGGCGGCGTGGGGGTGTCGTCGTAACGCGGTCATAGGATCATGCATACACTTTGGATCGGTCCAGCACGGCAGTGTTGATGCGATTGGTAGCTGCCTCGCCACTGGGCATGCGGGTTCTGTCCGCTGCTGTACAGCGCAGAAGTACAGCAACACAGCCCTACTACGCCGTCCGGTTCCAGCCACCCTCAACCACCTGGCCAGGCCAAAGGCGCCTGGACCAAGAGGCTGCCCTTCTCGACGGATCAAATGGTGGGGTGTGGATCAAGGCGCTGGAGTTCGCCTGGGAAGGAAGAATGAACGCCTCTACGATCAAGGAAAGTCAGGCTGCCGCGAGCGCCGATGACGCCTGACGATCTGCCGCGTCCAGCGTGTGTACCAGTCCAGGAACGGCACCGGTTCGCTCCAGCCCCCATGCAGACGGCCCGACGGCTCAACATCCCTCCAGGGAGCCGACGGCCACCAGTACATGTCCTTCACCCATCCCATCTCGGTGAGCCAGACCGTGCCGGCGTACTCGCCGTTCATGGCGAGCATGCTGATCCACGAGCACCCGTGGCTGCACAGGAACATGGTCCCGGATGAGGGTTTGTCCATCCACAGGGTGGGGTCTGCTTCCTCGGCAGCGAGGCGCCGCAGTTGCCGCACATCATCCCGGGTCACCGGGAAGGGCTCCCAAGGGTAGGCGGCGACCTCGGGTTCCTCCTGGAAGTCCTCATGCTCCCGTTGGGTCTCTTCCACGATCCAATGCAGGTCGAGCAAGGGGCCTGGATGGACTCCCCGGCCGAATCGCAGCAGGAATGACCGGAACTCGTCAGGCAGCGGCGCGCCGATCACTCCCTCAAGAGCCACAACCTCGGATTCCGGCAGAGGCACAGCCGTTGAGGGATCAGCCAGCCGGGAGAGTTCGGCAGCCATCTCATCCAGGCTGATGTCTGATCGCATGGATTCTCCCGGTTGAGACGTCAACGCGCATAGGCTAATGGCGTCGAAGAGCGGGTGACTAAGAGCGGCTTTGGACGGCGTGCCCCAGCATCCGGCCGCAGGCAGGGTGGTGCGATACTCACCGAATGCCGCTCTACATTCCTCGCGAGGACGCCGGTTACCTCGCCGGCGCCGTACCAGTACTGGTTCTCGTCTCGACCGAACAGATCGAGCGGCTTCCCGGCTTCCGGCTCGATGCAGGCAGGCCGTTGCCCTGTGAGGGCTGGCAGTTCCTCGCCGGCCTGACCGCCTCAGTGGTCGATGGCCCCGGTGGTTCCGGGATCTTCGTCGAAGGCATCGCCCGTCCCGAGGAGGCCGAAGAGCGCTTCGCATGGCTGGAAGCCGTCGACCGTTCCGGCGGTGCGGTCGTGCTGGTCGTCGACTCGCACAGTGCGGTGGACGACTGGGCGGCACTGGCCGATGGCCGGAAGGCCCGGGGCGGGTTCGTACCCGCGGTGCAGCGGACCGATTGACCGCCGAGCGGCAGGACCAGCAGCCGTCTTGGGACAACCGAGGTCTGGCCGATCTCGCTGACAATGTTGCCAACAACGTCCCTGGACGTCGGTGTACGCCCGTGGAACCAGATCAAGCTGAAGAGGTCGTTGAGCAGGCGCTTCTGAAGGCGGTGGACGCCCATGGACGATCTCGAACTGGCAACACCTCAGATGAGTTCGGCCGCTTCCTGACCGGCCCGGGCATCCGCCGCTCGGTCGGCCGCACAGGCGTCTGCTACGACGACGCGATGGCCGAGTCGTTCTTTAGCGTGCTCAAGAACCAATGGATTCACCGCTTCGTCTTCACCACCCGAGCCAAGGCAAGACGGCAGGTCATCCGCTACATCGAGGGGTTCTACAACCACCGGCGCCTGCATTCGGCGCTCGGCTACCGGCCACCATTCGAAGTGCTCAACGAGTCCCTTTCAACCCTGGCGGCCGCACTGGCTACGCCCATAAGACGGCTGTCCGGACTCATCGTGGCCCCCACTTTGGCATTTGAGCGGAGCGGACGATCACAGTGTCACGGTGACCGCGTGTGAGCTCAGTTGACACGAGAACGTCGACAAGGCCCTCAGCAACTGGCGGAACGCCAACACCCCGCAGTGACGACCGCGCGGGTGAGGCATCGTTGGCTCCGTTACGCGGTCAGCGGCGCCAGTACAGCAAGGCGCCGATCGACAGCTTGACAGGGCATCATGTGTTCCGGATCTGCATGGCAGCCCACCTGCGGCGGAGCCATTATGACCTACCTCAGGCATCAAAGATCATTCCGCGCATACTCCGGATCATGAGATGGAGCGCGGTGAGCGGTCGTCCCACACGGGCGGGGCAGTGGATGCGCCACTCGTCGGCTGGAATACAGTCCTCCATGGTGTTGGCCCAGTCGTTGGGCCGACCGAAGACCAGCCGGGTAAGCAGAACATCGCCAGCTCGCTGCGCACGCGGGTAGATCCCCAGCTCTTCTGAGCCAACGTCCCCTTCTGGCGTGAACCTGACTTCCCTGCTGGTCTTCTCCAGGTAGGCGCTGAGCTCAGCTGAGAGCTCCGAAGGCGGCCGACCTACCAGCCGGATTCCATCGAACGAGACCTGGGGTCCGGACAAAGCGTCGACAGTAATGCAGGTCAATCCCACGGGGCCGACGTAGTACCCCACGGTGTCCACTCGGTAGGTGGGAGCGTTCATGGCGCGAAATCGCGTACACAACTGCTCGAATGGGCCTACGACCTGGCCGACTTGGGAGACGGCCTCGGAGGCATATCCCCGTGCTTCCATCGCGGTGATCGCTTCCTGCGGGCTCATGCCGAAGCGCAGAGGGCCGACACGTTCCAGTGGCGCGTAGTCCCACTGCGCTCGATCGGATCCATCTACCACCGTCCACAGGTCAAACAGCATGTCCCGGCGCAACTCCTTCGAGCTCCGTCTCTCGGATGAGCTGGTCACCCTATCGGCGTTGCCGGTACGCGCCCTCATCGAGCGCTCCCCCGGCGGTTCGAAGGCCTTCCTGCAGAGGGATCAGCCACGTTGGCCCGCTGGACCAGGGTGAGGAACGAACCCTGGACCTCGATCCTCCAGCCAGGCACAGTGACCAGCCACGCCGTGGCAATCGTAGCGCTGCATCTGTACGGCGGCGTGGCAACCCCGGTCAGCGCGTTCGGTCGGTACGGCGTGGGCGGCGTGCGATGGCCGGCCCGGTGTCCCGCCGCCGTCCGGGACCGGCCCCGGGCCGCACGCCCGGACGGCGGCGGGCGGAGGGCCGGGGATACGGCAGCGCGCCGCGCCGCCGCTTGATGCCTCAAAGAACAATTCGGCAATTGAGCTGTGGCCGTCGTGTCCTGTCTCGCTTGATGGTTGACACTCTGGCCTCGCTTGATGCTTGACACCTTGATCGTTATCTGTGCCTGCTCGTGGCGTTATCGGCGCTTCGGGGGAGGCTCAGATGGCATTGGTGGAGTTGAGTGTCGTGGAGCAGCGCTATCACGCGGTGATCGAGGTGTTGTCGGGGGCGAAGGTCACCGACGTGGCCGGACGGTATGGGGTGTCACGGCAGTCGGTGCATGGCTGGGTGCGCCGGTATCAGGACGGCGGCCTGGCAGGGCTGGCCGACCGGTCGCATGCGCCCAAGGCGCACCCGATGCAGACCCCGCCGGTGATCGAGGCGTTGATCTGCGAGCTGCGGCGCGCGCATCCGCGGTGGGGTCCGCGCACGCTGTTGTGGGAGCTGGGCCGGCGCGGGGTGGAGCCGTTGCCGTCGCGGGCGAGTATCTACCGGGTCCTGGTGCGTAACGGGATGGTCGAGCCGGTCGCCCGGCGGCGCCGGCGTGAGGATTACCGCCGCTGGGAGCGTCCTGGGCCGATGCAGCTGTGGCAGATGGACATCATGGGCGGGCTGCTGCTGGCCGACGGCAGCGAGGCCAAGCTGATCACCGGAGTGGACGATCACTCCCGGTTCTGTGTGATCGCCTCGGTGGTGGTCCGGCCGACCGGGCGGATGGTGTGTGCCGCGTTCGCCACGGCGATGCGCGTCTATGGGGTGCCGCTTGAGGTGCTGACCGACAACGGCAAGCAGTTCACCGGCCGGTTCGGCGGTCCGAAGGCGGGTGAGGTGCTGTTCGAGCGAGTCTGCCGGGAGAACGGCATCAAGCTGCGTCACACCGCGCCGCGCACCCCGACCACCCCGACCACCACCGGCAAGATCGAGCGTTTCCATCAGAGCGTGCGTCGCGAGCTGCTGGAGCAGGCGCTCTCGTTCACCTCGATCGAGGCCGCGCAGGGCGAGATGGACGCGTTCGCCGAGCATTACAACACCGCCCGGCCGCACCAGGCGCTGGACATGGCTTTCCCCGCCGACCGGTTCTTCGCCGAGCGCAGCTCCGGGCAGATGCGGGCAGAGCGGGAACTGCCGCTGCATCTGCCCGCAGCTTTGAGCACGGTGACCGCTTCGGCTCCGGGAGCCGCTCCGGCGCCTGCGGATCTCCCGGTTCCGGCCGGCGACCGCGACGATCTGCCCGAACGGCCTGCGCCCGTTGTGATGGCCTCGGTCGATCCGCTGTCGCGCCAGGCGATCGAGGTCGATCGGATCGTGCCCGCCTCGGGGAACCTGTCGATCGGGGGCCAGCAGCTCTGGCTTGGTCCTGATCGGGCGGGCATGTCGATCACCGTGTGGATCAGTACGCAGCGGCTGCATGTGTTCACCACCGGCGGTGGGCGGCTCAAGAGCGTGGCCTCCCGGCTGACCGTCAAGGACCTGGCCGCGCTGCTCGCTTCTGGCCAAGCCCGTCCGGCACCGGACGAGCCTGCCGGCGAGCCTCCGATCGAGGTGAGCGCCGTCGAGGTGGACCGGCAGGTCAGCTCGACCGGCACGATCAGCCTGGCCAGTCGGGCCTTGTGCGTCGGCGCCCACCTGGCCGGTCGGCGTGTCATCGTGCGCCTGGACGGCATCACCGCCCGCGTCATGGACGAGGATCGCCTGCTGCTGCGCGCCGTGCCCTGCCCGCTGCCACTCGCCGAATGCGCCACCCTGCGCAACGCCCGTCCCGCCGGAGCAGCGCCCACCTCTCCGGTCGAGCCTGTCACCGTCCAGCGGGTGGTCTGCAGCCGCGGCCACTTCCAGGTCGTCGGCCAGAAGATCCAGGTCGGACGGGTTCACGCCCGCAAGATCTTGGACGTGACCGTGGACGACACCCACATCACCGTGCACGACAACGGCGAGCCCATCCGTGTCGTGCCCCGAACCACCACCCAGGAGATCACCCGCCTCAAGTCCCAGGCGCATACTAAGAAGCGAAAGATCGGCTAGGAGTGTCAAGCATCATCCGAGGCCAAAGCGTCAAGCATCAAGTGAGACCAGACAAGCTGTGGCCGTCGAGCGATGGACGGCTGGCCCCTCGGGGACACGTCATGGAGGACATGAGCGAGCGAAACGGCGGAAGCGATCAGGCATCTTCGCGACGGCTGCAGTCGGTCATTGATCGGCGAGAAGATCAGCGGCGATCTATCGGGCCTGCGCGAGGAAGGTGCGCATCGCAGCCTGGTCGTACGCGGCTGCGGCGGCGGTGACGGCGACAAGGTAGAGCGCGCCGACGATGGGTAGGGCGCGTGGCCTCGTGCAGACGGTGGTCGACGCCCTCTTGCACGTACTCGATGACCTCGGCCCAACCGCTCCGGACAACGCGTATCTCGACCATCCTGAATGGA
>NZ_JBSGCE010000155.1:0-6977 GCF_053601695.1 Nonomuraea sp. NPDC004702
TGTTCACCGGAATCATCGAGGAGAAGGGCGAAGTCGTCGCCATCGAGCCGGCGGGCGGGCAGGTCGGCGGTGGCGCCCTGCTGTCCGTACGCGGCTCGCTCGTCACCTCCGAGGCGACGTCACACCGCATTCGGTGGTCAGCCACCGATCACCGGGGTCAGCAACCCCGCGGGGCCAAGACACATAGGCGCTGGTCGGCGTGTACGGATCGGTCGAGGTTGAGCGCGGAGCCCGCTGTGAGGCCGCCGAGCGAGCTGTGGTCGAGCGACTCCCCGATGACGTCGACGGTGAACACGTCGTCGTTGACCTCGACGACCGTCAGGCGGACGGCGTTGACGGCGATCGAGTCCCCGTGGGCGGGATGATGGTTAGAGGTGTGGAGGGAGTCTCGCGGGGCGAGGTGCGTTCGTCGTTGCTTCGGTAGGGACGGACGTCGGCCCATTAATCGAGCGGGGCGCGCTTGAAGCGTTCGACCTCGCCGTTGGTCCGGGGGTGGTAGGCGCGGGTGTGTTCGCCGGTCACGTTGGGCCCGGCCAGGGCGTGGCGCCAGACGGTGGCTTCGCGGTAGCTCTAGGCGTTGTCGGAGATCACACGTTCGATGTGGGCGATGCCCAGGGAAGGGGGCGGCGGCGTGGGTGGCGGCCTTCTCGTCGGGGTGGACCTCGCCGCGGAACAGGCAGATGTGGTCGTCGACGGCCGAATGGATGTAGTCGAAGCCGACGGTGCGGTGCGGTTGTGGCTGCGCTGGTCGCGGCCGTGGATGCGGCGGCCGCCATCGTCGGGAAGCGACGGAGGTTCTTGACGTCGACGTGAAGCGGTTCGTCGGTCTGTCGCGTTCGTAGCGGCGGATCGGCCGGCCGGTGGGCCGCTCGTACAGGCTTGTCTATTCCTTTGGCGCGCCAGCGATGGAGCCACGTGTAGAGGTGGTGGGGCGGGAGATACCCATGCCGCCACGTGGGCGGAGGAACGGCCGGACAGGACGCGTGGGATGAGCAGCCGCCGGCCATGATCGGTCAGCCGGGCGTTACGGTGGAACACGGAGCCTTCGTCTGGGCGGGTCCGACACCTACACCACAGCGGAGGCTTCTCCATCGATCAAGCCCTGGCTGTTGACAAGGCTCGTGGTCAATACTCCCGAACGGCTCAGAATGTGCCCGCCGAGGCCGCTCCTGACCCACGCCCTTCGGGACACGCGCCGCCTACCTTCCGTCTCCGGGCCTGGCTTCGGGCGATGGTGGCCAAGCCGGAGTCACCATCGCCGGCGCCGATCATTTCGCGGACGGCTCGTCCATTGCCGCTCGGACCGCTGATCGCGCCACCGAGTCCGGCTAGCCACGTCCTTCTTGGCCGCATCCATCAGGTTCTCCTCAAGTTGGCGGTGATCAGCGAGAGGAGACGGCGAGCGGCCCGGCGGCCAGCGCGTGAGCATGCCCGGATATGCCATCCACCGGCCCAACACCTGCCCACGGCTGATGGCCTTGGCCACGCCGCTCGCCGCCGAGTTCGTGGGACCGAGGCCTGGTCTACATCGTCGAGAGTCGCGACGACGCGGCGGTGGTCAGCGGTCAGGCCGTGCTGATGAGAAGGCACGCGTCCCATCCCGAGCGTGGTGGCGTGGCGTGGCGTGCGGTTTCCAGCGCCAGCCCGACCCCGGCTGCCCCGTCGGGCAGTCCAAGGGCGGTGTTCTGACCGCCAGCGCGACGGGCGAGCGCGGCCGCCAGGACGGGGAGCCGCCGTCCGATCGCGGGATTGGCGGCGTCGGCGGCGGCCCGAAAGGCAGTCTGGTATAAGCCGGCCAAACCGTGGCACAAACCCACGTCGGTGATCTTGCTGAGGTGCTGGTCGGCCAAGCATTCCGCCATGGCCTTCTCGGCGATGCCACGTCGGACGGGGTCGCTGGTGGCCAGGGCGGCCAGTTGCAGCGCGCGGGCGATGCCGGGTGTGCCATGACACCACGACGGCCGCCCGGGGCCTTGCTGGGTGGGCCGGCCAGCGCGCAGCTCTTCACGAGTGAGCCACTGTGGCCACCACAGCCCTTCGGCGGAGGATTGCCGCCACTGATCGAACCAGCGGCACAGCCCGTTAATCGCGTCGATCTGGCCAGGCACCTTGTAACCGCGCAGCGCGGCCAAGGACATCAGCGCGAGAGGACCGGCGGCGCCGTGTGCCAGGCCGAGGTTGACGTGCCCGCCCGGAGTCGGCCGCAGCGGGTCCGGGTCGTGGCCGACCCACCAGCCCGGTAACTCTTGCCCCTCGAGACGACGCGGCTTGGACAGGCGAATCATGTAGTCCAAGACGCTGGCCAACAGATCGCTGCCGGGAGCTCGGAGAAGCAGCAGCGCGCCGATCCCGGTCAGCCCGCGAAACACGTCGAACTCGGCGAAGGAGGCGGGCATGCGCCGCCTGGCCCGTTCCGCCGCGGTGGCTAGGCGACGCTGCGTCAGCCGCGAGATTTGCTTGTCCAGGCCGCTGGCCGCCTTGTGATAGCGGAGATCGCGGCCCGTGGCGGCGGCGTGCAGGATGAACGCGATAGCTGGCGCCCCGTAGTAGAGAGCGGCGTGCGATGCGCTGTCGATCGGGCCGGAGGTGACCTGCCTGATGTGGGCGTGAGCGATCGCCCAGTCGCCGGTGCCGGTCAGGGCTCGCTCGATGTGCAAGAGCGTGGCCGCGGCCAAGCCTTTGGCTAGGGATTGCCGGTCCACATCGCGCGCGCTGAGCTCCACATGCTCAGAGGTGGTGCGGCCGGTCATCGCTCACCATCCGCCGCGTGATGGCGCGTCACCACACGCGCACGGTAGGTGGTCACCGCCGCGCCGCGGAGCTGGGGTGCGATCCGCGGTGGGATGGTGGCTGGCACGGCGCGTAACGCCGGATGCGGCCCCGGCGTGATGCTACCTCCGTCCGGGATGAGTTCGCTGGCGAGCCTGTCTTTCACCTCAGTGGCTGGATGGATGGCCTTGTCGTTCACGTAGGGGTCTCCGTGTGATGCGTGTTGTGATCAGCTGATGCGCGCGAGGCTGGGTGTGGCGTGTGGTCGTGCCGCGGCACCTGGACGTGGGGCCGCGTCGGAGACGCGGCAGCTGGGGCTGACAAGCTTCGAGGCGATGGCGTTCCCCCACCCGTCCGCCCAAGAACGAGCACCGCGGTCATGATCGTCATTGTCTGGCCGAAAGGCCATACGGACGGCGTGCGCGAGAAGCTAGGAGAAGCCACACGTGGCGGGCACGAAGTCTCCCGGCTCTCTTGCGGTCAAGTGGCAGGGCGGTGAGCCGTCGACGGCCGCGTCGCTCGCGAGGACGGGTCACTGTCGTTGGTCAGCTGGGCGGGTGGTGGCACGCTGGCCACTTTGGTGAGCGTGGCCGGCGGGAGTCGGTTCGGATGGGGAGCTGCCCGGCCAACGCGCTCAGCAGCACGGCGGCGCCCACCGCCTTCCATGTGGCACGGCGCACACGCTTGTCGGGGACGAGGATCTCCACATGGTGGTCAAGGTCGTACCGGCCGAGCAGATTGAGCAGGCTTCGCCCGGTGGTGCCAGGCCACAGATATTCGGCGAGACGGGCGGTGTCGATCAGGCCCGCGGGCCGGATGTCGCTCAGCCGCAGGTTCAGCAGCCGCCAGTCGTCTCCGATATCGTGCCCGACCAGGTAGCGGCCGTTCAGCTTGCCGGCGATGGTGGCGCGCAGGTCCTGGAGAGTCGGCGCGTGGGCGAGGGCATCGCCGGTCAGTTCCGGCGAGATCCACGGCTTCGGCTCGACGCGGCGGCCTGGATTGACGGTAGCGGCCCAAGCCGCGGCCATGTTGGGGCGGCCTTCTGTCACCGGGACGGCCGCGACCTCCAAGACCGCCTGGTCGCGCCAGTCCCGGCCACCGGTGCCGACCACATCGAAGGCGACGAGTGGCAGGGCCGTCCAGAGCTGGTCCAGCATGTCGTGTTCCCTGCTGTTCGTGGTGGCCATGGGACATTCGGCGGATCTGGGCTGACGGCTCGCGGAAGAACTCCTCAGAGCCCGAACCATGCGCGCCAATGGACGCCGCTCATCGTTCTTGGCCTACCTGGCAGAGGGCCGCCAGGTCGCGCGGGTCGATCGTGATGACGCGCCGGGACGGGCCGATCGAGCGAAGAGCATCGTTCTTCCACGTGGGCGGTGCCACTCGGTTCATGAGGGCGCGCATCGCGCGGGGGTCAGCCGCCTTGAGGATGATGCCTTGATCGCATTGGCCGCGGTAGATGGCGATGTAGTGCTGCCAGTATTGGGAGTACATCAGCACGAACCATCCTCGGCCGTATTCCTGAAGCTCTGCCAGGTGCCCCCGCCAGACTGCCGGTTGGGGGGTGGCGTTGGTCGCGCGAGCCAGCATGTCAGCTCCTTCGATGCGAGCGAGCGGCGGTTGTTCACAAGGGGGTTAGGCAGAGCTTGGCCCTGTTCGTAGCGGGCATCGGCGAACCGTTCAACGGCCTCGTGGCGCCCGCGTCGGTGACAGCAGTGTAGGCGGAAGATCGCCTACAGGGGACTGCCAATCTGTGGCGAGACTACTGGGCTGCGTGCCAAGGGGACTTGCGACGACAGCGTTCGCGGGCGTCGCGGGCCTGCGGGCCCGGTGGGTGAGCCAACGTCTTGTTGTGGGCTGTCGGGAGTGTGCGGTGTTCGTGCTGTGTTCGTGATGGTGTTTGTTGGCATATGGCTTCCATGAGCCTTTCTCATCCTATTGTCGCAGGTCAGGAGCGGTGGCTGGCGAAGATGAACCCTGTGGCCCGCGACAAGGCTCAGACCTCCGGCAGCTGAGCTGGACGGGGAGACGCGCCATCACTCCTGCTCTGGAGAGCCGGGCAAGGAGGATGAAAAAGGCTCCATGACGGCTCGAAGTGTTCTCAGCGCGGTGTGCTGGGTCGGATTTGTGGGTGGTAGGAGCCAGTACCGTACTGGTGGTTCGCGGTGTTGGACTGGTGGGAGTGTGAGGCGTGGGCTGATTTCGGCGGTTGATTGGTTGGGCAGCCGCCAGTGGTCGGCGGTGCCGGCTGGTACGACGAAGTAGAGGGCACGTTGTATGGGGTCGACGATGACGGGCAGGCTGGTGTCGGGCAGACGCTGGAGTATCGTCAGGCCGACGTGTCGCGGTACTCGAAGGCCGTCCCAGCCGCTGGTCGTGAGTGGGCTTGGTGCCGCTGTCTCGCGCATGATCACCGTGTCTGTTCGTCGAGCGATGCTGCCCGCGAGGATAGGGGAGTGCGGGGGGCGGTGCCCGAACTGTCAGTTCGGGCTTGGAGCGGCTTGACCTCACAACGCCAAGCGAGCGGCGAGCGCGTCGACCTGCCGTCGATATGTTGGCCGGGCCCGGCGGCGCAGACGGCGGATCATCTCCTGGGCATCAATGTTTCTGGCCAAGTCTTCAGGCGCGATCGCTTCCATATCGAGCAAGTGCACCAGGACGGCTGGATCTTCCCGCCTCTGATCGTAACAACGGGCGACTTCTAGCAGGAAGGTGAGGCGTCGTTCTATCGACGGCAGGTGAGTGGTGTCGATCTGGTCTGCGACGCGTAGAGCCTCCGCGGCTTCGCCGGCTTCCATCTCGATGCTCAAAGCGTGCAGGTTGACGTTGGTGGGTCCGAAGACGGTCCACATGATGTTGCCATCGCCAGCCTGTTCCGCGCGTAGCGCCGCGCTGCCGAACAGGCGTTCACGAGCTCGCCACCAGTCCTTGCGCCGGGCATCAGCGACGACTGCCACTAATTCCAGCGCGCCGGTCATCGCGACCCGGTCGGTGCTTTCGGGCAGGGCGTTCAGCGCCTCGATGCCCCCGATCGCGGTCTGTTTAGCCCCCTCGTTCTCGCCGCTGGCGAGAAGGACATGACCGAGGTTCCACTTGGCCGCCGCCAACCGGAGTGGATCATCGGCGTTCTCGGCGGCGCGCGACGCGCGATCGGCCACCATGAGCGACAGATCGACTCTGCCCGCGCGGCGACAGTACGAGCGAAGCATGAAGTACAGGTCGGCGGCGGTCCTGAGAACATCTCGCCGTGCCGCGATGTCGGTGGTGAGGCGATGCGCTCGCATGGTGTTCTCGATGTCGACGATGAGTGCGGGGAGCACCGCGCCGGCTTCGGTGAAGCGTTTCGGGCTCGTCTGCCAGATGCGCCATACCGCTTCCACGCGCTCCCGCAATTGAGCGGGGGCCACGGGCGGGGCTGGGTTAGTCGGGGCGTAACCCAGCAGGGCGGAGACGACGCCGTCAGCCACGAAGGGGCTCTCACTCGGCGATCGCTCAGGTTTCTCGTCGCTAAGAAGCGCCGAGAGGGGGACATCGAGTTCCGCGGCGAGAGCTTGCAGGACGGGGATTGAGGGAATCTTCAAGCCGCGTTCGATCTGACTCAGATACTCCTCGGTGATCCCGCACAGACCTGCGACGGCGGCCTGCTTGCGCTGTCTCTTCACACGCCAGAAGCGCAGACGTTCCCCGACGGGAAGTCCCGGAGCGCTCATCCGACATTCCTCCTGTCGTTGTAATCGAGCCTGGGTCTGAACGAGGCTGGTGGGGCCAGACCGGATCGAGTATGTGTCACCCTGAAGCGCGATGAGCGTCGGTTGGAGGAATCTGTGGCGGTTCGCCGGATCGTTTTGTGGGATATTGACCACACTCTCATCGATACAAGAGGAGTCGGACGCGAATTATCGGCCAGGGCGTTCGAACAGGTCACAGGTGTGCCGATGATCGAGCAGGCGAAGGTCGACGGCATCACCGAAGCGGTGATCTTCCGCGAAACCGCCAGCCTGCACGGGCTGCGGACCGATCGACATGACTTCGAGCGATTCGCCGCCGCGCTCACCCAGGCTCATCTGGAACGAGCCATCGAGCTGCGCGAGCGCGGGCACGCGCTGCCTGGAGTCAGGTCGGAGCGCTGCGCCATGGAAGCCTCCTCACTGGCATGCGACTTCCAGATGATCCGGGGTCGGGAGACCGCCGCCGTCCTGGCGGGCGGA
>NZ_JBSGCE010000156.1:0-6729 GCF_053601695.1 Nonomuraea sp. NPDC004702
ACCTGGGTCTCGCCTGGGGAATCACCCGCGGAGGCCATCGTCACACTAGCAGCCCCCCTTTACCGACGCGAACCTCCGGACCAGGCACGCGGCAACGAACACACCCCGGCGACGTCCGTCCACGCGGTGGCCGGAAGGGCTCTCCCGGCGGCCGCCGGCGACGCCCGTCCGTACGGCGAACGGGCGTGCCCCCGGCGAACGC
Source organism: Nonomuraea sp. NPDC004702 (assembly GCF_053601695.1). Taxonomy (NCBI): domain Bacteria; kingdom Bacillati; phylum Actinomycetota; class Actinomycetes; order Streptosporangiales; family Streptosporangiaceae; genus Nonomuraea; species Nonomuraea sp. NPDC004702. The sequence continues at coordinate 203 of NZ_JBSGCE010000156.1, forward strand.
CGGCGGCGCGCCTCCACGCGGTGAACGGACCCGCGCGGGAGACGGAGGGGTGTCCGCGGCGGACGCCGACGCAGCGGCGGAGAGGGCCCGCAGCGGACGCCTGCGCTCACCCGAAGGTGTCGCGCAGCCGAAGCCAGCGCAGTGGCGAAGCGGACAGAGTCGGACAGCCCTGGACGGACAGCCCTGGCTGACGGCCCTGGCGGACGGCCCTGGCGGACGGCCCCAGGGGGACGCGAGGGAGTGCGGTGGACAGCCGCGTGCCCCTGCAAGGGGAGCGCGTGCCCGGGTGGGCATGAGGGAGCGCGGTGGACACCCGTGCGACCGCGCAAGGGGAGCGTGCCGCACGGATGTCCGGCGAGGTGCCGCCCACCTCGACCGCGCTCCGGCTCCTCAGCGACGAGCCGCGCCCCACCCGCCCGCACCTCGGACCCGAGGGCGCATCCGAGCCCTGTCAGCCCCGCGCCTCGGACCTGAGGGGGCCCGGACCGGGCGGGGCCGGGCGGGGCCTCATGCCTGGCGTTCGTCGACGCCTACGGCGCCGACGCCGCTGCCCCAGCTTGCGCATTTGCCCTCGGACCGGCCCGAGGCGCCGGGCCCGAGCGTGATCCACGGGCCGACGACGTCCGGGCTCCAGCCGCACGTGATCACGGCGCGGTAGACCCAGGTCTGGCCGGTCGGGTTGTGGCAGTCGGCGCGGCCGACGTAGCCGTCCTCCGGGGCCCGGCCGCTGTTGCACTGGAGGCTGCCGGCCGAGGCGGGGGCGGACGGGATGACAAGCCCGGAAAGGACGGCGGCGACACCTGCGGCGAGTGCCAGTTTCCTGTTCATGTCGTCTTCCTCTTCTGCTCGTTCTGCTTGTGCTGCTCGGGGTTTCGGCGCTGGTCTGCGCTCGAATGCCAGGTAAGCGACCGGACGCCGGTGTCCAACAGCAGGGCGGACAGACTCGTCCGGAGTCGTCCACCCGCGAGCCTGACTCGGACGTCCCCGAAATCCCCCCGGACACGTACGGTCATCGTTCGTACACTGTCGGACAGAAGAAGGCCGGGTCGGGGAGAGGGGCGATGGGCGAGGACCAGGAAGGCGCGGAACCCGGCGTGGAGTCGGTGAGCTGTCACGAGGGTCTGGTGAGGCTCCTCGCCGAGCAGTTCGCGCGGGCGGACGTGTCGTTGCGGGAGCTCCAGGCGCGGGCGGACAGGGCGGGCGGGCCCCGGCTCCCCCGGGCGACCTGTGCGGACATGCTGGCCGGACGGCGGTTTCCGAAGAAGGCGGTGATGGTGACGTTCCTGCGGGCTTGCGGGGTGCCCGAGCATCGGGTGCCGGAGTGGGAGCGGGCCTGGGAGCGTGTGCGGATCAACCGCATGCCCCCGTCCGGCTTCCAGCTCACCCGGATGGCGTTGTCCCCCGACGTTCCGCCCTTCGAGTATTCCGGGGTTCCCGACGTCGCCTCCGTCCATCCGCACGCCGGTCCCCTCGGGGGGCTGCCTCAGCCGGGTGCCGCGCCTCCTGCGGGGCTGAGCCGGCCGGACGCCGTGCCCGTCGACGGCCGTGCCGAACTCGGCACGACGCCGCCTGGAGGCCCTGGCCAAGGGGCTGCACCTCTTGTTGGAGGCCCCGGCCATGGGGCTGCGCTTCCGGGATTCTCTGGGTTCCACGAAGGGGCAGAGGGCTCGACAGGCGCTCAGATGGCGAGAAATGGGGCACCTGAGGCATCTGCCCCGGCCGCAGCCCCAGCGGCCACGCCCGTCGCCCCCTCCGCCGGCGGCACTCTCCCCGTCGATGGCCCCCTGGTCAAGGACCCCCCAATCACAGGTCCCCCGGTCGCCGCACTTCCGGGCAGCGCACTTCCGGCGGGCGATCTCCCGGGCGGGGCTCTGCCCAGCGAGGGGCTGCCGGGCGGAGGGCTGCCGGGCGGAGCGCTACCGGGAGGGGGTCTGCCCGGCGCAGGACAGCCCGGCGCAGCACTGCCGGGAGGGGGTCTGCCCGGCGCAGGACAGCCCGGCGCAGCACTGCCGGGAGGGGGTCTGCCCGGCGCAGGACAGCCCGGCGCAGCACTGCCCGGCGAAGGGCTCCTGGCCCAGGGCCTGCCGGGCGAGGGTTTGCTGGGTGGGGGGCGGCCGGGTGAGGGGTCTCCAGTGGGTGAGGCTCCGGGAGGTGGCCTTTGGGCGAGCGGGATCCCCGTTGACGGGATTGCGGGAGGCGGGGTTTCCGATGGTCTGTCCAGTGGGGGTGTTGCCTTCGGCGCTTCCCCGATGGGCGCTCCCTCCGGCGGCGCGCTCCCAGCCGACAGGCTTCCCGCTGAGGGGAGTTCTGGTGGCGGGCCGCCTTCAGGCGGGGTCGGGGTCGCCCTGCCCGTAAGCGGTGTCCCCGCCGCCAGCGGGCTCCCCGCCGGTGTCGCTTCCCTGGTCGATGGTCTTCCCGCCGACGCTTCCCCGGTCGGCGGGGGGCCAGGCCTGCCGGCAAGTGGGGCAGCGGCTCCGGCGGGTGGGGCGGCCGTCACGGCAGACGGGGTAGCGACTCCGGCGAGCGGACTGGTGGCCCCTGCCGGTGAGGTGACCGTTCCGGCGGGTGGGGTGCCGGCCCCTGCGGGTGGGCCCGTTCCGGTGGGTGGGGTGGCGGCCCCTGCGGGTGGGCCCGTTCCGGCGAGTGGGGTGGCGGCCCCTGCGGATCGGATGGCCGTTCCGGCGGGTGGGGTGGCAACCCCGGCGGGTGGGGTGGCCGTTTCGGTGGGTGGGGTGGTGGTCTCTGCGGGTGGGGTGGGGGCGTCTGCTGGGGGGAGGTGGGGGCGGTGGCGGGGGGTTGGGATTGGGGCTTTGGTGGTGATGGGGGCGGTTGGGGTTGGGGTGGTGGTGGGGTTGTGGGTGGCGCCGCGGCATGTGCAGCCCTTCGCGCTCGGCCGCCCGGTCTCGGACGACGGGCGCGCGTTCGGCCACGGAGGATCGAGCCGGTTCACCGTGACCGTTGACCCCGCCAACACCGGCGTACGGCTGATCCGCCGCCTGGACGCCGGCATCTCCATGCAGCAGGCCGCCATCACCGTGAACGGCGCCCCCGCCGGCGTGTGGCACCCCCTGCCCGTCGAGAACACCTACCGCTGGCGGGACCAGTCCGTGGACCTGCCGCCGGCGCTGACCGCGGGACGCCGATCGCTGACCGTGCTCAACACCTTCGTCTCCTCCTCACTCGACTTCAACGAGTTCCTCTACGTCGTCAAACAGCAGGTGAGAGGCGTCTGGTCGATCGCCGACACCGTGGACGTGGGGCCGTACCACACCACCAGCGAGGCCGCCCACGGCTACCGGCTCACCGGCCCGCAGACCTTCGCCGACACCCGCCACTTCGCCTACCCGCCCCTCGACGAGACCGCCTAGCGCCGGGCAGCGAACCCGCGGAACGCCCCAACGCCGAGCAGGCGAAAGCTCCGGACGCTTCCCCGCGTCCGGAGCTTTCGGGTGTGGGCAACCAACCCTCACCGGCCTACTGCCCGCCGGTCCGCATTCTATGCTTTTGTCCGTTTTGCGTAGAGTTGTGGCGTGACACGCTGGCACGGCCCCCGCGGCATCCTCGTCGAGGTCATCACCCTCGGCGCGAGGCAGCGCATCAAGGTCACCCAGACGGTGAACGGCCGCCGCTACCTCCTCGGCTACTACGGCGCCATCGCCCAGATCGTCCACCACGTGGACCTCGCCGACCTGGTCGAGGTGATCGACCTCCCCGCCTTCGCGTCCCGAAAGGCCAGAACGTAAGAGCCGTACAACCGAAAAGCCGCCCCTCCCCGCACGGGGAAGAGCGGCTCGCCCGCAGGACCTACAGGTCCTTGCACCACATCCATTTGCCGTCGATCAGGCATTTGTGCCAGCCGTCGTTCGCCGGGTTCCACGCGTAGGCGGGACTGCTCGCCACGCTGATCGTCAGCACGGTCGAGACGGAGAGCAGGATCAGAGCCAGGCGCCCGGCGCACACCACGGGCCGCGAAGATGTTTCTCATGACCGTCATGGAACACGCCCGTGCTTGGAGCCTTCTTGGGGCTGACTGAAGCCCCGAGACAAGCGCCTCTCAACCCGCACAACGAAAAACGCCCGGCCCCAAGTCACCTTGGCCGGGCGTCGTATCTGCTCATTACAAGAGCCCCCAAACGGAATCGAACCGTTGACCTTCTCCTTACCATGCAGATTCGGCCGATGCGGGGACCAGCGCTTTCTGGTGTTGCCGCAGGTCAGAGTACGTAGATTTATCAGCCATCATCCGGCAACCGAGATCATTAACTGAAGATCATCGCGAATCCATCGCGAACGCGAAACCCCGCTCCGCCGCATGCTCACGTGATGGCCGATCAGCCGTCCTGAGTCGCGGGCCACTCCTCGGGCGGCGTCACGAACGTCCCCTGCGATTGGACCATGACGGCATAGCCTTCCGCTTCGAGGCATTCGAGCGCGTGCAGCGCAGTGTTCCGCCCCACCTCGAACTCCTGCATCACCGTGCGGATGGACGGCATGCGGCTCCGCGGTGGGTACTCGCCACTCACGATGCGGCTCCGTAGCGTCTCCGCGACGTGCTCCCACAAGTGCGGTGGTCGCCACTTGATCATGAACGGAACGCTAGTGGCCCCCCCAACACCCCAGTAAACCGGGCAAAACCCAGGTGGTCCTAGGTCGTCCCAGGTGTACCCATAAGTTACGTGGGTAAATGCGGATGAAGCGGTGGCGTGGGAGCAGGTCCCTTGCGGAGCTGTCGGGCCCACGCCGCCGCTCCCTCATGTACTCCAGAGCCAGCAATCGCGCGTCTTCTCTCGTCCGAACCTGCCGTCCCTGGAGTCACGTAATGCGCTTACGCCTCTATGCCGCCCTCACGACGCTGATCGGAACGACCCTGATCGCTGTCCCCGCGGACGCCGCCACCACCTACCGCGGAGACGGCGACTACGTCCAGCGCATCACCGCCACCACCACACCCGGCATAGCCAAAATCACCTACGACGGGGACGGTTACTTCTCCGTATGGGGATTGGATCGTTCCGGCAAGGAGCAGCAGCTCCTCGCCAACCACGTCGGCGCCTACGAAGGCACGGTCGCCTACAACAGCGACTCCGGCAACCGGCTCGCCGCACTCAAGGTAGGCGCCGACGCCCCCTGGACAATCAGGCTTCTCCCTCTCAGCAAGGCCCGCTCCTGGTCGGCCACCACCTCGGGCGACACCGACGACGTGCTCCGCCTGTCCTCACCCAGCCGTGGTTTCCACACGCTGCGCATCCGCTACACGGGCGACGGCTACTTCTCGGTGTGGGCGCTCGACGCGCGAGGCCGGCGCAGCGACCTGATCGCTAACAAGGTCGGCGCCTACAAGGGTAGTGTCACGCTCCCAGCTGGCACCCAGTACGCGGTAGTCGGCGCGGATGGCCCTTGGTCCATCGTCCGGCGTTGACTGCCGAACAGCCCCGTCCCCTTCCGGGGACGGGGCCGCCCTGGTCTAGGGTTCCGTGGTGCTTCTTTTGATGGCTTCGGTGATTCGGAAGTGCAGCGTCCAGTCCTTGTCCGCCCGCCCATCAATCTCGACCTGCCACACGTAGCTTCCTGGTGTCAGGTTGAGGTGTGCGTTGAACGCTACTGGCATGTTCAGGTCGTCCCCAGGAGCAGCATGCAGGGGCACGCCGACTTCGAACTCCCCTGCTGCCTCCAGGGGCGCCTCACCTAGAGGGCCTTGATGCGATACAGGCTCGCCCGCCTCTGTAAGGAGTCGCACTACAAACCTGATGGTCCGGGCAGCGTCTCTGCGTGGCACATGAAAGATCAACCCAACGCCGCATGACAGTCGTCCTGGGCTCGCTAGGTTCCAGCCGCCACCAGAGACGAACAACTTGCCATCCGCTACCTGCGCATGGTCGGCAAGCAACATTGTGACCCTCATGGCCACCAAGAGTAGACCGCTTATCCGATGACGATGTGAGGTTGAGCCGGTGCGAGGCTACTTCTTCGGGAGGAGCCGGCTGACACGGTCAGGGCATCCGCGATGCCGACGGCTGATTCCAGAAGGAAGCCCAGCAAGACTGGCCGCTCCTGGTCAAAGCGCTCGACGATCTGGACGTCCTCGGTGTCGAGGTAGAACGTCACGCCCTCGCGGGTCAGCTCGCGAACCTCTTCCAGGGTGGTTCCTGTGGCTACGAACGTTGAGAGGTCTTCGTCGGGGGACTCTGCCCACCAGGCATCGTCCTCATTGTGGTAGACGACAGTAACCTTACGCATCTGATCACCTACCCCAAGAGCTCCAAGGCGTCCGCCTCGGCTAGGCCAATCTCGTTAACAAGGTACTTGCGGATGATTCCAGGAGGAACGTCCGCTCCGTCATGAAATGAGAATAGTAGCGTGGGCAAGCCGACAGCCTTGAGGATCCGATGGGATCCCCTTTGGCGATCGATCTCGTACCCAAGGGGTTCCCGCATCAACACGGCAAGGAACTTGCCGGCCTTCATCGAGGGGAACTTGGCCATGGAACGGATGATTCCATAGACCACGCAAGGCTGCGGCTCGGACGG
>NZ_JBSGCE010000157.1:0-6596 GCF_053601695.1 Nonomuraea sp. NPDC004702
GGTAACTATAACCATCCTAAGGTAGCGAAATTCCTTGTCGGGTAAGTTCCGACCTGCACGAATGGCGTAATATTTTCTTAAGGGCTTCCTTGCTGATCGCAGGCAGGAAGCACGGGAAGGTTACCCCGTGCCTGCCGCGCGCCGAGCGGACGCGGAACGAGAACCCCAAGAACGTGAATGACGTGTGCTCATAGGAGCCCCGCCGGTTGGCGTCCTTGCAATAAACGATCCGGGTTTTGTCGGGATGTAACCGCAGCCCGACCTCTTCCATCCTGCCCCCAATCGCTTCCACCACTCTCATGGCTTGGCGTTCACTGACGCAGTGCACGACCGCGTCATCCACATAGCGCTCAAAGGAGACGGTCGGGAACTCCCGCGCCATCCACATGTCGAACGCATAGTGCAGGAACAGATTCGCCAGCACGGGCGAAACCGCCGACCCTTGCGGAGTTCCACGGTCTCGCCGCCGCAAGGTTCCGTCGGGCAGTTGAAGCGGAGCGCGCAGCCACCGCTCCACATACAGCACTACCCAACGCTGATCAGTGTTGGCCTCCACCGCTTTGACCATGAGGCCCCAGGCCACGCTGTCGAAGAACTTCTGGATGTCGAGATCGACTACCCAGTCGGTCTTGAAGCAGCGCTCCCGGCACTTCCCCACCGCATCCAGAGCCGACCGGCCTGGCCGATACCCGTAGGAGTCTTGGTGGAATTTTGGTTCCACCCGCTTCTCCAACCGGGTCGCAACCACGGTCTGCGCAATCCTGTCCGCGACGGTTGGCACCCCGAGAACCCGAGTTCCTCCGCCATGCGGTTTCGGTATTTCCACCGCTCGCACCGGGGGCGGAAAGTAGCTGCCCGACGACATCCGATTCCAGATCTTATAGAGATTGCTCCGCAGATCCTTTTCGAACTCCTCGATCGAGCAGCCGTCCACTCCCGGCGCACCCTTATTAGCCTTGACCTTCCCCCACGCCTCCCAAACTTCCCACTTGGAGATCTCAAACGGCTTTCCTGACGACTTCAGCTCGTCCACGCGACTCCTCCCAGGCAGCGCCCGGTTGATCGAACGAACACAGCCACGGATGACCCGGCCCCTTCGCTCCGTCCCCATTACAGGGACCTCACCACTACTACGGGCCGGTCCGCCGGCGAGTCCCGCACCGGTACTCAATCCCTCACGGTTTCCGCCGTTGCGGGACGCTCCCTTTCACCGCCCATACGGACGGAACTATCGGGACTCGCCTTCCCACGTTCCACGCGAAAGCAGCAGATCAGACTCGCGTCGCCTCCATGCCGGGCACCATCTGGCCAGTAGACGGGTTTCCGCCAGACTTGTCCTGGAGCCATATCTACACCCTCAGTTTTGATGCCATCTGAATACGTTTTCGACACGTCATCAGCGATTCGCTCGCGCTCGCCTTCCCGATCCCCACCTGACGCCTCTCGCGACGCCTTTTCCACATCGCTCACCACGACGGTCTTCAGCCAACGCGGCATGTGGTGGTTTGAAGCCTCCCCCCGCAGGGCGACTCCGAAGGGCCTACCTTCATCATTCGCGCAGCACCGCATTCCAAGAGGCACCTACCTACATTCCGCACCTCTCTTCCAACGTTCGTGGCACACCGAAATCACCTACATCCGCGCCTGGGAAGGCTTCCTCTACCTGGCCGCGGTCATCGACTGCCACAGCAAGGCGACCCGCGTGTCGCCGCCGGCGTATGAGGTGAGCGGGAAGCCGTCCAATAGAGGATCGTCTGGGAGTAGCGGCTTCGGGTTGACCCTGCCGACGCAGGCGTGGATTTCGCCGGCGGCCAGGCAGGCTGGCGGCGCTTCGATGTCGACCACTCCCCCCACGCCCGGCGCTCTCCCAAGTGGTCCTCCTCCCTCGGGTCTTGGCACGGGTGACCGTGGTTGAGGCGAAGGCGAATCACCTGCCCCGCCGACGGCTCGGTCAACTCCAACAGTCCCGCGAGTCTTGACCTGCTTCCCAAAACGCCGTCATCGGTCAGGAAGGAAGGTTGTGGGGGTTGGTCACGACCAGGTCGAAGTCCCCCCAGTTGCCGTCGATCCAGGCGATCACCGGCTGGCCGCGGGCGTCCAGGGCCATGGCCAGTCCTGGGCCGGGAGCGCGTGTGCTTTTGGCCACGGGGGTGTGCGTGCAACGGGTGCCCCAGCAGGAGGCGACCACGATCTGGCCATTGCTGAGGTCTTGGTAGGCCACCAGGGCGCGGCCGGCCTCGTCTACCGCCAAGGCTGGGGGCATGTTGTAGGCCCCTGGGGTGGACAGGACAACGGTGTCGCCTTGCGAGCAGGAGCGGTTGCGGCAGTCGAGCAGCCTGGCCGATCCGTCGGCCGAGTCGCGGTAGGCGATCAGGGGGCGGCCGTCCTTCCTGACCAGCACGGTCGCGCCGGGGGGAGTGTCGCCATCCATGTTCGGACCCCACGTCCAGCCGCCCTGAACCGGATGTTCGACGCGTACCGTATCGCAGGAGTCCTCGCAGGTGATTACTGTGACGGAGCCTGTCCTGTCATCGGACCGCACTACCACAGGAGCGTTGAGCGGACCCGCGGCGACAGCGAGGCCCTGGATCTTGAAGGGTGAGGCCCTGGATGGAAGGTCGATCAGGTCTTTCGTCTGGGATTGGGCGCAGGTCTCGTCCTCGCAGGTGGTGACGGAGATGGTCTCGCCATGCTTCTCGTTATCGCGTGCCTGGGCGATCATCAGGCCGCCGTAGTGGCCAGGCGCCAGGGCTACCTCCCTGTCCTCGTCTTTCACCTCGCCCGGGGACCTGCCGCCGGCCGGGGGTAGGCAGCCCTTCGCGTCGCAGACCAGCAGCCCCAGTTTGGCCCGCCAGGTCTTGTCCTCGCCCCGCGAGGTCCAGGTGGTCAGCACGATCCGGCCATCTGGCAGCCGGGTGCCGACTGAGATGGGATCCTTGTCGGCGTGGGCGGGCTCGGCCCACGCGTACCGGTATCGGGCGCAGGCGCTGTCGGCGCAGGTCAGCGTCCTCGCCTGGTCGCTCCCGTCCATGAGCATGACCATGTTCGACCCCTGGCCGGCGAACACGGCCCGCAGATCCCAGGTACCGAGCGTGGGGGCGGGGCGCCCGTCCTGCGGCGGACGCTCACGATGGGACCAGGAGGCCGTGACGACCGTCTGGTCCACCTCCAGCCAGCCGAACGGGTTGACCAGCATCGTGCCCGCGTACAGCAGGCCGGGCAGCAGCAGCGCGGCGAGCACCGGCACCGGCCTGGCCGGGGAGGGCCCGCTGTCGGGCAAGGACTCGACGACCCGGTCGAACTCGGCGGGCGTGCCGCGCAGCGCCAGCCGCCGCAGGTACAGGCGGGCGATCACCGTCGCCTGGAAGGCGGGCAACACCAGTCCCAGGACCGAAGTCGCCGCGCCACCGAGCACGAGATGGCCCGAGGCCGCCCACTCCACCGCCTGCCGCGCCGCGACCGGAAGAACCAGCACGCCAAGGGCCAGCGCAAACAAACTGGACCCAAGGCCGCTCTGGGTCGGTCCTACCGCGCACGCCAGCCGGTACCCTCGGGCGATCGCTTTTCCCGGGGATTGGCCCTCCAGCGTCACGGCCGCCACACTCAGCAGGCACGGCATCGCGATCAGCGCGAGAACGGCCATCATGAAGAACACCCCTGGCAACGGCCCGTCCCGCAGGCCGAAACCCGCCGCCGCGATGGCCGCGCACACCAGCAGGCCCAGTAGCGCCAGCCCCAGCATCGCCGGCAGCCGCCGCACCGCGGCCCGCATCGCCTCTGACACCCGGACCCGCCTGCCGGTCAGCAGTCCGGCGGCGAGCACCACCGTGGCCGGCAGGACCACGACCTGAGCGGCCAGCACCAGCCCGGTCGCCACCACCGTCCACGCCAGCAGCGGCCCGACCGGCGGATGGAACAGCTCGAACGAGCCGTTGACCAACGTGGCCGAACCACCTACGACGGGCACCAGCCCCAGCGAGGCCACCAAACCAAGCGGCACGAACACCAGAACGGAAGGCGTCACCAGCCGGATCAGGTGCCGCGCCGTGAGGAGGTAGGCGGACCAGACCACCCAGCCGCGCCGCATTCTGTCGCGGATGTCTTGGTGGCTGTCGGTGATGCCTTGTGTCAAGTGGTCGCCGTTCAACGGGCGCATCGTGTCTAAGGGGGAGGAAGGCGCCTCAGGTTCGGGCATGGGACCTCCAGAGGGAAGAGTTCACATGAGCCTAGGATGGGCCGCTGTTCGGAACAGGGCCGCGAACCGTCTCGGCATAAGATCGAACCCGCGGCCGGGCACGTTCCGTACTCCAAGGACACGAAAGCCGCGGGGGCCCTCCGGCGGTGCCGGCGTCGCTGTCGACCTCGCCACCGCCACGCCTGCCAGCTCGCCCTCCCACCCGCGCGACGGGCGGCGCGTCGCCTCTCCGGCATCTGCGGCGAAGAACCGCACGCTCACTCGGGTTCTAGGATTCGTTGCAACACCGCAGCTGTGGGGATGCGATGGACTTCGAAGTCCGCGAGGTACGCGAGGCGCACAGAGGCGAAGAAGCCCCGGGCTGACTGGGAGGAATACTCCGGCTCATGGCTGTGGGCTACGGCGGCAAAAGCGTCACGTCTGGTCCTCGTGAACGAACGAACCGGCCGCGAGTGGCGCGACGTACACCCCTGGTCCCGGCCCGGGGGCGGCCGCCCGCTCAGACTGTGCGAGCGGCTCCTTTACCGAAGGCGGCGTCCCGCTGGCCGCGCGCGCACGAACGAATCCCTACCGTGTGTGAGCGCCTCGATCCGTACCATCGCCACCGAGCTGGACCGTAGTCCTTCGATGGTGAGCCGGGAGATCGATCCTGGTCGCGTGAGGGTCGCTGAGGACGCTGCGGGACTGTGGCGCTATCGATCCCATGCGGCCCAGTCCTGGGCCGGCACCCGGCGTCCGCGGCCAGGTGGGCGAAAATGACAGCCAATTCGGAATCACGTGAGGTCGTGCGATCCTGACCGCAGCTGGAGTGGAGCCCCGACCAGATCACGCAGATCCCGTGGCCGGTTCCCCGACCTGCCGGAGATGTGGTGTCGCACGAGACGATCTACCAGGCGCTCCCCGGCCAGGGACGGGGAGAACTACGCCGCGAGCTGACGTGGGCGCTACGGACTGGCCGCGCGGTCCGGCAACCGTATCGCCACCACGGGCCGCGCCAGCCCCGACTCATTCTCACCCAGGGGTTGATCAGCGACCGTCCAGCCGAGGTGGAGAAGCAAGCCGTCCACGGTCATTGGAAGGGCGTCTCATCACCGGCGAGGAGCGGAAGTCACAGATCGAGACGATTGTCGAGCGCACCAGCCGCTACGTTCCGCTGGTCCACCTGCCCTCGGATCGCACTGTCGAGACGTTCTGTGACGCCCTGACCGCGCCCATCACCACTCCCCCTACCGAACTAAAGCAATCCCAGACCCGAGGCCAAAGCAGCGAGATGCGCTCGTACCATCGGTTCTCTCTCGCCACTGACTTGCCGGGCTACTTCCGCGACCGCACAGCCCCTGGCGGCGTGACGAAAGCAAGAACCTATGGGGCAGGGTGGAGTGCGTGGAGCTCCTTCGCGGGGGGATGATGCGCGCTGCGTCATTGCGTGACTCGGAGAGCACGTGCCGGAAGGCCTTCCGTTGATCTGTCCACGACAGCATGCGAGGCGCGAGCCCTGGCGTGGAGTGACTTGATGGCAGCCCGGTGAGTCGTCGACTCGCGACAGATCTGCCCCCTCTGGTCAGAGTTCTCGCCTCGGTCCCGTCACCTACGACAGCGGAGAGGGGAGGTCTTGATGGTGACAGCGGGGATCGACCCGCACATAGACCCGCACGCCGCAGGGGCCGCCGGCTCCGGCAATCCGCGCGCCGGCCGCTCATGGTGGAGAACGACGCGTCGCCGATCACCGTACTTCCCGGCTAACAGCGCCACCTGCCGGCCGCCGACCAGCGCGCAGACGCCGCGATAGGGCCTGTTTCAGAAGTTGTGTGAGGGGTCTCGGGTGAGGGCTGCGTGTGCTCGAGAGGCTTGAGCGGTCCAGATGGTGACGTCGGAAGCGATGCGGCTCGGGTCGGTCGCGGTATCAAGGCGGTGATACCGACGAAGCGGGTCGCGGTATTCGACCTCGTAGGTGCCATCGTCGAGGCGGGCGACTGAGGCGAACCAGGTGGGGTCGTCTTCGTGTGGTTCGACGATGACGAAGGTGTTGTCGGGCAGGGCGAGCTCGATGATCATTTCGTAGAGGGCGTCCTCGGACGGCTCCACGATGAGTTGGCCGCCCTCGGTTTCCGCCTTCAGCCGGATGTACTCGCGCCCCACTATCGACCCCTTTCCAGGCGTACGGGTCACCGCTCCAACAGATTGTGCAAGATCCCAGCCGCGGCCAAGAGCGTGGTGACAACCACTCGTTGACGCAGGCGAAATGTACGGTCGCTTCGTAGCGGACGGCCAGCTTGTCATACCGCGTGGCCACGGCGCGGTGGCGTTTGAGCCGGTTGATCGCGCACTCGACGGCGTGGCGCTCGCGGTAGTCGATCTTGTCGAAGGCGGGAGGCCGGCCGCCGCGCGATCCACGTTTGCG
>NZ_JBSGCE010000158.1:0-6336 GCF_053601695.1 Nonomuraea sp. NPDC004702
GGACTCCACTTGAGGTCCACAACGAGTACCTGAGTCGACAGCTCGCATCATGAAGTGATCATCAGGAAGCTGTCCGGAGGACGCGGGGCACCTCACAGGGAGCTTTAGGGGGTGCGTTCGAGCGGGAGGGCTGGTTTTGTCAGGCTCTCCCGATAGGTTGCCTCAGGTGGGCGAACAACGCGGGGTTCGTGCTGCTGGAGGTAGCGGCTCAGGGGCGGGGGTTTCTCTACGGCCTAGAGGATGAGCCGAAGGTGAGTGCTGGTCTGGTAGGTGCCCGGGCTATCGGGCGTTGCCGGCCAGCAGACGGTCCCAGAGCAGCTGGGCTCTGAGGGCGGAGCCCCGGAAGGTCTCCTCCAGGATCGGGATGCTGCCGTTCTTGCGGGCTCGGCGGATGAAGCGCTGCCCTCCGATTTGGCAGAGCTCGTAGATCATGGGCGCGCAGTGACAGGTGTATGCCCGGACCCGTACGCGTTCGTAGGGGGAGCGGGTGGGATACCAGCTGATGGCTGTGCGGCCTGGGCGGGGTTCTGGGAGGTGGATGCCGATGCAAGGTTCGTATTCCAGGGAGAGTACGGCCATGATCGGAGAATACGTCTGGTTGTATCCGCTCGTCTATTCGGAAAGATGACTCTGTCTGAACAGGCAGGAGGATATGGGAGGGCTCGTACACCTTCGTCTATGTTGCCGGTGTGCTGGACTACGATGGCGACACCCACATCTACGTACAGATCGCAGAGATCCTTCGACAGCGGGTCGAGGGGCTCGCGTCTGGGCATCCCGTGCCGAGCGAGGCCGACATTCAGCACGAGTTCGGGGTCGCCCGGACGACCGCCCGCCGGGCCATCCACGTGTTGCGCGAGGAAGGGCTCATCTACACGGTCCAGGGCGAGGGAACGTTCGTCGGTGCGCCTGATGAAGCACCGCGTAAGCAGCGGAAAGTGCCGCTCTATCGGCAGATCGCTTCCGATATGGCCAAGCAGATCAGGGCGGGGCACTTCCAGCCCAAGCGGGCGATCCCGGGTGAGACAGCGTTGGTGCAGCAGTACGACGTGGCGCGGGAGACGGTGCGGCGGGCCATGGCGTTGTTGCGGGAGCAAGGGTGGATCTACACCGTGCCGCAGCGTGGGAGTTACGTGTCGCCGGAAGAGTCGTGGCCCCAGGATTGAGATTCACTCATCTGCTTGTATCCAGACGTCTAAGGTATGAGCATGCTCGACCGAGACGGCCCTGTGCCGATCTATGTGCAGATTGCCGAGATGATCGAGGGTCAGATTCTGAGAGGTGAGCTGCTGGCCGGCGAGGCAGTGATGAGCGAGCTGGCCATGGAGGCCGAGTTCGACGTGGCGCGGTCAACCGTCCGGAACGTGGTGCGGGAGCTGCGTCGGCGGCAGCTCGTGCACACGGTGGCGGGGAAGGGGACGTTCGTCGGAGGCGCCATGGATGGGAGGTAGGACGACGGCACAGGGGACGACGGCACAGGGGACGACGGAGGCGGAAGTATGCGGGAGTCGGGTGGGGCGGTTCGCTGAGGGCGTCGGTGCGGGAGTGACGGCGGCGCGGGGTGGATCGCCTCTGTGACAGGGCTTGAGTCCGGGGGCCTGCGAATGCCTGCCTGGCGGGAGGCGGACGCTCGGCGGGGAGAGATGCTTGGCCGGGAGTGGATGCTCGGCCAAGGGGCGGATGCTCGCCCCACTGATGGATGCTTGGCCGGGAGTGGATGCTCGCCCCACTGATGGGTGCTTGGCCGGGAGTGGATGCTTGGCCGAGGGGCGTGGTCGGGGTCTGAACATAGGTGGTTGAGGGGCGGTGCGGTTGGAGGTGGTTGTTCGGGGGCTGGTTGTGGTTGGGGGGTTGGTGTTTTGGGCGCGGGGGCTAGGCGGGGAGTAGGCGGTAGTGGAGGCAGACGATTGTGGAGGTGTCGTTCACCTCGTGGCCCAAGGATGACCAGTAGCGCTGGTGGACGTCCCGCCAGTGCTGGATCGAGGTGAATCCTTCGCCTTCCGCCTCGGCGAACTCCCACGGCACTTCAGCGAACGGCACCAGCGCCACTGAGGTGATCTCGATCGTGGCGGCCTTCTCGCCGGCGTCGTTCACGAGGATCAGGTGTTCGCCGACATGTTCGACCTCTTCGCCCTCCGCCTCGTAGTCGAGGGGCAGGAGACCGGCGGTGGCGGTCTTCGCGCCTGAGAGGGTGAGGTCGGTCAGCAGGGTGCGCACCTTGCCAGGCGTGCCGAGGGCGAGGACTCTGCGTCCGTCGATGCGGGGCCACATACGCGCATCCTAGAAGACGGGGATGATCTCCTCCGGGTCGATGACGTTCACCTCGACGCCTTCCAGGTCCAGTTCGGGGATGGCGGGGAAGGCGATGCCCCATCGTTCGACGATCGCGCGGACCTTCGCCATGGCCACGCGCCAGTTCTCCTTCTGTTCCTCGTACGACAGCACGCCCAGTCCCGCTTCCCTGGCGTGGTCCATCAGGACGCGGTGGTTGTCGAGGAAGTAGGGCGGGAGTTCCCAGAAACCTTCCGGAGGCTCCCAGAGAATCATGGAGAGGAACACGAAACCGGCCCGCAGCTGGCGGGTGATGAGGCTGCGGGTCTCGTCGGTGAGGCCCGGCCATTCGTTCTCCAGAATGGTCATGCAGATTTGCAGATGACGGGACTCGTCGAGGCCGATGCGCTGGAACATCTCGCCGAAGACCGGATGCCGGGTGCCCGTGGCCATGCCTCTGAACAGCGTGGACGCGGCCATCTCGCCCATCATGAAACTCGTGAACAGGACCGGCAGCGAGTATCTTCCGACGGCGCTGGTGTAGCCGTTCCAGTAGCGGCCGCCGTTGTGGTAGAGCCAGCCGATGTTGTTGTGGGCGGCCTTTTCGAGATCGTCTTCGGGGGTCCAGTTCAGGGGGCCGCCGGGCCACAGCCGGGCTATGGTGCGCTGGCAGCACTCCTCATGGTTCATCTCGTCGCGGGTGATGGAGAAGAAGCACTTCCGGACCGGGTCTTCCTCGTGTTTCTCGAAAGCCTGGATGGTTGCGCGGGCGAACACGGCCGGGCCCGAGGCGTCGAAATTGGCGAGGACGGCGAACCAGTACATGATGCCCAGGCGCTGTTCGCGGGTGAAGTCGTCCTGGTCGAGGCCGTCCCATGGGAGGTCGGCCGGGTTCCAGAGTTTGCGCTTGGACTTCTCGTAGATGGCCGCGAGTTTCTCGGTCTCCACGCGCCATTCCATCGGATAGATGTTGGGCTGCGGGATCTCGGGCGCGGGCCAGAAGCCGCCTTCCGGGATCGTGAGGTCCGCCATGGTTGTGACACCTCCCCTGCCATCCTGCGTGGCGGCGTCACGCCATGCAAGCTTCGCCGCGGCCCGGTGCGCACGTCGTCGTGCCGGGCCTTTCCCTACGAGCGGGTGCGCTGCGTGACGGCGACGCAGGCCAGGACGGCGAGTGCGGCGGCCACGGTGGCCGGGCCGAAGCGTTCGCCCATCAGGACCCAGGCCCAGATGAGGGTCAGCAGCGGCTGCGCCAGCTGGGTCTGGCCGGCTCTGGCTATGCCGCCTCTGGCCAGGCCGGCGTACCAGGGGATGAAGCCGAGGAACATCGAGATCAGCGCCACGTAGGCGAAGCCGGCCAAGGCGGGGGCGGTCGGCGTGATGGGGGTGGTGAGGGCCAGGACCGCGGTGATCACGGCGGTCAGCGGCAGGGAGAGGACGAGGGCGTGGCTGATCACCTGCCAGCCGGGGGTCGTCCTGGTCAGACGGCCGCCTTCGGTGTAGCCGAGCGCGGCTGACAGGAGGGCGCCGACCAGGAGCAGGTCCGGCCAGGCGGCTCCGGCCTGGCCTCGGGTGAGGGTGAAGGCGATGATCGCGGCGGCTCCGGCGGCGCAGGCGGCCCAGAACAGGGAGCGGGGGCGTTCGCCGGCCCGTACGACG
Organism: Nonomuraea sp. NPDC004702; assembly: GCF_053601695.1. Taxonomy (NCBI): domain Bacteria; kingdom Bacillati; phylum Actinomycetota; class Actinomycetes; order Streptosporangiales; family Streptosporangiaceae; genus Nonomuraea; species Nonomuraea sp. NPDC004702. The sequence goes on from NZ_JBSGCE010000158.1 coordinate 3,931, forward strand.
GCGCAGGCGGCGGTCGCGGCGGGGAGCAGAGCGATGACCACGGCGGCGTGGGAGGTGCTGGCGCCCAGGTCGAGGGCGAGGCTGCTGAACACCGGGAAGCCGAAGACCACGCCCAGGGAGATCACGGCGTAGGAGGGCCAGTGGCGGCGTGGCGGGAGGAGGGGCAGGCGGGCGACCTTGAGGCAGACCAGGGCGATGAGGCCGGCGACGGCGGCGCGGCCGATGGCGACCAGCCAGGGGTCGAAGCCGCGCATCGCGTAGACGGTGCCGGGGAAGCTGCCGGAGAAGGCCAGGACACCCAGGAAGGCCAGCATCGTCCCTTGCCGGGCGCGGGTGGCTGCGCCGGTGCCCTTCAGGGCGTCGCGAAGGGTGGGGGCGCCGTTCGAGGTCGCAGCGCCGTTCGAGGTCGCAGCGCCGTTCGAGACCCCAGCGCCGTTCGAAGTGGCGGTGCCCTTGGAGATCTCGGCGCCGTTGGAGGTGGCGGTGCCGTTGGAGGTGGCGGGTCCCTTCAAGAGGGCCGGAGGGAAGGCGGGAGGGGCGGTGGGCTCCAGGACAGGAGCTGGGGAGGTGGAGGGTGAGGTGCTGGTCCTGTCGGACGGGCTGGAAGAGGTGGCCGGGTTCTGAGGGGCGGCCGGCTGGTTGAGGGTGGCGGGAGAGCCCGGGGCGGGAGAGCCCGGGGCGGGAGAGCCCGGGGCGGGAGAGCCCGGGGCGGGAGAGCCCGGGGCGGGAGAGCCCGGGGCGGGAGGTGGGGTGGGGGTTGTATTGGGGCGAGGGGGAGGTGGGGGTGCTACTGCGTTTTGGGCGGTAGCGCTACCCTTGTCCTTCATGACCAACGATAGCAGTATCGCCCAGATTGCTGCGATATTGCGGGAAGAGGCCGCCCGTCTGGGGCCTGGTGCGCGGCTTCCGTCCAGCCGGGAGATCATGCGGCGGCACAACGTCAGCCCCGTGACGGTCTCACGCGCCATCGGTCAGCTCGCCGCCGAAGGGCGGGTGGTGTCGCGTCCGGGAAGCGGCGCGTTCGTGGCGCCGCGGCAGGTCATGCACGGTCAGGACCCTCTGGACCTGTCCTGGCAGACGGTCGCCCTCGGCGACCGGGTGGTGGACGACGGGCCGGTGGCGGCGCTGCTCGCGCAGCCGCCCGAGGAGGTGGTGCCGTTGACCGGCGGCTACCTGAACCCGGGGTTGCGGCCGGACAGGCAGCTCGCGGCGGCCGCCGCGCGGGCGGTGCGTCGTCCGGACGTCTGGGCGACGCCGCCGTTGAACGGCCTGCACGAGCTGCGCGGCTGGTTCGCCCGCCAGGCCGGGGGCGACGTGACGGCGGCGGACGCGCTGATCGTCAGCGGCGGTCAGGCGGCGCTGACGCACGCGTTCAGGGCGCTGGCGGCCCCCGGGACACCGGTGCTGGTCGAGACGCCCACCTATCCCGGAGCGCTGGCGGCGGCCAAGGCGGCCGGGCTGCGGGCGACGGCCGTGCCGATGGACCGCGACGGCGTACGGCCGGACCTGCTCGCCGAGGCGTTCGCCGTCACCGGCGCGCGGGTGTTCTTCTGCCAGCCCACCCTGCACAACCCCACCGGCGCGACGTTGCCTCTGGAGCGGCGCACGCAGGTGCTGGAGGTGGCCAGGGCGGCGGGGGCGTTCGTGATCGAGGACGACTACGCCCGCTACCTGTCCCCCGCCGCTCCCCCGTCGCTGGCTTCCATGGACGCGCACGGCACGGTCGTCAACGTGGGCTCGCTGACCAAGATCCTGTCCCCCAGCCTGCGGGTGGCGGCGGTCGTGGCCCGTGGTCCGGCCGCGCACCGGCTGCGGGCCAGCCAGCTCGTCGAGTCGTTCTTCGTGGCGCGGCCGTTGCAGGAGACGGCGCTGGAGTTCGTGGGCTCGGCGGCGTGGGGCAGGCATCTGAACACCGTGCACGCCGAGATCGCGACCAGGCGGGACGCGCTCGCCGCGGCGCTGGCGGCCCACGTCCCGGGGGCGGAGGTGCATCTGCTGCCGATCGGCGGCCTGCATCTGTGGCTGCGGCTGCCCGCGGAGGTGGACGAGAACGCCCTGGTCGAGACGGCCCGACGGTACGGGACGCTGGTGAGCCCGGGGCGGATGTACTACCCGTCGGAGCCGCCGGGCCCGCGGATCAGGGTGACGCACATGGCCGCCGCCAACCTGACGGTTCTGGCGGAGGGGGTGCGGAGGCTCGGGCGGGCGCTGGACGCACAGGCCCGGTGATCGGACGCCCGGTCCAGTGATGGGACGCCCGGTCCGGTGATCAGATGCCGGTTCGGGCGACGCGGACGCGCCCGGGCCGCGCCAGCCGGCGGCCGTTGAAGTACCAGCGCAGGCTGGTGGCCAGGTCTCCGGCGGGCACCCCGTCGTCGATCATCTGCTGGGTGAGGCCGGGGAACA
>NZ_JBSGCE010000159.1:0-6283 GCF_053601695.1 Nonomuraea sp. NPDC004702
GGCCTTCGGCGACTCCTCCCGATAGGCCCGGAACGTCACCGGCGGCGTCCAAGAAATCCCAATCGCCGGGCTTATTTCGCTGAGATCACCTCACTCACCCCACACCCCCAGAGGCCGAGCACGCGTGCTGTTTGGCTGATCCGCCTGAATGTGGATGACCGGGAAGGCAGGATAGGTCTCCCAGCCGCTGGCCAACTCGTGGAGGAGAAGGTGCAGGACGCCTTGCTCTGCGGTCCGTCCGCCGAGCCGGAACCGATCATGATGACCCTGTACGCCGAGTACTACGAGCTGATGTGGCAGGGGCTCAAGACGTACGAATTCCGGCGTAGGTTCCTGCGTGACCAGCCGGTGACGTGGTGGGTATACCTCAACGCGCCCGTCTCTCGGCTGATGGCAGTCATCGACCTGGGCCCAGCCATCGTGGGCAGCCCGCAGGAGATCGCGGCGATCGCCGAACGAGGCAACCCCGGCAACGGCGCCAGCGTGTTGGAGTACGTGCAGGACTTGGAACAGGCGTACGCGATTCCGATTCTGCGGGTGCGCGAGTTTGAGGGTCTGTCGGAGACAGAGTTGCGCGAACGTCTCGGATCGTGGCAACCGCCGCATGGCTATCTGCGGCTGCGTGAACCGGAAAGCCGGGACATCCTGCACATCTGCGAGCAGATCGCAATCGAAGAGCCAATTCGGCAAATGGCCGTCCGCCATCCACAGCTACCGCACCGGGCCGGGAGGTGAGGGCCGACGGCCCGCCATGCCCGGAATACAGGCGGGCTGTCGCCGCCGCACCAGGCGCGTAACTGGACGTCAAAGACGTCATCCAGCAGACGGATTGGCGCAGAGCTAGACAAATGAGTCCAAGGCGTAACCGCGGTGATGCGGCGAGGGTGTCCATTCCCGGGGTGGGCAACCGAGCTAGATGTCCTCGCGACCGCGCTCGATGTGAGGGTCGGCGACTTGGAGAGTGCGCCGGAGGCGGCTCCATGGCGGGCCGCAGGTGGGGTCGGCGTCTCCATGGAGTGATGCCGAGCTGGTGACGCTGGCGGTGGTGTCGGCGTTGTTGAGCTGCCGCTGTGGGCGCCGCTGGTCGCGGTTCGCGCGCGCCGAACCGTGTGGCGTGCTTCTCCGTCTGCCTCGGCGGTCGGGCTACGGCCAGCGGCCGCGATATCGATGTCCCGGCGGGTGGTGGTGATCCGGGTCCTGGCCGACGGCACCTCGTGGTGGAGGGGTGAGGTGTGGGGTCGAGTCCACGCCGGTGCCGCGCGGTCGCGCGGTGGAGACCGCGCGGCGTGGCGCCTTGGCCGGGTGGGTCGAGTACGGCTGCCAGCGCCTCCGGCGTCGGCTCCTTCGAGGGCCGCGCCTGCATCGGGTGGGCGTGCTGTTGGCGCTTTCGGGCTGAGCGGCGCCAGGCCGACGAGCGCGAGGTTCCGCTGGGCATGCTGGCTGGCGCGCCCCGGGTACGGGCCGAGCATCGGCATCTAACGTCTATCGCCAATTGTCGGTTCTCCGGCCGTGTTCTTCGCGCGGAAGCTGGTCGAGGACGGGGTGCGGCCGCTGTGCCCGGCACGGGCCGGTAAGGCCGAGCGGGCTGGCGCGCGGCTGTTCAAGCCGTTACGCCAGACCATCGAGTCGAACAACCAGACTTACGAGAGCCAGCTCGACCTGGAACGACACAGTGGCCGGACCTCGGCCAGCGTCACCGTCGGTGTCTTCGTCAATATCTTGGGCTGGCCGCGGTCATCTGGCACAACGACCACACCGGCCAGCCAATCTGGTCACACCGCAGCGTGGCTGAGTAGGCACGACCTGCACCAGCGCGGCAGCCGCTCGAGTCAAGGGCCACGGCCTGTAAATATGCGCGGTATGGACGTCTGCCTGGGTTCCCGCGACGCGCTGGACGCGTGCGTGGACACCGTGCCGTACGGTGACGAGGCGGCCTGGTCGTATCCTCCACCCACCGGCGAGATCACCGGTGGGTGGCCGCATGTGCGAGGCAGCCCCGACTCCATAGCGGGCGCGGCGATACTCGTGCGTGTTCTGCCCAGGCTCCGTCAGGCATCACACGATCGCCATGGCAGCGTGGTGCTGCTATAGGTCGACGAGCGCACCGGCGGATGCGGCGGCGCGAAGCTTGCTTTGAGGGACCGCCGCTCTCGAACGTGTAGACGAAGTCTCGATCGGTTACCCGGGCACCGGCTACCTGGTGATCGGCGGGTGGGGAGTATTGCGCCTACACCCACGCGCACGCCCACGTGACGGGCTAGCGAGCCGTTTCGGCGGTAACGGAACCATTCCCCCTCCCATCGCCAAGTCCGTAGGACTGGTCAGCGCGCTAGGTCAGATCTACTTGCCCGCTGGAGACAGGGAAGGATTCCCGCCAGCTACGAAGCTGACGGTGGCTGCGATCCTCGGCGGTGAGGGCTTTTCGGTCACGCCAGACCTGTGCACACTCAATGTAGATACGCGGCTCACCTCGTCCCTGGACGACAGCGCCACAGAGAAGCCGCCGCGCAACATGACCCGGGGGGACGCCGGGGGCCGGACACCAGGTGGGCCCACGTGCGCGGGCCGCCTCGACCGCCGACGCATGATACGCATCGGCAACACGTTAGGACGAGCTGACGCCGCCACGTCGCGAAAGGAAGACACGCCGTGATCGAGGAACTGCTGAGACTAGCTAGGACGCGCCGACGCTTCATCAGTCACCGCGCTCGCCGCCGAACTCATCAAGACCCCCTCCCGAGGCGGGATCGACGATTACCGGCCGATCCTCACGGTCTTACAGAGTCAACTGGACAGTCATGGCATGCCCTGGCGCATGTTGTACGCACCAGACGGCGAGAGGGCCGGCCTTGTCATCGAGATCGAAGGCGGCCACCCCGGGCCGACATGGGTGCTGGACGCTTGCCTGGACACCGCACCGTTCGGCGACGAAAGCGCTTGGTCCTTCTCACCCACCGCCGGCGACATCGTCGATGGATGGTTGCGCGGTCGCGGTGCCGCCGATTCCAAGACGGCCGCTGCCATGTTCTGTCACATCGCCGCCGCCTTGCTTCCGCGCGCTCAGGATTTGCATGGCAGGCTAGCCGTGCTTTTCGACGTCGATGAGCACACCGGAGCGTTCGGCGGCGCTACGGCCTTCCTTGACAACCCTGGACCGGCGCCCGTCGCCGGCGTGATGATCGGCTACCCCGGCCTGGAAGAGGTAGTGCTCGGCGGCCGCGGCGTGTTCCGCGCTCATCTACGTGTCCACGGTATCGCCGGGCATTTCGGCGCCTCCAAACCGGCCGCCGCCAACGCGATCAGCCGAGCGGTACACCTGATCACAGGGCTGGAGGACGCTATCCCGCCACGGACGGCCAGCAGCCGCTTCCCGCAGCCGCCCAAGCTGACCATCACCCAGATCCACGGCGGTGAGAGCTTCACCGCTGTTCCCGACCACTGCACAGTCTCCATCGACATCCGTCTCACCGACGCCTTCCACGTCGACGACGCCAAGGAGCTGCTGCGGCTGGCCAGCGAGAACCTGGACTCCGGATTTCCCGCTCCCCAACCCACCACCATCGAGCCCGTCCTGGCCTGGCCGCCCTTCTGCCTGACCCCAGCTGATCAGCCCGCTGCGGCACTATTGTCCGGAGCTGAGGCAGCAGGCATCCTCGTCCATCCCAAGATCGCTGGCCCGTCAAACATCGGCAACTTCTTGGCCACTCGGAGCATCCCCAGCACAGCTGGCTTTGGCCTGGCCTATCAAGGCCTCCATGGCACCGACGAGCAGGTCCGGTTGGGCGAACTACCCGCCGTCCACGCCGCCTACCACCACGCGGTGCTGACCCTTCTCAGCGCCTGCTCCTGAACTTAGTCGATCTACGGACGTCTTCCGATTCCGCGGAGCCTGGACGAGAGCATCTACCTGATCACGATAGGACGAACTCGGCGCACTCGTATCGCGCGGGCGGCGCGCCTCCTCCAAGGCACCTCACGGCATCGAACAGGTGGTGCTTGAACGCGTAGACAGGTCAAGTCAGGCCGGAACAGACTGTGGCCATGGCGTCGTTGAGGGGCCGTCCGGAGAATCCCGAGTAGGGCTCTGTTCGGGCGCTACGCTCTGCCGCTCCGCGAGGATACGCTGCGTGGCTCAAGCCCATGGTTTCCAAGGCGATGCGGTGGCACGAGAGGGATAATACGGACACCGCTGCGGCTAATCGCGCACCGCAGCAACCCTGGGCGGATGGACCATCAAGAAGTCTACGAGCGCATGGCGCAGGCCCGGCTACGCGCCACACTGATCGACCACATCGAGGCCATCGAGCGGCAGCCGCCCAAGGTAGGCGAGCGAGTGCGGACGATATACCGGTAGCGCACCGCACGAGCTGGCGTGGCCGGCTCGCCAGACGCCTCGCGCGAAAGGGACGCCCGCTAGAGGACCTCGGATAGCCCGGCAAGGACGGAGATCGGCACACGTGCTCCGGGTCACGGACCGAAGGTGAGTTCGAGAGCGGCCTCGCGTAGGCTCGGCCGCCCGCTCGCGTCGTTCAGAAGACGGGCCGCGGCCGCAAGCTGGCGTTCCGCACGCGCTGAGACGCCTTCGCCCCGTCGTGGAAGCACGTCGCGGACCAGCACCTTCTCCGCCTCGTCCCAGGCGCGGGCGTGGGCCAGCGCCCACAGCAGGCTCGCGCGTGAGACGCACGCTCCTCGGTCACGGCCGGCGGACACGCCGGCAGCGGCCGCGACGGCGAAGTGTTCGGCAGCTTGTCCCCACTGGCCGATGTCGGCGCAGATCATGGCGTGATGCCAGGAGATCTCCCCCTCGGTCAGCCACCAGGCCCAGGCAGGGTCGTGGGAGTGAGGGCCGTCCAAGTAGCGGCTGCGGGCCTGACTGATCATGTCTCGGGCGCGGGCGTGCTCACCCATCTGTGCTGCGGCCCGTGCGGCACGCAGGGTGAACATGGTGCGGACGCTGCCCCGAACGGCACCGTCCCGCAGGGCGCTGTCGCAGATCCGCGCGGCCTCGGCCGGCTGGCGGAGGTGCGTGTCCAGCATGGCCAGCTGGCTGAGTACGAAGTTCTCCATGGAGCGGTCGCCTGCGGCGCGCGCGGTCAGGAGGGCTTCCAGGCTCATTCCGCGCGAAAGGTCGAACCTTTCAGCGTCGAAGGCCACCCATCCGGCGATCTGCTGAGCTTCCGCCGCCGCCGATAGTACTTCCCGGTCAGTGGGATACCGCGTGAGGGCGATGCGGCGAGCGCGGGCAGCGGCCCGTCCGACGACGTCCACTCTGTCACTGCTGCCGAACCGGGTGTCCAGAGCGATGATGTGGGCGCTGTCCGCACGCACCCGCGCAGCGATTTCTGCGGCCGCTTGTGAGGGGGCGCCGGCGATGGGCGGCGGACCGGGGCTCGGCAGAGCCGCCGACTCGATGAAGACGCCGAGAATGCGAGCCATCAGCAGCCGATCGTGCTCATCAGGCCGGCAAACGTCGTGCTCCCAGTCGCGAATCCTGCGTATCAGGCTCCCGGTGCCGGTTGAGGCGTCATGACCGGCTGCGCGTCGTAGCTCACGAGCCAGACTAGGCCGGTCCCAGCCGCGTTCTCGGCGCGCGTTACGCAGGCGCTGGCCCCAGGTGGCGCAGGACATCGGATGGAGGGGCATGGTTGGATTGTCGCCACGCTGGCCCCGTTCTAATCAGGTTCTCTTCCTCCGCCTCCCCCAGGTTTCCATCCTGACGTTGTGGCTTGGTGCGCGGGCTTGGTGCGGGCGCTGTGTGAGTAATCAACCCCCTGAGAACGGCAAATACATTCCTAGCAGCGAAGTGGGCATTCCTGATAAATAATTTGCTTGGCGGCGCGGCTGGCAAACAAATGGAGTTGAGCGCCTATTATGCTGACTTTGAGCAGAACTTCTGGGCAATCAGTGCCCTGGATTCTGGAAGCTAGAGCGGCGGCAGCACTTCAAGGAGCCTGGGTATGACAGTTGGGAAGCATTTGCGAAGGGTGAATGGGAAGAATCTCTAAGCATTCTTGAAGCGGAACGTGTGGATATGGTCGCCTACCATCGACGTGTCAAGGAACACGGTTTTGTTGCCCGACGCGTCAGAGTCGTCGAAGAGCCAATCAGTCCATATCTGCAATGGGAGCTATACGCACTCAGGGTTCGCGATCAATGCGGGGGGGCAGCGTGCGAATCGTAGGTCCTGATCCAATGCCACTGAGCGTAAGTTGATCAAGCCCTGAGCTGGGCCTGCGTGACTCTCCCGGCCGGTGAACGGGGTGCGGGGACGTGGAGCACGCCT
>NZ_JBSGCE010000160.1:0-5668 GCF_053601695.1 Nonomuraea sp. NPDC004702
CCTGAACGCCTTCGCCATCACCTTCGACGGCCGCCTGACCCCAACGACCCGATAACTAATCAAGATCGAGATACACCGTTAACTGGACACACCCGGCGCTGGCACGGGACCCAGGCGGATGTTCTGACAACGCGAACGCCCCGACGGGCGGGACGTGGACCTGGGACGTAACCGGAATCGCGCAAGCGTGGGCATCAGGGCAGGTGGGCCACGGCCTGGTGCTGCAGGCAACGGACGAGTCGGCCGACGCCCTCCTCTATGACCGCGGCTTCGATTCCGCCGAAGCCAGCCAGACGGCTGGGCAAGCTCCGGTTCTGGAGGTGACATATGCGGGAGGTACAGGTCCGACGCCCACCACCTCTCCCGGTCAAGACACAACACCGCCGGCGGTTCTCACCACCGCGCCCGAGAGTGACGCGACCGACGTGTCGAGTGACGCTCAAGTAAAAGTGACCTTCAGCGAGCCGGTGAGAGACGTACAACTCGTTCTCGACGATCTCCTTCTCGAGCAAGAGGTGCCTGGCGAGGCCACTTTGAGCGGTGATGGCACCACACTCACCTTCACTCCGTCCTCCGAGCTCTACGGCTTCTATAGAGCAGAGGTGACCCAAGCCAAGGACAGAGCCGGCAACTCCCTTGCGCCCTATGGCTGGTACTTCGAGACGTCCTTCGCCTCGTCGCTGACATCCCGAGCCACTTCAGCTCGCAAGGCAGCGCAAGCCAAGCCAGGGGTGACCGAAGCGTGGAGCAAGCCGAACAGCGAAAGATTCAGCCGGATCACGACGCCTCACTTGATGGCGAAGGTGTCAGATCCCCTGGGACGCCAGTCAGCAGTTCGGTTCGAGGTAACGCACGCCCCATCGCTACCGGAGCAAGGCAAGGGAGTGATCTGGTCGGGAGAGGACACCCATGTGACGTCGGGCACCCCGGCCATGGTGCGTGTACCGAAGGGCAAGCTGCGTGACGGCTGGAAGGTGCGGTGGCGGGCGCAGGCCATCGCAAGGGGTGCGAAAGGCCCGTGGAGCGAGTGGCAGACCCTGACCATCGGCCGGCAAGGAGGGGCAGCGGCCAAATCCCCCTCGATCGCCGCGATTCCGCGGCCGGTAAAGGAGACACCCCCCGCCCCCGCCGCACGGATCTATGACCGGATCGACACGGACGAGTGCTTCAATAAGTGGGCGACGGCCGGAAAACCACAGGGCTGGATCAAGAATCACTTCTCGTGGTGCCAGATTGGCAGAATCGAGGCGACTCAGACAAGATATAACGGAATGACCAGCGGCAAACCTCCCATTGAGGAGGACTATTATCGGACATACGTCATGCTGATCGCATACACGTTCAGCGGTACAACGGCGGCGCGTAAAGCTCGGGTAGAACCGCGCGACATCGTGGTGGAGGCGTTCCTGTTCGACCAGCAAACCTACGGGACCATGCCGTTGAACAGGACAATGGTGCTCGGCATGGATATCGGAAACAAACCACAGTGCCAGCATATCTCCGCCTACAACGGCGCACCGCACACGAACTATAAGAGCCTTACTGTTTCACAATGGAAGGCAACGCCTACCGGCAGGGCAACCTTCCGCTTCCGTTGCGCAGCGGACCAGAGCCCTGCGAAGAGGCAAATCGAATGGGGCCCGCACCCCTACCAGAAGCTGTCCATCGACAATGAAGAGAAGGTGGGCATCGGCACTCTTTCAGCCTACGCCAACTTCCCCGACTGGCCCAAGGCGATCAACAAGTACATATCAAACACAAACCAGACTGGAATCGGCACCACCGTTAGGTGCGACTCGGCGACATACGTCCAGTACAAGGGAGGTTGCGTCTTCTCCTTAACCTTGCCCTGGGTTAAGTTCCACTGGGGCAAGGGATACGACCAAGCCTTCAACCACTACTGGAACGCGTGCACACGACCGGGGCTCGAGACCTACCCAACAGACACTTCCAAGGCGATTCACGGCTGCAGAAACCCAAATATACCGACCGAAGAGAACAAGCTGCATCGTGAATACCAGAACATCCGGAATGCCAATCAGAGCCAGACCAACCGCTGGTGCAACAACATGTGGCCCGGCTACGCGAACAACGGCGCCAAGCAGTGCGATGAGTACCCGTTCGCGTCCACGCGGGAACGAACGAACGTTCGCAACAACAAAACGAACTCGATTTCTCTCTGCCCAGTCGATACAGCCGACAACGGCGCGGCCGGCCTAATCCTGGACAGGCACTACTACCAGAAGGATCGGATCCTCATAGGCGACGCGTTCTACACCACCTTCGAACAGGCAGGCATGGGAACGCAGAAGGACAGAGCCAGCCTCTGCGGTTCTCCTTCTCGCGACTACTGGCCATAGTTAGACTCAGGGGCCGCTCCCGGGCGGCCCCCGCCCCCCACCAAGGAGAACGAATTCATGCCAGGCGCGGAACACTACCGTCGGGTGCTGGATGAGCAGCAGTGGCTCCATGAAAGCGGTCTCTGCTGGAGCGTGATCCGCACAAGGGGAGGCCACCGTGACATCGCACATCGACTGGCCCCGGACACCGACCCGGAAGTACGCGAACTGGACCCGCGCGAAGATCCGCTGAACTTCTCTCCACTGCCCCTGATCTTTGTGGACGAGCAAAGCGAAACGGTGTCCTTGATCCAGACAAATGGCGGGGATTACCTGCGCAGCCAGGACGTGCTTGCACGACTGTCGCAGGACGGCGAGGCGTGGGCCGTGTCCTGGGGTCCATCAGTGAACGTCCGGCTCGCGCACGCCCGGGGGGGAAACTACAGCTACGTATGGCGGACCTTCGGCGATGCTGCAGATCCTCCTACAAGCCCGTTCGGTGACTGGCTGGCGGCGGTGATAGAGGCGGAGCGCGAGGATGACTGGACTGGCGTCCAAGCCCACGCCATGGCCGCCGTGGATGGTGCCGCCAGGACGAGCCTGGACGCTACATGGTTCGACGACGACCAGCGGGCCTTCATCATCGACTATCCAGAGCCAGCACCAGAACCGCTTCTGTCACCGTTCGCCCATACTGACCCTGGCCGCACGTCATCCATGGAGGCTCTGCCTCATGCCGTACGGCGTGAGGTTTTGCTGGTCGTGGCCGAAACGATGCGCGACCGGTTTGACCTGGATATGCCTCCCGGACTCACCGACGCACTAAGGCGAGGCGACGGCTTGTCCGACGCAGATAGGGAGTGGCTGACATTCCTCCTTGAGGACGCATGTGCATCCTGGGAGAGGAGCGGCAAGCACGAACGCCTGCATGCCATGCTCGCGTTCAGATCGGCCTTGCGTGCCGCGAGCAGCGATGCGGCCAAATTCGACGCCTTAGCCAGCGCTAGAGCAGCTTTAGGCGCGCAATGGCCAGAGCTGGACATCGCGATCCAGCGGCTCGCCAGCCCTTGATGCGTCCGATCGGCGGAGGAACCGAGACTGCCAAGCTTTGACCAAGGCAAGTGGCTCAGAGGGGACGCCAGGAACGCGGCAGGACGTCATGGCGCAGTGAGGCGATGCGGCGGTCGAACTCGGCTCGGATGTCGGGACCGTGGTCCACGTTCTGCATGAGCCATGTTGTCATGGTGATCTCGCGGATGCGACGCAACGTGTGAAGCCCAGGCCACTCCGCGATGTCGAATCCGTACGCGTCCACAGCATGTGCGTACTCGTCGTAGTCGAGCCACCGAAAGCCTTGGAACGGAATCCCCACGGCAGTGCTGAGATCCCATTCACGTGGACCGAAGGCGAACCTCTCGAAGTCGAGAAGGATCACGTTCCCGTCCGTACGGCGTAGCAGGTTGCCCTTGTGGGCGTCGCCGTGGATGTGGCCAGCGGGCAGCGCGAACTCCAGACCGTTGTATTCGGCGTAGAGCTCCTTGATGCGTCGACGCAGGAACTCGATGTCCGCTTCTGAAACGCTCGGGGCGCAGTCCAAGCGGTCCTCTACGCGGCCCAGCGGGTCAAACAACGGCAAGACCAGGTCCACCGGTTTGGGTAGGGCGTGGAGCTCTCTCAGCATCGCTGCCAGGTCCACGAAGCCCGGAGACCGGCCATCACTGTCCACGTGCTGCCAGAACGTGACCACGCGGCTCTCTTGGATGAGTGCCTGGGGACAGTCAGGAAGCAGCTTCACGCTCGGGAAGTCGACCGCTTCCAGCCAGCGCGCGATCACGACCTCCTTGTGGACGTCGCTCAGAAGATCCACGCTGCGCGCGATTCTGACCACCACTGGGGCCGATGCGAGGCGGAACAGGATGTTCTCACCCACCCGCAGAGGGACCGCATCCCGACTGTCCAGTCCGGCCTCCCGGCAGGCTGCGACGAGCGCCTTGTGGGCGTCTTGCTGGGAGAAGCCTCGTGCGGTGTGGGTCTCCGTCATTGCTAGTCCTCGCTGTTCGTTTCTGGTGGTCGTTGAGTGGCCACGAAGCGGCCCTTGCTGGGGATGACGACGATCAGGCCCTCCTGCTGAAGCAGTTCCAGGGCCTTGCGTACCGTTATGCGTGCCGTGCCGAACCTTGCCGCCAGGACAGGTTCGCCAGGCAGGCGGACGTCCGGGGCGAACTCGCCGGCCTTGATGGCGGCGCGGAGTTGGTTGGCCACGTCTTCGTAGCGGGTGCTCGGCTGTACGTCCGGCGCGGCTTGGCCTTGCACCCTGCGGCCTCGTCCTATCTGGCTGACGACCAGGCCCTCGCGCTCCAGCTCAGCGAGCGCCTGTCGGACGGTGCCGCGGGCCACGCCGAACTCGGCCATCAAGGCCGCCTCCGACGGGATCATCCCGCCTGGCGGGTACTCCCCCGTTGTGATCCGGCGGCGGAGGTCGTCGGCCAGTGTGGCGTACGTGGGCTGAGCTTTGCCTTGCGTCATGGGGCTCCCTTGCGAGCAGCAACAAGACTCAAGGCTAAAACGACGGGCCTGAGCGGGTTCGCGTGTCTCTTCACAGAGGCCGTCAGGGACATAAGCTCACCTCGCCCGAGAGGAGCTGCGCCCAGATGCGACCCGCCGCCTGACGGCGCCATGGGCCGGCGTACGTCACGCGAGGAGGTGCCGTCCGCTCCGTTCGGCGGATTCGATAGCTGCCCCCACACGCCACTAACTCGTAGACGATCGGCTGGCATGCGCATGTGTAGTCGAGCGTTCGGGACTGTGCCGGCTTGTCTGTCGTCCAGTCGAGGAACGATGTCCTGCCGTGGGCGAGGCGTGGTGGATGCGGGGCGAACCCCGGACATGGCCATGCATCCTTTTCTGGAGCCGGAGGCCGAATCGGGACGCCGTCAGAGGCCCTCCCGGTCTTCGTGGCTTCATTGCGCGGCATCCATCGCTCCAGCTCTCGGGCCGAGCATCTGGTCAGTACGCCCCGAGACGTCTTCCAGTTCCTGAGCGGCAGGCACCACGCGGAGCTGCGCGGGACCGGCGGCGGGTTGGCTCATCGGGGGTACGCCTCCTGGTGCAGGATGTGCCGGTAAGGCTCGCCGAACCAGATCTTGAAGTCGGCCGCGGCATCGGCGGGACTGTCGCTGGAGTGGACGAGGTTGCGGATGAGCCGCCCCTCGGCGGCGGCCTTCTCGGCGCTGTCGTCGCCGTAGAAGCCGCGGATCGTGATGGACGGAGCGCGAGACGGGTCGTAGTGACCGAGCAGGTCCCGTACCTGCTGGGCGGTGTCGTTCGTC
>NZ_JBSGCE010000161.1:0-5051 GCF_053601695.1 Nonomuraea sp. NPDC004702
AGCAGCAGCGCGTGGCCGTGGCCAGGGCGCTGGTCACCGCCCCCGCGCTGCTGCTGGCCGACGAGCCCACCGGCAACCTGGACACCGCCTCCACCCGCGACGTGCTGCGGATCCTCGACCGGCTCAGCGAGTCCGGACGCACGATCGTCCTCATCACCCACGAGGACGACGTGGCCGCGCACGCCAAACGGGTGATCCGGCTGGTGGACGGCGAGATCGTGGAGGACCGCCGCCAGGCGCCGGTCGACGGACCACCCCCGAGGACGGCGGCCAGTGAACCAGCTTGAGATCCTCCGCTTCGCGCTGCGCGGCCTGCTGGCCAACAAGATGCGCAGCGCCCTGACCACCCTGGGCATCCTCATCGGCGTCGCCGCGGTCATCCTGCTGGTGGCGGTCGGCGAGGGCTCCTCGCAGAGCATCCAGAAGAACATCCAGCGCCTCGGCGCCAACACGCTGACGATCTCCCCGTCCTTCTCGGGCGGGGGCGGCGGCGGGGGCGGACTCGGCGGGCGCGCGCCGGGCGGCGGCGGCAACACCGGGCCGCGCACGCAGGCCAGGCAGCTCAGCCTGGCCGACGCCAAGGCGCTCACCGACCGGACGCTCGCGCCGTCGGTCAGGTCCGTCTCGCCGGTGGTCGGCGCCAACTCCGCCACCGCCGCGTACGGCGCCGCCAGCCACACGATCGCGCAGTTCGTCGGCACCTACCCCAGCTACTTCGAGGCCATGAACAAGCCGGTGGCCAAGGGCACGTACTTCTTCAACGACGACGTGCTGGCCGCCAGGAAGGTCGTGGTGCTCGGCCAGACGGTGGTGGAAGAGCTGTTCGGCGCGGTGGACCCGATCGGCCGGCAGGTCAGCGTGTCCGGGGTGCCGTTCACGGTGGTGGGGGTGCTCAAGGAGAGCGGCTCCACCGGCATGCAGGACGCCGACGACGTGGCCGTGGCGCCGCTGCCCGCCGTGCAGCAGAGCCTGAGCGGGTTCGGCTCGCTGGACTCGATCGTCGTGCAGGCCACCGGGGCCGAGGCCACCACGGCGGCGCAGTCGGAGGTGACCGCCGTCCTGAACCAGCGGCACGGCATCACCGACGGCAACCCCGACTACCGGATACTCAACCAGGCCACCCTGCAGGAGACGGTGAGCGAGGCCACCGGCACGTTCACCGTGCTGCTCGGGGCGGTGGCGGCGATCTCGCTGCTGGTGGGCGGCATCGGCATCACCAACATCATGCTGGTCACCGTGACCGAGCGGACCCGGGAGATCGGCATCCGCAAGGCGATCGGCGCGCCGCGCGGCGCGATCCTGGGCCAGTTCCTGATGGAGGCCACCCTGCTCAGCCTGGTCGGCGGGCTGCTCGGGGTGCTGGTGGCCTTCGTCGGCACCCGGTTCACCGTGGCCGGCATCGAGCCGGTCCTCGTGCCGTCGTCCGTCGCGCTGGCGCTGGGCGTGTCGGTGGGGATCGGGCTGTTCTTCGGCAGTTATCCCGCCAACAGGGCGGCCAAGCTCCGGCCGATCCAGGCCCTGCGGCACGAGTAGGCGGCATGAGTAAGGAGAAAGACATGGACCGGCTCGACTCCTCGCCCTTCCCCGACGACCTGGGGGAGGAGCTCGCCGTCCGGCCGCGCGGCGGCGTCTCGAAGCTGACGCTCGGGCTGGCCGCCGGGGTGGTGCTGGTGGCCGGCGTGCTCATCGGCATCCAGGCGGGCAAGCTGTTCGGCACGTCCGACGCCGCGCCGGCCGCCGCGCAGCTCGGGCGTACGAACGGCCAGTTCCCCGGCGGCGGCTACGCCCAGCGCGGCTCCGGCACCCAGAACGGCGCCCAGAACGGCGGGTTCGGGCAGCGCATGGGCGGCGGCACGGTCGGCACCGTCGAGAAGGTCGACGGCGACAAGATCTACGTCAGAACCATGGACGGCGCCACGGTGACGGTCACCACCAGCGACCAGACCACGGTCCAGATCTCCAGGCCCGGCAAGGTCGCCGACCTGGCCGCCGGCACCACCGTCGTGGTGCGCGGGCAGCAGTCCGGCGACGGCTCGGTCACCGCGACCGCCATCACCCAGGGAGCCCAGGGCACGCCGGGAGGGGGCCCGCGATGAACCAGCCCGAGGCCAGGCTGCTGGTGGTCGACGACGAGCCCAACATCAGGGAGCTGTTCTCGGCCAGCCTGCGCATGGCCGGGTTCGAGGTGCTGACCGCCGCCGACGGGCGGGAGGCGCTGCGGGTGGCCGAGGAGAGCACGCCCGACCTGGTGATGCTCGACGTGATGCTGCCCGACATCGACGGCCTGGCGGTCGCGGGAAGGCTGCGGTCCCGCGGCCGCCGGGTCCCGGTGCTCTTCGTGACCGCCAAGGACACGCCGGAGGACCGGATCACCGGTCTCGGCCTCGGCGAGGACTACGTGACCAAGCCGTTCAGCCTGGAGGAGGTCATCGCGCGGATCCGGGCGGTGCTGCGCAGGACCCGCAGGGGCGCGCCGCCGCCCCACCGGCTGAGCGTCGCCGACCTGGAGCTGGACGAGGAGAGCCACGAGGTGTGGCGCGACGGCGTCCCGGTGCGGCTGTCGCCGACGGAGTTCCGGCTGCTGCGGTACTTCATGCTGAACGTCGGCCGGGTGCTGTCCAAGACGCAGATCCTCGACCACGTCTGGAACGGCGACTGGCGCACCGACGTGGGCCTGGTCGAGTCGTACGTGTCGTACCTGCGGCGCAAGATCGACACCGGCGACCGGAAGTACCTGCACACGCTGCGCGGGGTCGGCTACATCCTGCGCCCGCCGCGCATATGAGGAAGCACCTCGCCCGCGCCCCGCTCTGGCTGCGCCTGGTCTCGGCCACGCTGCTGCTGGTCACCCTCGCCATCACGGTGACCGGCCTGTTCGCCGTGCGGCTGCTGCGCGGATACCTGGTCGAGCGGGTGGACCGGCAACTGGTGGCGGCCGCCGCGCCGCGCGACCTGCCGCCGCCGCCCGAGGCGTGGCCGGCCGGGCGGCAGCCGCAGCGCTTCTTCGGGCTGTTCCACTCGGTGCTGGTGGACGCGGGCGGCGCCACCGTACGGGTGCTGACCGAGTCCACCGAGGAGCACACGCCCAAGCTGCCCCGGCTGACCAGCGCGGACGTCGCCGCGCGCGGCGGGCGGCCGTTCACCGTCGAGTCGCGCGCGTCCGGCGGGCCGGACTGGCGGGTGGTCGCCGTCCCGGCCCGCGACGGCGACAGCCGGGTGATCGCCATCAGCCTCGGCGACGTCGAGGGCACGGTGGCCAGGCTCGCCCTCATCGTGGCCTTCGCCGGCGGCGGCACGCTGGCCGTGCTGGGCGTCGCCTGCTACTGGCTGGTACGGCGGAGCCTGCGCCCGCTGCGCGAGATCGGCCGCACCGCCAGGGACATCGCGGGCGGCGACCTGTCGCGCCGGGTGCCGATGTGGGCGAGCACCACCGAGGTCGGCAAGCTGGGCCGCTCGCTCAACGGCATGCTCGCCCAGATCGAGTCGGCGGTCCGCGAGCGGGAGGCGGCGGCCGAGTCGGCGCGCGAGTCGGCGACGGCGGCACGGCGTTCGGAGGAGGTCATGCGCCGGTTCATGGCCGACGCCTCGCACGAGCTGCGCACGCCGCTCACCTCGATCAGGGGGTTCGCCGAGCTGTTCCGGCTGGGGAAGGAGAAGGACCTGGCCGAGGCCGTGCGGCTGCTGAGCCGGATCGAGGGGCAGGCCGCGCGCATGGGCCTGCTGGTGGAGGACATGCTGCTGCTGGCCAGGCTGGACCAGCGGCGGGAGCTGGCACGACGGCCGGTGGACCTGCTCAGCCTGGCCGCGACCGCCGTGATCGACGCCCAGACGCTCGCCCCCGACCGGCGGATCGAGCTGGTCCGCCTGGACGGCGGCGAGGGCGAGGTGCTGGTGACCGGCGACGAGTCGCGGCTCGGCCAGGTGGTCGGGAACCTGGTGGGCAACGCGCTGCAGCACACGCCCCCCGGGACGCCGTTCGAGGTGCGCGTCGGCGTGGACGGCGAGCGGGCCGTGGTGGAGGTGGCCGACGAGGGGCCGGGGTTCCCGCCGGAGGTGGCCGAGCGGGTGTTCGAGCGGTTCTACCGGGCCGATCCGGCGCGCGGGGTGGGCGGGGCCGGGCTCGGCCTGTCGATCGCGGCGACGCTGGTCGAGGCGCACGGCGGCGTCGTCATGGCCGAGGGGGAGCCGGGCAAGGGCGCCCTGTTCCGCGTGCTGCTGCCATCCGCGCAGAGCCCAGGGGGTGTTCAGCCGAAGGTGTAGCCGTACAGGCCGGCCCCCTGGGAGACCTGGCGGAGGCGGCCCAGGCGCAGGCCCGTCTCGCGGACGCCGGGGGCGTACATGACCAGGCCCTGGTCGGGGGCGGCGACCAGCAGCCCGTCCAGGGGGCGGCCGGCGGTCAGCGCGCGGTAGCGGCCGCCCCCGCCGGGCAGCGCGGCCAGCGCGGCGCCGAAGTCGCGTCCCCTGCCCTTGACCAGCAGGTTCCCCTTCCGGGTCAGGCCGCCCGACGCGCGTCCCTGGAGCACCTGGACGGCGTGCTCGCCGGGCACGCCGATGGCCAGCTCGTCCCTGCCGTCGCCGGTGAAGTCCCCGGCGGCCAGCGCCGCGCCGAACCGGTCGTAGTAGCGCGGCTCGCCCTTCAGCGAGCGTTGCGACCACGCCTCGCTGCCGTGGGTGCGCAGGCCGGCGCGCGAGCCGTACAGGACGTCCACGGTGCCGTCGCCGTAGTCCATGGCCCGCTGGTTCTCGCTGAGGCCCTCGCCGGGGACGCCGATCGCCAGGTCGTCGCGGCCGTCGCCGTTGAAGTCGCCGGTGGCCAGGGCCGCGCCGAAGGCGTCCCACTTCTCCGACGCGCCGGCGATCCCCGGCGAGCTCTGCGTGAGCAGCCGGGCCCGGCGGGCGCGCGGGTCGAGCACGGTCACCGATCCCTGGCCGTCCAGGCGCACGCTGTCGGCGGGCGCGCCGACGGCCAGCTCGTCGCGGCCGTCGCCGTCGAAGTCGCCGGCCGCCAGCGCCGCGCCCCACTGGTCGGTGACGTTCGCCGACTGCCGCAC
>NZ_JBSGCE010000162.1:0-5022 GCF_053601695.1 Nonomuraea sp. NPDC004702
CCTGAACGCCTTCGCCATCACCTTCGACGGCCGCCTGACCCCAACGACCCGATAACTAATCAAGATCGAGATACACCGTTAACTGGACACACCCGCCCCAGCCCGAATAGCTGCTCCAACGTGTGAAGTTTCAGCCGAACCACACACTTGTTGGCTCGAACATGTGCGCTTTGCCGAAGCTCTCGTTGGAGGCGATGGCGACGCTGGCTTTCTCTTCGCGCTCGGTTAGCACCTGGAAGAGGAGTTCGGCGCCGCGGCGGTCGAGTTCCATGTAGCCCAGCTCATCGATGCAGAGCAGGTCGACTCGGCCGTAGCGGGCGATGGTCTTGGACAGTTGCTTGTCGTCGGCGGCTTCGACCAGTTCGTTGACCAGCTTGGTGGCCAGGGTGTAGCGGACGCGGAAGCCCTTCATCGCAGCCTCGGTGCCCAGCGCGATGAGCAGGTGGGACTTGCCGGTGCCCGAGTCGCCGATGAGGCAGAGCGGCTGTCCTTTCTTCACCCATTCGCAGGCGGCGAGGGTGTGGATGACGGCGGGGTCAATGTGGGGGTTCGCGTCGAAGTCGTACTCGCGTAGTGACTTGTCACGAGGGAAAGCGGCGGCCTTGATCCGGCGTTCGGAGCGGCGGCGCGCGCGGTCGTCGCATTCGGCCATCAGCAGTTCGGCCAAGAAGCCCAAATAGGTCATCTGCTCGCGGGTCGCGGTGTCGGCCAACTCGCCGAATTGACGGCGGATGGTCGGCAGCCGAAGCATCCGACAGGCCGAGTCCACGGCGGCCTGGGCGGCTTGCTCGGTCAATCCGCGGTGGCGGGGAAAGGTCATGAGGTGTCTCCCTGGGCGGACGGCTGCGCGGCGGGTCGGCGATGTCGCAGCAACTGGTCGTAGGCGGCCACCGAGGGCAGCGGCCGGTTATCGGGCGGCAGGTGTGCCAGGCGCCGCTCGGTCAGGAAGGTCACCGTCGCGCCGGTCGGTACTGAGCCGGATGCGGTGACGGGTTCGGTGCTGGTGTTGGTGGAGGAGTCAGAGTCGGCGGCTTTGCGAGCCTCCAAGGCGACGGCATCAGCGGTCAGCGCACCAGCCCGGATTGCGGTAACTATCCCCGTGACGATGTGCTCGTGGGCCATGTGACGGGTCAGCAGGAGCACCTCGATCAAAGCGCGGGTGCCGGCCGCGTCGCCGTGGGCTTCGCAGGCAGCCGCCCACCATTCATCGTGGACGGGGGTGAACTTGCCCGCGGCGCGCGCCTGCTCCAAGACGGTGGCTCCCGGCAGGGCGCCAGGCTTGCGGATGAGGACCTCCAGGTAGTGGTCCAACTCCAGCCGGCTCGCGGCTTTCGCCAGGAGCCGTTCGTGCCGTGCGACCTCTTCCCGTCCCGTCGTAGATGACCAGCTCTGAGGCGTGCAGCATGACCCGCACCCTGCGGCCGATCAGGCGGGCGGGCACCGAATACCGGTTGGTGCGCACGGTGATCTGGCTGTAGCGGTCCACCCGCGGCGTCAGCAGCAGCCCCGTCTCGAACGGCTCGGTGGGCAACATCTTGAGCAACGGGGCCTCGATGGCGAAGTACTCCCCGATGGTCCGGGCGCGGTTCCCAATCCGCCGTGTCTCGTCGGCCAGGTCCCAAGCGTCGATCAACACATTGAGCTCGGCCAGTGAGGCGACATCGGGGATCGGCACCATGTGGTTGCGGCGAAACCAGCCGATGTCGCCTTCCACTCCGCCCTTCTCGTGGGCGCCCTGCTTACCAGGCTGGCAGTAGAACGGCTCGATCCCGTAGTGGGAGCGGAAAGCCGTCCAGCGTGCGGTCTCCACCCGGGCACGGGAGAACCCCAGAACCTGAGCGACGGCGGCCTTGAGGTTGTCGTAGCGGACCTTGCCGAATGGCACCCCTCCCAGCACGCTGAAGGCGTGGACGTGTCCCTCGAAGAACGCTTCCTGGCCGCCGGAGGCGAACACGCGGTGCACGGCCTTGCCCGAATACGACAGCCGCAACGAGAACAGCACGCACTTGACCATCTCGTCGGCCAATCGGATGGTCACCTCCCCGAAGTCGACCTCGGCCTCGGCGCCGGGCCGGTGCGACTGGGGCACGAACGCCTTGCTCGGGCCCCGGCCCGACTCGGTCCAGATCTCGGAACGGCGTTGCGCGACGTAGGCGCGAACCATCTGATACGACACTCCCACCGCGTGATGCTCGCTCACCAGCCGGTCGAAGATGCGCTTGGTGGTGTGACGCTGCTTGCGCGGCGCGTCCAGGTTCGCGCGCAGCATCTGATCGATCACGTTCTTGTAGGGGGCGATCTTGGACGTTCGCTGTGGCAGCTTCTTGCGTGGTTCAGGCCATGCCGAGGCCAACGCCTTCTGCACCGTGCGGAACCCGACGCCGTGCTTCGTTTGCAGTGCCCGGTTGGACATGCCAGTGCGAGCATCGCGGCGGATCGCCGCGTACAGCTCGACCTTCGACATGCGAGGCACGTGGGCTCCCTCACGGTGCGTAGCACCCTGATAGTCCCACCGCAACCACTTGGGTGCTGTCAAAAACTCAGCAACACAGTCCGGCGGACTACACGACCGCTGTCACGGCCGGCCAACAAACGCTGTCGCAACTCAGGTATAGAGCCACCCGGGCCTGGTGACACGAGGCTTGCCGACAGTCCAAGGTACGAGGCGCGCAGGCCAACATCTGCAGCCAGGAGTTCACGGGCGTGATGGGCAGGCGCACGCGGTGAAGGTCGTGATGGGTGCCGTCGCCTGGCAGTACGCCGATGGGGCAGGCAGGCAGTTGCGCCAGGTGTCGGGCACCTCGATCCAGCCAGCCGCGTCATCGCGCATTCTGGCCTGGGCGAGCGACAGAGCGGCGCGTACATCCGGGTCGAGATGGGCGACGCAGGCCCACAAGGTGATGCCGCCGAAGGGCCAGCTTGCCCGCAGGTTTCGGCATGGTGTGCCGTTCTTGGTGGGTGCCCCACATCGCGCCTCGGCCAGCGCGCAGCGTCGCAGGCGCGCCAGGCCGGGCTGGCGGCTATCGGGCTTCCTGCTGAGGGCTGCGCTCGGATAGAGGAGTCCTAGGGGGACGGCAGGCGGATTGTTGAGGTACTCAGCCCATCGGCAGCCGCTCGGGTGCGGGCAGGTATCGACCCAGGTGTTGCAGTGGTGGCAGGCCAGACCGCGCACCAGTTGCGTCTGCTTGTCATGATCGACGTAGAGGCCGAGCCCTGAGCCGCACATCTGGCAAGAGGGGCCGAAGGCCTCGGCCAACACGTGGACGATCGATCCCAGCACCGATCCGCGATAAGGCGGCCAATCGTGCCAATTGGTACCGGTACGGCACCGCTGCCGTACCGGTACCAATGCAGGGTCGGTGCGCTCCCTGGTGGGCAGCACCGCCCAACGCACCGTCACTGAGCCTTGCCGACCACGCTCGAAGCTCTCGCCGGGAGGAGGGTTGACCCGGTAGATCTTCCCGTCGGAAGTCCACCAGGAGCAGTTTTGCTCGTGCGGCAACGCCGACCCGTGGGGCCTGAGTGTGCGTCGCCCCCGTGCGAGCGCCATGCATCGGTAGCGGCCATCGACCAGCAGATGGTAGCGGCCGTCGTCGCCCAGGACGGCCACGCGCTCAGACACCGGCGCGGCGACCATCACCTGGCACGGCCGGGCAGCCCGCTCGGCCACCACGGCAGCCAGCACCCGAGGATCATCGCTTCCTGCCGACCAGACCAGCCGGGCCAGCAGTTCATACCGCCGATGCTCGGGGAAGGTGTGACTGCCCAACCACTCGATCATGGGACGGAGCTCCTCGTGGAGGTCGACGACCATGGACACCGGCTTGGCTGCATCGGACCGTGAGGAGCGCCTACACGGCCCTCCGCTCGGGTATATGCCACCAGCCCGCCGCAATCAACACTTTGGGGGCCAGTCAGAACCATCCAGGAACACCCCAAAATCTTCGATTCGGAACGCTCGACAGCCGACGTGCCGGGGCTCGGCCGTCAGCTGTCGAGTCTGGCCGCCTGCATGGCGCCCAGCCGCCGCACGAACAGGGCGGTGACGATCGCCGCCGGTAGGACCAGTGTGTGCACGACCGCGCTGGCCCAGGTCACCCACGTGATTTCGTAATGCCCGTACTCCATTTCGAGGAGTGTCGTCCCATCGATCCAGAACAAGGGCCAGGTCAGGAGGCAAGTGACCAGGCAGAAGATCCACCATGTGTGCAGGAGACCGGCCGGGGCGGTCGTGCCATCGCGTCCCGGCGGGCTGGAGGCGTGCCAGACGTCGTCGGCGATCTGCTTGGGCAGCCACAGGTTGCCGATCGGGATGAGCCAGCCATACACGGCCATGGAAGGGCGGTAGCGCAGCCGGCCGGGCGCGAGTCGTTCGGCGACGACGCGTACCCGGTGGAACCACAGCAGCCACGCCGCCGCCAGTCCCAGGCCGAAGACGTTCTGAGCCACCCACATGATGGTGGTAGCCGGCTCGTAGTCATCGACTACCACGTGGAAGCCCCACCCCATGTTGTAGAGGAGGTAGCCCTGGTGGACAACCGTGATCAGCGAGATCAGGGTGAACAGAGCGAGCAGCCCGTAGACGATGTGGACAGGCCACCGCGGTTCACTGCCGTGGCGTCGGCGGCGTTCGTTGACCAGTAGCGGCTGGGGTGCGCGCGGCTGATCTGGTTGAGCGGACGGCGGCACGATCATCTGTGGGCCGCCGCTGGTGGTGGTCGGGTCGTGCAAGGCGGTCAATGCCATGGTCCGGCGCTCAGTAATGACCTGAGTGAGCGGCTCCGGCAGCCACTGTCGCCGGCCGGGCGCGGCGAGCGTGGCGAGGCGATCCAGCACCTGCTCCAGGCTGGGCCGGGCGGCGGGGTCCTTGGCCAGGCAGGCCGCCACCAGAGCGGTCAGGGGCGCGGGCACTCCCCGAAGATCGGGGTCGGCGTGCACCACGCGGAAGACGACCGCGTGGACGGGCCCCGTCCCGAAGGGGCTGCGGCCGGTCACGGTGAAGGCGAGCACGCAGCCGAGCGA
>NZ_JBSGCE010000163.1:0-4922 GCF_053601695.1 Nonomuraea sp. NPDC004702
CGGCTCGACAGGCAGTTCCTCCATGGACAGCGACCCCACGGCGGTCTCGGGCGTCAAGCGTCTCTTTCTTGATCATCAGATCCGGCGTCAGTTCGCAGTCCCTGGCGCTGGGAGGCGTTCTCGCGGGTGCCACGATTGGATGGCTGACCTTCGTGGCGACCGGCATTTCCGCTCAAGCAGTTTCTTCAGAACCCATGTGCATGGGCGCGGCCCTCGGAGGCCTTGACCACCTGACGGAGTAGGCCCCGCTCAGGGGGTGTAGAGGTCCGGTGGCACCCGCTCATAGGCGTACGACGGGCGCCTCCGGCATTCGTTCTTGCTGGTGGTCGTGCACAGGCGATCTGCTCGCCGGGTTACCGAGGAGTGAAGGCGGCGAGAAAGACGCGGGTGCCCTCGTCGGCGAGTTCGGTCAGTTCCTCGGGGGACCCGGCGGCCGCGTCGCCTAGGAAGGCGACCCGGTTGGTGGGAATCGAGGAGATCAGCCAGGTGAACAAGTAGGCGGCGCGTTCTGGGTCGGGGGTGTTCAGCAGGCCGCGTTCGGTCAGCTTTGCGAAGGTCTCCGCGAGAAGTTTGAGCGTGCGTCCCCAGCTCCGCTCGAAGTACTCGCGTCCAATGGCCGGGAAGCGCTCCGCTTCGGCGATGACCAACCGTCGCATCTGCAGGACTTCCCGGTTCATCAACCCGGCCAGGGTCATCCGTGCATGGTCCCGCAAGGCGGTCTCGATGTCGTCCGTCTCCGCGAGCGCGCGGATTGCGGGCTTGAAGTGCTCATAACCGCGATCAACGGTGTCCAGGACGACGCCGGCGAACAGATCCTCCTTGTCGGCGAAGTACTGGTACACCGTCCGCTTCGAGGCTCCTGCCGCGGCGGCCACCGCATCCATGCTCGTACCGACGTAGCCGTGGGCGGTGAACACCGACCGCGCGGCCGTGAGAATCTCCTGGCGCTTGCGCGCCGAGCGGACCTCGGCCCGTGCCGAAGCGGTCAACGGACTCCTCCTTGACAGAGAACACTACCCGGTTTAGTTTTATCACGCATAAACGGTACCGTTTAGTTTACCTGGAGTCGGTCCATGAGTAACGTGATCTCCGTCATTGCCGCATCGATCGCGGTGTTCGTACTCAGCTCGACCTACTACGCCCTGCTCACCCCGACCGAGAAACGTCTGCTGGGTGAGCGTGCCCCGGACCGAGGCGACCGGCCGCCACCACTGAAGATCCTCCTGGAGCTGGTGCGCGGCGTCGTGATCGCCGCCGTGATCGCGGGCTTGGCCGAGTACGCCGGAATCACCGGGGCAGGCCCGGTGATGGCGCTCGGCCTGGTGCTGTGGGTCGGATTCCCGGCAGTGCTGCTCACCGGGTCCATGATGTGGGAGAGGACGCCCGCCGTCACCGCAGCGCTGCACGCCGGCGACTGGCTGATGAAAATTCTCGTTACCTCGGCGATCGTGGGTGCCTGGCTGTGAACGACGTACGCCCCTATGAGACAGACCCTCGTGTGGACGACTACATCGACGCCCTGCCCGGATGGCAGCAGGACATCTGCCGGCAGGTCCGGGACCTGATCCACGCCGCGGACCCCGAGATAGGCGAGACCATCAAGCGAACGGTCCGGCCCTACTTCGTACTCCAGGGCAACGTGTGCGCACTGCTCGCCGCCAAGGACCACGTCAACGTCTTTCTGTACGACGGCGCCATCGTCCCCGACCCCGAAGGCATCATCACGGCCGGCCACCACAACAAGACCGCCCGCACGGTGGCTTTCCGTGAAGGAGAAACCATCAACGCTCCTGCTCTCACTGCCATGTTCCGCCAGATCATCGCCAACAACCGAGCCGGCGGGTGGCGCAAGCTCAAAAAACAGCTTGAATAGGCGTGGACGGTGGAGATGGTGCCGATCTGCCCAGTGGCATCGAACGATGACTCAGCCGAGGCCGACGACAACCAGGAACCAGGGCACCAGACCGGTGACGCACACCGCGGACGTCGCGGTGAACAGGGCCGTCAGCCAGCCCGCCGACTCGCCCGACTCGGTGGCGACCGGCGAGGCGAGCAGGGCGGTGCCGATCAGGGCCACGGCGGCGAACCCGGTGACGATCACCTGGGCCGGGTGCGGGAAGCGGCCCAGGAGTCCGTACGACCGTCTCACGGGGTCCGGTCGCGCTTACGGAGGCGGCCGAACCAGGCCGGGACGTCGTGCTCGTCGTCGAAGCCGCGGGCCACCACGATGTCGGTGGAGGAGTGGAGCAGGATCGAGGCCACGATGGTGACGGCGACGATCTGGAACACCTGCTGCGCGGCGGCGATCCCGGAGGCGAGCACGAGCAGCCCGTACACCACCGACGCGAACCCCTTCGGGCCGAACCACGCCACCGCAGCCTGCTCGCGCACCGTCAGCCCGGAACGCAGGAACGACAGCCAGATCGCCACCGGCCGCGCCACCACCAGCGCCAGGATCGCGAACAGCCACCCCTGCCAGCCCACCGAGCCCAGCAGCGACGGCGTGATGAGCGCCCCGAACACCAGCAGCGCCGCCAGCTTGAAGATCTCCGCGATGAGCTCGCCGAAGTGCTCGAACGATTCGCGCTGCCGCTGCCCGAAGGTCGCCACGGTGATCCCGGCGGAGAACGCGGCCAGGAACAGGTTGCCGTGCGTGGCCTTGCCCACGGCCAGCACCAGCAGGCCGATGGCCAGGGCGTTGAGCGGCTCGTAGGCGGTGGAGGCGGCGAACCAGCGGGTCTGCTCCAGCCTGATCGCCGCCCACGGGATCGCCACGCCGATGAGCACGCCCAGGCCGAGCTCCAGCCCCAGCTCGCCGAGGTGCAGGTCGGCCGAGCCCGAGGCGATCGCCAGGAACAGGATGACGAACGGCAGCGCGAGCCCGTCGTTGACGCCGGACTCGACGTTCAGCAGTTGCCGCAGCCGGGGCGGCACCTTCTCGTTGCCGACCAGGGCGGCGGCGAACACCGGGTCGGTGGGCGCCAGGATCGCGCCGATCAGCAGCGACTCGACCCAGCCCAGCCCGAGCAGGTAGTGCGCGCCGGCGGCGGTGATGACCAGGGTGAGCGGCAGGCCCCAGCCGAGCGCCCGCCCCGGCAGCCGCCACGCGCTGCGCAGCTCGGCCCAGCCCACCCGCATGCCGTCGGTGAACAGCACCGCGAACAGCGCCAGCTCGGCCAGCGTCGCCACCAGGTCGTCGCCGGGCTTGAGCGAGACCACGCCGAGCACGCCGTCGCCGAGCACGAACCCGGCCACCAGGAACAGCGCCGCCGTGGACAGGACGGTGCGATGGGCCAGGCTGGACAGCAGCACCGCCAGCAGCAGCAGGCCCGCGAACGCGGTCAGCAGGGCGCCCATCAAGCACGCCGGGAGGAAAGGATCATGGCTGCGAGGGTCTCCGGTCGGATCGTCGTCAAAAACGTTGCCGACCAGACTTCCCGGCGCACCGGCGATTACCTTAACAGCGCGCGTCGGCGATGCGCACATACGAGTTCTTGACGGCGGCATCGCGCAGCAGACCACCGGGACCGGACATGACACCGTCCTGTTCGACGGCTTCCCGATCCGGGGTCCTGACCGCAGGTGAGAGGAGGCGCCGGCACCACGACAAAGCGTCTGGAAGACGCTGCCGCTGATCGACCGGCGGCTGCCTGTCCTGTGCGCGCCGGCTGTGATCGGGCAGGTCCTGATACCTTGTGTGCAGGTGCGCCGGGAAGTCTGGTCGGCAGGTCCTTGTCCCGCTGTCGCAAAGGATGTGCTGGTGCGCGCCCGAGACCTACTTGCCGACTTCCCCACGGTCGAGCTCGACAGCCCGGTGATCGACGCGGCCCGGCTGCTCGCCGACCAGGATCTGCCCGGCCTCATCGTCGTCGAGGACGACGGCACGCCGTTCACGATCCTCCCCGGCACCCAGGTGCTGCGCCTGGCGGTGCCCGGCTACTGCATGGAGGATCCCGCGTTGGCCCGGGTGGTCGACGAGGCCCATGCCGACGCGTTCCTGCGCGGACTGGACGGCCGCACCGTGCGTGAAGCGCTGCCGGAGCGTCCGCGCGAGCTGCCGGTCACGGATCCCGACGCCACCGTCCTGGAGCTCGCCTCCTTGATGGCACGCACCCGCAGCCCGCTGGTGGCGGTGGTGGACGACGGGCGGTTGCTGGGCGCGGTGACGCTGCAGGCGCTGCTGGACCGGGTGCTGCCCGCGTGAGCGTGCTCGCCTGGGTGAGCGTGGCGGCGTTCCTGGCCGCCTACGCGCTGATCGCCACCGAGAAGGTCCACCGGGTCGCGGCGGCGCTGGGCGGCGCCGGGATCATGCTCCTGGTCCACGCCACCAATGCGAAGGCCGCGTTCTTCTCCGAGCACACCGGCATCGACTGGAACGTCGTCTTCCTGCTGCTCGGCATGATGGTCATCGTCGGAGTGCTCAAGGAGACCGGCGTCTTCGAGTACCTGGCGATCTGGGCCGCCAAACGCCCCCGTGGCCGGCCGTTCCGGCTGATGGTGCTGCTGGTGCTGATCACCGCGGTCGCCTCGGCGCTGCTGGACAACGTCACCACGGTGCTGCTGATCGCGCCCGTGACGTTCCTGGTGTGCGAGCGGCTGGCGGTCAGCCCGGTGCCGTTCCTGATCGCCGAGGCGATGGCGTCCAACATCGGCGGCGCCGCCACGCTGGTCGGCGATCCGCCCAACATCATCATCGCCAGCCGCGGCGGCCTGACCTTCAACGACTTCCTCGTCCACATGGCACCGATGATCGTCATTCTCATGGCGGTGTTCGTCGCCCTGTGCTGGCTGCTGTTCGGCCGGTCGCTCCGCTACGACCCCGAGCGCGCCGGACAGGTCATGGCGCTGGACGAGCGGGAGGCGATCGCCGACCGGCGGCTGCTGTGGCAGTCGCTGGCCGTGCTGGCCCTGGTGATGGCCGC
>NZ_JBSGCE010000164.1:1425-3163 GCF_053601695.1 Nonomuraea sp. NPDC004702
CGGTTGCTGTTTGTTGTTTGAGATTTGCATAGTGGACGCGAGCATCTTTGTGGCCAAGTTTTTTAGGGCACACGGTGGATGCCTTGGCATCAGGAGCCGATGAAGGACGTGGGAGGCTGCGTTAAGCCTCGGGGAGTCGCCAACCAGACGTTGATCCGGGGATGTCCGAATGGGGAAACCCAGCACCAGTCATGTGGTGTTGCCTCCGCCTGAATGTATAGGGCGGTTGGTGGTAACGCGGGGAAGTGAAACATCTCAGTACCCGTAGGAAGAGAAAACAACAGTGATTCCGTGAGTAGTGGTGAGCGAAAGCGGATGAGGCTAAACCGGGCGTGTGTGATAGCCGGCAGGCGTTGCATGTCCGGGGTCGTGGGACCCTCTGGTGGTTTCTGCCGAAGCCACAAGAAGTGATAAACCTTTGAGGTAGTCGAAAGCTCTGGGAAGGGCTGCCGTAGACCGTGAGAGCCGGGTAGGCGAAATCTTGAAGGCTTCTTGAGGGGATCCCAAGTAGCACGGGGCCCGAGAAATCCTGTGTGAATCTGCCAGGACCACCTGGTAAGCCTAAATACTCCCTGATGACCGATAGTGCACGAGTACCGTGAGGGAAAGGTGAAAAGTGCCCCGGTGAGGGGTCGTGAAATAGTACCTGAAACCGTGTGCCTACAAGCCGTAGGAGCGTACAGGAGCTTGTCTTCTGTGTGATGTGACTGCGTGCCTTTTGAAGAATGAGCCTGCGAGTTATGGTGTGTGGCGAGGTTAACCCGTGTGGGGGAGCCGTAGCGAAAGCGAGTCTGAATAGGGCGTTTGAGTCGCATGCTGTAGACCCGAAGCGGAGTGATCTACGCATGGGCAGGTTGAAGCTCAGGTAAGACTGGGTGGAGGACCGAACCCACCAGGGTTGAAAACCTGGGGGATGACCTGTGTGTAGGGGTGAAAGGCCAATCAAACTCCGTGATAGCTGGTTCTCCCCGAAATGCATTTAGGTGCAGCGTCGCGTGTTTCTTGCCGGAGGTAGAGCTACTGGATGGCCGATGGGCCCGACAAGGTTACTGACGTCAGCCAAACTCCGAATGCCGGTAAGTGAGAGCGTGGCAGTGAGACTGCGGGCGATAAGGTTCGTAGTCGAGAGGGAAACAGCCCAGATCACCGACTAAGGCCCCTAAGCGTGTGCTAAGTGGGAAAGGATGTGGAGTCGCAGAGACAACCAGGAGGTTGGCTTAGAAGCAGCCACCCTTGAAAGAGTGCGTAATAGCTCACTGGTCAAGTGATTCTGCGCCGACAATGTAGCGGGGCTCAAGCACACCGCCGAAGTCGTGGCATTCAGTCTTTCGGGGCTGGATGGGTAGGGGAGCGTCGTGCAGCCGGCGAAGCAGCAGAGTGATCTAGTTGTGGAGGCTGTGCGAGTGAGAATGCAGGCATGAGTAGCGAATCGAGGGTGAGAAACCCTCGCGCCGGATGACCAAGGGTTCCTGGGGCAGGCTAATCCGCCCAGGGTAAGTCGGGACCTAAGGCGAGGCCGACAGGCGTAGTCGATGGACAACGGGTTGATATTCCCGTACCCGCTTCAACGCGCCCATATCGAACCTCGTGATGCTAAGAGTCCTTAACTCGCCTAAAGCCTTCGGGCTTGGGGTCAGAGTGAACGCTCGATCCGATCGGGTAGTAGGTAAGCGATGGGGTGACGCAGGAAGGTAGTCCAGCCCAGGCGATGGTAGTCCTGGGGTAAGCATGTAGGGCG
>NZ_JBSGCE010000164.1:3259-4614 GCF_053601695.1 Nonomuraea sp. NPDC004702
TAATCCTATGCTGCCGAGAAAAGCCTCTAGCGAGTGTTGTGGCGGCCCGTACCCTAAACCGACTCAGGTGGTCAGGTAGAGAATACTAAGGCGATCGGGTGAACTGTGGTTAAGGAACTCGGCAAATTGCCCCCGTAACTTCGGGAGAAGGGGGACCTCTGCTGGTGATGAGTCTTGCACTCGGAGCTGGTGGGGGTCGCAGTGGCCAGGGGGAAGCGACTGTTTACTAAAAACACAGGTCCGTGCGAAGTCGTAAGACGATGTATACGGACTGACGCCTGCCCGGTGCCGGAACGTTAAGGGGACCGCTTAGTTGTGGTAACACAGCGAAGGTGAGAACTTAAGCGCCGGTAAACGGCGGTGGTAACTATAACCATCCTAAGGTAGCGAAATTCCTTGTCGGGTAAGTTCCGACCTGCACGAATGGCGTAACGACTTCCCCGCTGTCTCAACCGCAGACCCGGCGAAATTGCACTACGAGTAAAGATGCTCGTTACGCGCAGCAGGACGGAAAGACCCCGGGACCTTCACTACAGCTTGACATTGGCGTTTGGAGCGTCTTGTGTAGGATAGGTGGGAGACTGGGAAGCTCGGACGCTAGTTCGGGTGGAGTCATTGGTGAAATACCACTCTGGTCGTTTTGAACGTCTAACTCTGGTCCGTGATCCGGATCGGGGACAGTGTCTGGTGGGTAGTTTAACTGGGGCGGTTGCCTCCTAAAGGGTAACGGAGGCGCCCAAAGGTTCCCTCAGCCTGGTTGGCAATCAGGTGTTGAGTGTAAGTGCACAAGGGAGCTTGACTGTGAGACTGACGGGTCGAGCAGGAGCGAAAGCTGGGACTAGTGATCCGGCATCGGCGTGTGGAAGCGGTGTCGCTCAACGGCTAAAAGGTACCCCGGGGATAACAGGCTGATCTTCCCCAAGAGTCCATATCGACGGGATGGTTTGGCACCTCGATGTCGGCTCGTCGCATCCTGGGGCTGGAGTAGGTCCCAAGGGTTGGGCTGTTCGCCCATTAAAGCGGTACGCGAGCTGGGTTTAGAACGTCGCGAGACAGTTCGGTCCCTATCCGCTGCGCGCGCAGGAGACTTGAAAGGGGCTGTCCCTAGTACGAGAGGACCGGGACGGACGAACCTCTGGTGTGCCAGTTGTACCGCCAGGTGCACGGCTGGTTGGCTACGTTCGGAAGGGATAACCGCTGAAAGCATCTAAGCGGGAAGCTCGCCTTGAGATGAGGTCTCCCACCACGAGAGTGGGTAAGGCTCCCGGTAGACGACCGGGTTGATAGGCCGGAGGTGGAAGCACAGTAATGTGTGGAGCTGACCGGTACTAATAGGCCGAGGACTTGACCACAAA
>NZ_JBSGCE010000165.1:0-4579 GCF_053601695.1 Nonomuraea sp. NPDC004702
GCGCGACTGCCGACAGAAGGGAACCGGTCTCCACCACGCCATCCAAGCCGTCGCACACATGCACAACCTCGCCCTCACGGCATGAGCACGATCGCAGCAGAACCGCCCTGACCTGCCCGCTCACGGATTTCTGCAACACCCTTTAGGCCCCGTCTCGCAGCGGGTGGTCAAGCGTGTCACGCTCCCCAACGCCGCTAAGCATCGTCCATGGCAAGCCGCCACACGCTGACGAAACCGCGGACGCTATTGGACGCGATCGAACGCGGCGTGTTCCAAGAACGCTGGCAAGATGAAGGGGCCCCGACACCTGGCCGGGTCTCGGACCCCTTGCGGACCTGAAGCACGGGCGTCACCCGGAGGAGTCTGGGTGAGGCCCGCGCGACTGTCTAGCGCTTGCGCGCAGCGCGTGGTAGTTCGCGGCGAAGGCCGCCCACCACTCATGGGGATCCGTCGAGAGGATCGCTCGCGCGAGCTGCTTCGCTGAGTCGGTACGCAGGGCGGCGATTGACGTGTCCTGCCATGGACCCGCCTGGTGACCTTTGGCCATGTACTCGGACGCCTGCAACAGCGTTTCGATCTTGTCGGCGTCCTTGGCGACTTTGGCTTCCAAAGTTTCGCCAGCTTCGTACTCAGCCACAAGGCTCTTGAAGAAGGCAGCGAGTGGATCAACCATGCCTGCTGTCTGATCAGCGAACACCGCTTGAGGGACAGCCGTCTCGACGTAGGCCCGGCCGACGGAGGGAACATCACCGATCCTCGTCTCGTGGACGTCATGGACCAAGCCGAGCATCGCGGCGCGGCCAGGGTCCGCACCTTCAAGCAGCGCCAGGGCGATGCCGACGACACCTACACGGAACGAGTGCTCCGCCACCGTCTCCGGATTGGGAACGTCGAGCAGCAACCAGCCGGCTCGCGTGAGCCGCTTCAGGAACCCCAGCTCGAACAGAAAGGCGGCCGTTCCTTCCAGCGGGTGCTCTGACTCCTCCGGCGCTGGCAAGCTCGCTTGATCACGCATGTAGACTCCACTCCCCGCGCGGCTGGTCACACGCCCTCATCGCGGAGTCAGAATAGCGGTCTGGACCGTCATCCGGACACACCGGAGAACAGTGCCAGCTCATGACTGGGCGACAGCCCGTTCGTCACGCTCTACCTCTCCGATGCGGACCGCAGCACGGATGCTGGCCGCGACCGCATATGCGACTGCCGCGTGTCTGTCGGATCAAGAGGCCGCTACCCCGATGGTGCCTGCCTCGGCCGGAAGTGACCACCAGCTAGGCAACTTCGGAATCTGATTGGAAATGCCCAAACAAGAGCTTAGTCATGCGAATAGTGAGCCCTTTCCACCTCCTACCCGGCCCAGTCGCCGGGTGCCCAGGCCTCGTCGCAGGCCACAGGCCATCACGACCAGCCAAGGCTCCCGGACTTGCGAAGAAAGCGAAATGGGCTCACCCTGAGACTTGGTCAGAGCACGGAAGCCTTCGAGGGTGCCCTTGTTTGAATCGAGCCGGAAGGCGCCGCGACCCGATGTCGCTGACCCGCAGGCCTTCCTGTTCGGCCGCCTGCGCGCACTGTGACCCCGCCGCTCGAACGCCAGGGCCCCGTGGACCGCAATCACGTTCCCGCCCGTCGCGAAAGGCAAGAGTGCGATCCGTGAACAACATGATTGCGCACGCCCCGACCAGCGCCGGTGGAAGTGGCGCAGCTGCTTCGCGTTAACCCCGCGATGGTGAGCCGATGGGCGAAGGCCGGCAAGCTGTGCTTCATCTGCGCCTTTGGTGTGTTTCACCGGCTCGAGTCGTCTGAGGTCTACGCACGGAGCGACGCCGAAATGGCGGTGGTCTGATGGCGCGATCGAGCTACCGCGCTCAGAGTAACCTTAGATCATGCCGTTTGAGACACACGCGTGAGACGTAACGCGCGGTATGCGTCCGCGCATTCTGGCTCAGAATGCCGTGATGAAGTGGGCCACGCCAGGGAAATGAGGTCACCTGGCCTCGGGTGGTTCAACCGGGTATCGGTAGCGGAGATCCCATTGATGGGTCGGCATGATATAGATCGTGACCTTGACGGGGCGTCCATCGCAGCTCCAACCGATATGGAGGATCTCGAAGATACGCTGATCTTCGTCGAGACGCAAAAAGGTCGCTTCCTCTGGGCTCGGAGTACGTACTGTGATGCGTTCTTCGATCTCGGCCTGCGCGTGACCGAGCTCCGCGAGCCGACTGCTGATTCCCCCAATGCCGGGATCCTCACGTTCGATGGGTGTGCCCCGAGCGATGGTCAGCGGGATGTAGCTCGTGACGATCTGGATGGGCACTTCGTTGGCGCGCATGTACCGGGCTCGAACCACGACGCTGGGGGCCTCTGGATCTACGCCCAGGATGCCTGCGACCTTGGCAGGCGGACGGCCAGGGCCGTTGGCGTTGTCAGAGCGGAGCTGGTAGCCCAAGTCGCTCAACTCCGTAGCGAGTGCCCCGCGGCTGCCGACACGCTCACGGCGGGCTCGGCTGTGGCGGAGAGCCGCGTCGCGCGGAATGGGCGGGAGCTCATGGACAAATGTGCCCACACCTCTGTGCACACGCACCAATCCCTCAACCTTTAGGACGCGCAGAGCCTTGTTGAGGGTGGCTCTGTTGACGCCGAGCGCTTCGGCGAGCTGATCGTCCTTGGGAAGCAAGGAACCGCGGGGATAGGTGCCATCGGCGATGGCCGCTCGAAGGATGACCGCCACTTCGCGGTACTGGCTCGACCCTGACAAGGACCTCACAGCCTCACCTTACTGGTCGCGCGAGCGCACTCGCTGGACGACGGCCCGCAAGCCATCGAAACGGTCCCCGCCGGTGGCAGTGTCGGCCCAGTCCTGGAGGGCGCGGCAAGGTCGTACCGCTGCGACTCCTGGACACGCGGTCAGGCGAGCCTGGCGAGGAAGCGAAACGGCCGCCGCCGTCTGGATCAACGCTTCCGCATCCAACTGTCCTAATACTCCAGCCGCACTTATCGATCTCTGAGCTGTTGTCGCTGGTAGTGGCATTGTCGGGCACGGGCCTGATGGCGTCGTCGCCAGCGTGACCAGTGCAGGATGTGCCCCTCGTCGATGAGTGGACGGGTCAGCAGGGCGAACAGGCGGCGGATCTCGTTGGCCGAGATCGCGATGAGCCGCTCCGTGCCTGCGGGTGAGGCAGGTCCGGTGCTGAAGGCGGCGCGGGTGACGGCCAGGAAGGCCAGGGCGAGCATGGCCAAGGTGATGTAGCGATACCAGGCGGGATAGAGCCGCACCTGGTAGTGGTCGAAGGCGGCCTCGTTCTTGCCGGTCTGGAAGCATTCCTCGATCGTCCAGCGAGCTCCGGCCACCTGCACCAGGCGCTGTAACGGCACCGGCCGAGGCGTGTGGCACAGGTGGAAGGCC
Source organism: Nonomuraea sp. NPDC004702 (assembly GCF_053601695.1). Classification (NCBI taxonomy): domain Bacteria; kingdom Bacillati; phylum Actinomycetota; class Actinomycetes; order Streptosporangiales; family Streptosporangiaceae; genus Nonomuraea; species Nonomuraea sp. NPDC004702. The sequence continues at coordinate 3,407 of NZ_JBSGCE010000165.1, forward strand.
ATGTCTGCGGGATTGCTGAGGGAACGGCGAAGCAGCAGGCGGTGCGCGGGACTGCTGGTGGTGATCAGCGCCCAGTCGTAGCGTCGTTCGCCCTTGGCGCCCGCTCCGCAGGACAGGCGCTGCCATCCGCTCCTGGGTACTTTGCCGGCCATGACGTCGGCGCGGACCTTGCCGGCACCGGTAGTGATCTGGTGGGAGCGGGAGACCGCGACCACGTAGCCGATGTGCCTGTTCTCCAGGTAGCGGCGCAATGGTCCGTTGTCGCCGTAAGCTTCATCGGCGGTCACCCAGCCGAACGGTACGCCGGCGGCGAGTGCTCTTTCGATCATGACTTGCAGGAGCTGGGGTTTGGTGGCGAAGGTGACGTGTTCGGGGATCTGTGCGGCCTCGCGCCGTTCTGGCTGGGCGATCCAGGAGTCGTTGGGCAGGTAGAGCTCCCGGTCCAGGACGGCTCTGCCGCGGCTGGAGGCGTAGCCGAGGAACACCCCGATCTGGCAGTTGGTGATCTTTCCGAGGGTGCCGGTGTATTGCCGCCGCACCCCGGCTGAGCAACCGCCTTGTTTGGCGAAGCCGGTGTCGTCGCCGACCAGCACCCCGTCGTGCTCGCCCAGGTGCCGCATCAGGAAGGTGCGGATGTCGTCGCGTACGCCGTCGACGTCCCATTTGGCGGCGTTGAACAGCCGCTGCATGCCGTCCGGGGTGGTCTCGCCAGCGTACTCGGCCAGCGACCAGCCGTTCTTGCGCTCCATCCCGGACAGCAGCCCACCGATACACGCACGGGCGCGCTGCCGAACTTCGGGGCGTCTGAATCGGGCGGCTACCAGCGCGAATACGTCATCCAGAGCGGCCTGCAGACGAGCGGCGCTGAGATGTTCTACCCTGGCCAACGCGGCCACCGCATGATCTTCAGTTCCATCACACCTGAATGATCACAGCGGTGGCCGTTCGTCTTGCGCGCGGGCGCACGCATGGGTACGTATGCGTACCCGTAGCCCAGCGCGCATCACCGTGCCTTAGCGTGCACCAGCTCACCGGGCAGGCACCTGCTCACATCCCTGAAGTGCGGCTGGAGTATTAATACTACAGCAAGGCTTTGTGATGTAGTCTGGAGGCATGCTCGATGAGTTAACCGCTGATGATCTCCGATCGTGGGTGTCAGGACTGGACGCGCTG
>NZ_JBSGCE010000166.1:0-4528 GCF_053601695.1 Nonomuraea sp. NPDC004702
CAGGTTGAGCGCCACACCAGCGACAGCCGGGGCGCGACGTCGAACGCCGGCCCATCGGCAGGCTTGACGACGACGTGATCGAGGAGCAGGGCCAAGAGTTCCTTCTGCGGATCCGGGTCCGCGCTCGCCTAGCAGCTCTCCATGCTCGTTTGTCCGGTGGGACCAGCTCGGCGCCGCGGCGGTCCGCAACTGGGCCCGGCGCTCGGGTCCGTGTCACCCGGGGCAAAGTAGACGTTGCCGCAGGCCACAGTGGGTGACGACTGCGGTGCCCGCCCTCGGGCTTCGGTCCGGGCGTTCGGGGATGAGTCCGGCGCTCGCCAGTCCGATAACGTCGGCGGGCGTGTTTCCGCAGGTCGCGTTGCTCGCTAACAGCTTTTATGTCAAGCCATCCGGGAGCTCCCGGTCGCTCGCAGCCACTTTGCGTCTGGTGACACGGACCCGAGCGGAGAGCCGTGACGGCAGTCTGGTTGGCCTCCGCTGGTAGCCGTACCCCGATCCACCGCGATGGGGGTGACGGGCTCCTGGGCCAGATCGCCGGGCACAAGCGGGCCTGTCTGGCCGCCTCGCTGTCACCGGGTGACGCGCTGTACATCCCGCGTGGCTGGTTCCACGACATCGACAGCATCGACGTCTCCGCCTCACTCGTGCTGCGTAACTGATCATTACTCGAGGTCACCCAGCCATGCGCATACTCCTGGTGGACATGCCGACGCCGCCGACGGTGTCCTTCGGGCGGCGCAGCCAGCCGCTCGGAGTCGCCTACCTGCTAGAACGGGGCACGACGTCGAGATTCACGAGGGCAGCAGCGACAGCGGAGGGCTCGACGGCCTGGTCGAGCGGTGTCTGTCGGCGCGGAACGGGCTGATCGGGTTCTCCACCACCACTCCGTCGTTCCCGCTGGTGGGACAGGCTGCCGCCCGCTACCGCGCGGCCGGTGGACAGGCGCTGCTGGTGGCGAGCGGACACCATGTGAGCGCGGTGCTGCCGACGACCGTCCTGGCCGAGGTACCCGAACTGGACGCGGTGGTGAGCGGCGAGGGCGAGCAGCCCCTGACCGAACTGGTCTAGGCGCACGCGAGCGGTGTCGGTAGGGAACAACATCAGTGGGTCGGGGAGAGGCGGTCGTGGTGCGACGGGCGGGCCTGCCGGTGGCTCGGCCCGGCCCTGTGCCGGTCGCGGCGTGAAGGAACGGCCCTCTTCTCGTGCCCCACCCGAGGACGGGGGCACGAGAGAGGCGGGACCTGGTCCGCTACGCGATGCGAGGAGACCTTCGGCGGCGCAGCAGCCGGCGGGCGGGCAGCATGACGGCTGCCGTGCCCGACAGGAACACCGTGCCGAGCACGGCCGCGCAGACCGAGGGGGACACCGACAGCGCGGACAGACCGGTCACCGCGCCGCCGAAGGTCAGCAGCGTCACCGCCGCGACCAGGGAGCCGACAGCGGCCCCCGTACCGAGGACGAGGCAGGTCTCCAGCCGCAGCATGGCCAGAACCTGGCCGCGGGTAGCGCCGATGAGCCGGAGCAGCGCCAGTTCACGACGGCGGGACGCGGTGGCGACGGCCAGGGTGGTCATCACGCCGATCAGGGTGAACAGGGAGATCGCCGCGACCGCGAACAGTCCGGGCAGGCCCTGCCGGCGGGCTTTCTCGGTGAGAGCCGCACTGTACTGTCCGGCGGACGTGGCATGGGTTCCGGGGAAGCGGTCGAGCACCGGTCGCAGGTCGGCTTCCCCCTTCACCAGGAGGTAGTCGTCGTGGCCCGCGTCGGTGACGTGGGCGGCGACCACATCGTGAGGCAGCAGGGCATCCCCGAAGCCCTGGCCCCGGTCGTAGACGGCCACCACCTCGGGGTGGATCAGGGTGCCGTCGCCGAGCCAGAGGGACACGGTCGAACCGACGTCGGACGTGCTGCCGACGTTCGAACTGAGCGCGACCGTGTTCGTGCCGCGCAGACCCTTCAGCGAGCCCGCCTTCACGCCTGGGTCCAGGTTCGACAGCGCGCCCTTCAGCCCTTGGGTGGGCAGGGACTGGAGCTGGTCCGCGACCTGCATCACCACGGTGGTGCGTTTCACCGCCGTCACGCCGTCGGGCCCGGCCGTTTCTCTCACCGCCTGGTACATGGCCCGGGGCACGCCCGGCCCGTTCGAGACGAGGACGTGGTCCGCGCGCAACCCCGCGGCCGCCTGCGTCCGGGTGGCGTTGACCGCGGTGGTCTGCACGAACAGCTGGCTGGCGCCGAAGGAGAGCGCGAGCGCGATCGGCGTGATCACCGACGCGAGTCGCACGGCCGCGGCGGTGGCCGTGTCGGTGGCGAGCCGGCCCGGGACCGGGAACAGGAGGCGCATGACGGGGCTGAGGACGACGATTCCCCCTCGGGCGATCGAGGGACCCAGGAGGGCCGCCGCCCAGATGAGGGAGAGTACGAGTCCGCCCATGGCCGCGGTCGCCACCTGCCCGCCGAACGCGAACGCGGTGCCGGCCGAAGCGAGACCGACGACCAGGAGCACCAGGCCGGTGATCACGCGCCAGCGCGGTAGCCGAGTCGGTTCGGCGGAGGTCTCGCTCACGGCCTGGGCCGGCCGGATCCGGGATACACGTCGTGCCGCAAGCCAGGCGGAACCGATCGCGGTGAGCACCGTGAGCGCCAGGGCACCGACGACAGGAAACGGTCCCAGAGCGAGCCCCAGCCCCGGGGGCAGGACCCCCTGCTCGGCCATGAAGCGGTGCAGCAGGGCGCCGAGCCCGAGCGACAGCAGACCGCCCAGGAGCGACGCCGGTACCGCGACCTTGAGCGTCTCGCGGACGATCACCCTGCGGACCTGCCGAGGGGTGGCACCGATGGCGCGCAGGACGGCGAGTTCGCGGGTCCTGTCCCGTACGGACGTGTCCAGGAGGCCTGTCAAGATCAGCAGCACCACCAGGAGGGCGACTCCGCCGATCGACGCACAGACGCCGATCAGGTCGAGTCGTGCCGCCGCCACCTCCGGGTTCTCGACGTCGCCACGGTCCGCGCCGGTCGCGACGACGAGACCGGGGGCGGCTGCCCGCAGCGTCTGGGCGGACGTCTCCTTCGTGCCGAGCACGACCAGCGCGTCCGCACGCTCGGGATGGCCGCTGAGGACCTGTGCCGTGTGCTGGCCGAACCAGACATCGCGGCCTGCACCGGACCCGCCGGCCACCAGACCGCTGACGCGGTAGGGCTCCGGCTCCTTGCCGCCGACCTGGAGACGGACGGTGTCCCCGACGGCCATGCCGTTGCCGGAGTCCACCGCGACTTCGTGTTCCGCCCGCGGGGCCCGGCCGGCACGAAGTTCGACAGCGGTGAGCACGGTCGCGTCCCAGCCACGGCCGGTCCGCGCGGCCCCGCCCGCGGTGACCACCGGCAAAGAGACGTCCGCGACCACCTCGGTGACCCCCGGTGCCGTGCGCACCCGGTCGGCCACCGATACCGGTACCCGGGCTCGTTCCACCAGTGGCCTGGCATCGGTCTGGTCGTCCTTGACGACCTCGACGCGCTGGCTCGCGGCGACGACGGCCACGGCGCGCTCATAGCGGTCGGCCGATCCGTGCGCCCGTAGTGCGGACTCCAGCAGGACCCCGAACGCGCCCGTCAACATGGCCGCGCACACCAGTGCCACCGCCACGCCGGCGGCGATCCCGCGCCTCACAGCGTCCCCCAGTGGGCCAGTACGGTTGCGGCGGAGGGAGCCGCCAGCTCGTCGACGATCCTGCCCTCGCTCAGGAAAACGACACTGTCGGCCCAGGCCGCGGCCACCGGGTCGTGGGTGACCAGCACGACCGTCTGTCCCATCTCGTCGACCGCGTCACGCAGCAGCTTCAGGACGTGCTCGGCCGACCTCGGATCCAGCGCGGCCGTCGGCTCGTCGGCGAAGACGATCTCCGGGCGGGTGACCAGCGCTCGGGCGACCGCCACACGCTGCTGCTGACCGCCGGACAGACGTGCTGGAAGCCGGTCCAGATGGCCGGCCATCCCCACCCGGTGGACCACTTCGTCCAGCCAGCGCCTGTCCACCTGGCGGTTCCCGAGGGACAGCGGGAGGGTGATGTTGCGTTCGACATCCATCGAGGGCATGAGGTTGTAGCCCTGGAAGACGAATCCGATCCGTTCACGGCGCAGCCGGGTCAACTGCGTCTCGCGGAGCCCGCCCATGTCCAGATCACCGAGCCGTACCGTTCCGCTGCTGGGCCGGTCGAGGCCGGAGGCGCAGTGCAGGAAGGTGCTCTTGCCCGATCCGGACAGGCCCATGATCGCGGTGAGACTGCCCTTGCGGAACCCCCAGCTGACCCGGTCCAGCGCAGTCACTTCGCCATAGGACTGGGAGACCTCCTCCAGGGACACGGCGAACGGCGTGGCCCGGGTCGTCGTCATCGGTCGCATGATGGGTCCTTCGGTTTCCTCGATCGGTCAGAACGGGTACCGCGGCGGCGTGGTCGTCGAAGCGCAGCCCGGGGCGGCTCACGAGGTCGCCGAAGTCGGCAGGACGGGCCAGCACCGCGCTGTCCAGGCC
>NZ_JBSGCE010000167.1:0-4520 GCF_053601695.1 Nonomuraea sp. NPDC004702
GCCGAACCCGGTCAGCTCGACGCCGTACCGGCCGCCGGAGTCCTCCATCCAGTACTCGTGGATGGTGTGGCCCTTGTTGAGGTCGTTCGGCGCCAGCAGGGAGCTGCGTCCGTTGACATCTGCCGGGTAGCAACCGGATCGTGGGCAGCCTTCTTCGAGTATGGGTTGATGTACTGGGACTTTGCCTCCGCCGCTGTTATTGCAGTGGAGGCCGGTTGCTCGGTGCGTGCCATACCGTGCAAGCCATGCCCACTGGACGTGGTTCCCGTCGAATTCGATCTCGTTGTGGCCAGGACGCCCGAGCTTCTGAAAGACATCATGACGGCGGTTGGCATCCGCCCGTCGGAAGGTACGCAGGGAGGATAATGACTACCGCCAGCCTGCTCCTTTCCGTCGTAGGCGTGTTGCCGGTCGCCGCGGCGGTCTGGCCGCGCGGCGATGTGGGGCAGGCGGACCGGGTCGTGGTCGCGCAGCGCCGTCCACTGCTCGCCAGCGTCGCGCCCGTAGAGCTGACTCGTAGCGGCGCGGAAGCGTAGCCTGCCAGGCTCGTCGCCGAAGTGGTGGCCGCCGAGGACGGCAACCCCGCACTCATCGAGCAGGTACGACTGCATCCCGGCCGACGTGGTCAGCCCTCGTGCCGCGAGCGCCGGCCGGGCCGGCTCGAAGTCGGGGTAGACATAGAAGCCTGCGCGCGGCTCCGGGCACATGGCCCCGGCCGGTGAACGCGGTGTGTACCGCCCGTGCGACGGCGCCGTGCAGGCGTGCGTCGCACGGAAGTGCTCGACGATCTCCGGCGGCTCGTCGAGGGCGACGGTGGCGACGGCCTGCATGGGGCCGGGGAGCGCCGACCACACCTCGCTGGCGATGGCCAGCACCATGCACCGCAGGGCGCGGCCTCACGCGTTGCGGGGCAGGCGGGCGATGCCGATCCGCCAGCCGCCGAGCGCCAGGCTCTTGCTGAGGCCGGTCGTGACGATCGTCCGCGCTGGGAGGAACTGGGCCGGGCTCGCGTACGGCGTCCCAGGGTGGTGGACGGTGTCGCGGTAGATCTCGTCGGAGATGACGGCGATCCGCTCGGAGGCGGCCAGCTCGCAGACGCGGCGGACCAGCTCGGGTGGGGCGAGCGCGCCGGTGGGGTTGTCGCGCGTAGTCAGAATGACCGTGCGCGGGTCAAGGCCGGCGCGTCTGGCCTCGCGCAGCGCGCCGGCGAACTCGTCGGGGTCGGGCACGCCGCCGCACCCGTCGGGCACGGGGACGCGGATGACCCGGCGGCCAGCGAGCAGCGCCTGCGGGACGTAGCTCAGCCAGCACGGCCGCGGCAGCACCACGTGCCCGGGCAGGGCGGCCAGCAGCGCGAACAGCAACGGTTTGCTGCCGGGCCCGGCGACGATCTGCTCGGGCTCGGTCGGCATCCGCCGCCGGGCGAAGTATCCGGCAGTGGCCTGGAGCAGCGCCTGGTCCCCGGCCACGGGCCCGTAGGAGTTGGCCGCGGTCGTGGTGGCGAGCCGGTCGAGGAGCAGCGGGTGCACCGGCAGCCGGGCCTCGCCGAGCCCGAGGTGGACGACGGGCTCGCCGGCCGCCAGCCGGGTCGCGATCTCCTGGTCCAGCGCGAGGTTGGGCGCGATCGTGTCCGGGTTCGTCGGGGGCGTCGGCGAGCGGCGGTGTGACGAGTGGGCGTGGGTGCGGCGCGACCAGTTCTACGTGAGCTTCATGGCGATCCCCTGCCGGAGGCCGGGCCTCCCTGATGCGCGGCGGCCAGGACGAGTCGGTGCCCGATCAGTGCCCGAGGTGGGCGGCGAGAATGCGGGCGATCTCGCCGAGCGGGCCTGGCTGGGTCAGGTCGCGGTGGCGGGCTTCGATGTCGTATCGGATGATCTTCCCGTCGATGTGCGGCCGCAACGAGTCGGCGTTTCCGGGGCGGCCGTTCTCCAGGGCGGCATTGAAGAGCACGACGTCGCCGTGGAAGCGTCCCGGCAGGTAGTCGCGTTGCGCGGCCAAGGTGTGGACGTAGGTGTTGAGCATGCCGCGCGCGGTGGTGGGCGGGACGGCGGCCAAGGGGCCGCCAGCCTGGCGGGAGACGGTCAGCAGCTCTTCCCGGTCGGCGGGTACCAGATCGGGGTAACCGAAGCCCCGGGCGATCTCGGCGAGGATGGCGCGTTCGTCAGGGGCCTGCCCGTTCGTGTGCTGCGGGTAGGAGTCGAGGAGCGCCAGGAGGGCGACCTGCTCGCCGAGCGCCTGGAGCCTGGTGGCGAGTTCGAAGGCGACCATGCCGCCGAACGACCAGCCCAGCAGGTGGTAGGGGCCGCTCGGCCGGACGCGGCGGATCTCGTCGAGGTAGTCAGCGACCAGCTCGCTGATGGTGCGGCCGGGGAGTTCGGGCCGGGCCACGGTCCTGGCCTGCACGCCGTAGACGGGCTGGTCGGTGCCGAGGTGGCGGATCAGGCCCGCGTAGCACCAGCTCAAGCCGCTTCCGGGGTGGACGCAGAGCAGAGGGGGGCGGCTGCCGTGCGGTTGCAGCGGGAGCAGTACGTCCAGGGCCGCCTCGTGGCCGCGGTCGCCGAGGGCGGCGGCGAGACCAGCCACGGTGGGGCTCTCGAACAGGCTGCGGATGGTCAGCTCGATGCCGAGGACCGTGTGGATGCGGCTGATCAGGCGGGTGGCCAGGAGGGAATGGCCGCCCAGGTGGAAGAAGTTGTCGTCGATGCCGACCCGATCCAGGCCCAGCACCTCAGCGAAAAGCTGACACAACATCTCCTCGTGCGGGGTGCGCGGCGGGCGGTCGCCGACCAGCGCCGAGAAGTCGGGGGCGGGCAGCGCGGCCCGGTCCACCTTGCCGCTCGGCGACAGCGGCAACGCCTCAAGCTCGACCAGCACAGACGGCACCATGTGCTCCGGCAACATCGTCCGCAACCTGGACAAGTCCCCCTGGGCTCCGACCACGTAACCGATCAGCCGCTGCTCCCGCAGCGCCACGGCCGCCTGCGTCACGCCGGGCAGCGCGGCCACAGCCGCCTCCACCTCTCCCAGCTCGACCCGGAACCCGCGCACCTTCACCTGGTCATCCACCCGCCCGACGAACTCCAGCTCACCATCCGCGCGCCAGCGCGCCAAATCCCCCGTCCGATACATGCGCCCGCCTGAAGCGTCGAACGGGCACGCCACAAAACGGTCGGCCGTCAGCCCCGCCCGCCCCAGGTAGCCCCGCGCCAAACCCGCACCCGCGACATACAACTCCCCCACCACACCTGGCGGCACCATCTGTAGATCACCGTCCAGCACGTAGAGCCGGGTGTTCCAGATGGGCCGGCCGATCGGCACCGGCCCCGGCCATTCCTCACGTCCGGTTTCCAGAACGAACGCCGCACACCCCACCGTCGCTTCTGTAGGCCCGTACTCGTTGACCACCGGCACCTGGCGCCAGGCGGACAAGCGCTCACCCAGCAACGCTTCGCCGCCCACGATCAACTCACCAACCTCACGTCCTTCCAGCACACCCGTCTCCAAGTGACTGGGCGTCGCTTTCACCAGCGCGCACGGCCCCTCCCCAATCCGCACACACCCACCCGACACCAGCGGCCCCAGCAACGACGTCACCGTCAGATCCGCTCCCGGCGACGAATGCAGCAACACCACACCGCGCAATCCGGCATACCGCCACCGGCACCACATCAGGTAATTGACGATCGCCTTCTGCTCCACCACCACGCCTTTCGGCCACCCCGTCGAGCCGGAGGTGTACATCACGTAAGCCGCCGCCCGCTCATCAACCCGCACACCGAGATTCACCGGTGACATGTCTGGCGCGTCTGTGCCGGTCACTACCACGCACGCACCAGAGTCACGCACCATGAAGTCCACACGCTCACGCGGATAACCAGGATCGACCGGCAGAAAAGCGGCCCCCGTTTTGATCACCGCCCACACGGCCACCACCAATTCGACCGACGGCGGCAACGCGATCGCCACCACCTGCTCCGGGCCGGCGCCAAGGCCGAGCAAGTGATGGGCCAGCCGATTGGCCCGCGCATTCACCTCGGCGTAAGAGAGCGTGACACCGTCGTAGATAACGGCCGGGGCCTCCGGAGTGCGCTCCACCTGCCGCTCAAACAACTCCGCCAGCGACGTGGCCGGGACGTCCCGGCTGGTGTTATTCCACTCGTGCAGGAGGAGGCGGCGTTCGGCCGCGGTGAGGAGGTCGGGCCGGCCGATGGGTTGTGCCGGGTCGGTGAGGAGGCTGTCCAGCAGCCGGAGCAGCCGGGAGGTCATCGCCTCGGCGGTGGGCCGCTCGAACAGGTCGCTCGCGTACTCCAGCGCGGCGCCCATGCCGGCGGGCCGGCCGTCCGGGTCGCGCCGCTGCCGCAGGTGCAGGGTCAGGTCGAACTTGGCGATGTGCCGTTCAACGGTCTCGAAGGCGCTGCCGGCGCCGGCGGGAGGTGCCGGCGTAGTGCTGCCGGATGAGGCCGGCCTCGCGCAGCACCCGGAAGTGGTGGGTGGCGGTGGACTTGCTCACCGAGATGTCG
>NZ_JBSGCE010000168.1:0-4441 GCF_053601695.1 Nonomuraea sp. NPDC004702
AGGCGGGAGGCCGGCCGCCGCGCGATCCACGTTTGCGGCGATGAGCCGCCTGATCCTTCTTTTCGGGGATGGTGCATCTGATGCCGCGCCGGCGCGGGAGGAATCTCAATGACCATGTCAAGCCGCAAGCGCCGTGGCTGGGGTGGCGCGGAACCCGAGAGAAGACCCGATTGTCGCGCAACAGAGCCCACAGCACGTCGACCAAGCGGCGTGCCAGAGCCGGCAATGCTTGGGTATGCACCTTGTTCTCAGCTCGTTTGCGCTGGTAGAAGGTCTTGGATTCGCCGTCGGCCCGGATGCTGGACAGCGCCGCCATGAAGAACACCTGGCGCGGCGACCGGTTGTAGCGCTGTTGCCGTCGGTAGTTGCCGGTCACCCGGCCGGAGTCGCGTGGCACGGGTACCAGCCCGGCGTAGGAGGCCAACCGCCCGGCGTTGGCGAAGGCCGCGCGGACGTCCCCGCCGGTGGCGACGATGATCTGGGCGCCCAGCGAGGTGCCCATGCCGGGCATGCTCTCGATGATGTGCGCCTGGGGGTGCCCGCGGAAACGTTCGGCGATGAGCTTGTCGGTGTCCTTGATCTCCCGGTCCAGGTCCAGCAGCTGGCGGGCGAGCTTCTTGACGAGCACGGCGCAGGGGCTTCGCCGGGCAGCGCCACCGATTGCTGAGCCGCGGCTCGCGGGGCTGTCGTGGCCAGGGTGTCGTTCCCCTAGGCCCTCTGCTCAGTCAGATGGGCGACCAGCGCCTCATGCCCTGCCCGACCGATCTCATCCGGAGTGCGGTAACCGGCCACCAGGATCAACGCTGAGCGGGTGGAGAAGTCGAAGCTGGAGAAGTCGAAGCTGCGCTCCAACGCCGGGAAGATGCCCCTCAGTAGATCGCGCGGGCGATTGACGCCACGTACCCAGTCGGCCATCACGTCGCTTCGGTAGGCGGTCAGCCGGGTCAGCTCGACCACCAGTTCGCCAGGCAGGGACAGTTCTGCCAGTTACCACGCATACGGGCAGTGTCGGCGATGACACGGGCGTCCTTGGCGTCAGTCTTGCCCTCACCGCGAAAGACGCCTGCCATGCCGTGGACGACGCGGCCGGGTACGTAGACCACCTTGTGCCCCCAGGCATGCCAGGCAGTGGCGGGACGCGGGCTGTACCCGCTCCCATCCGCGCATAGGGTCCACGGTGATCCACTGTTGTCCGGCCTCATCCGAGGGCGTTGTCACTCAGTTCGTCACGCAGAAAACCGCCCGTCCGCGCGACCGCTCAATTCTCGATACGCCTCGCGCAGTTCTGTGGCCTCCGGCATGCGGAGTGCTTCGATGGCGCTGATCACCTCGTGTGCCCGCCAATAGCTGGACGGCACCAGCACGCCGCTGGTCATCGTCATGAGCGTAAGCCGACCGGCCTCGTCGGGCTGATCGGCCGCCAGCAGCGCCAGCGCCAGGTCAAGGCGCGCGGATGCCGCCCTGCGCGGGCGAAACGGCCCGTCCGCGGCTGACTCCATACGCGCGAGCACCTGCCGGGCGTATGACTCGGCGGCCGGATCTCCCAGCCATGACAGTGTGGTCGCGACGTATGCGTCGCTCTTGGATGGGTCGTACCGGTAGTGATGCTCGGGATGCTCGGGCATCGACAACGGCGAGACCAGCCGGGCGACACGGTTCAGCGCATCACGTGTCTCCGGGCCGGATCCGAGTCGCGCCCATATCCGACCTTCCTGCGCGGTCGCCTGAATGTAGGCGGAACTTCCACGTGGCGCGATCACCTGCGCCCCCTGAGTCAGGGTCATGGCCCGGCGGTAGTCGCCGGTGGTGACCGCCTGCCATGCCTCCGTCTCCAGGCACCATGCCGCGATCTCGGAACACTCAGCGTGCTTGGCCAACTGCGCGGATGTCTGAAGCCATGTTGCGGCGGCATCGAATTCGCGAAGATCGATATAGCAGGTGGAAGCCAGCAAGGACAGCCAGCCACCGGTCGTGAGCAGGCGGCGGTGCTCGGTGATCGTCTTCTTCGCGTTGATCAGATGCGAGACGTAGGACAGGTGCTGGCGTGCTCGTTTCAATAATTCGGCCGGCGGTGTTCTCTGGTAGGCCATCGCGAGGTCATCGACGGCCGATTCCAGCCGGTCAAGCGTCTGGTTACCCACATCACTCGCCGCAACCCGACGGGCCAGCTCCAACGCCTCGATCTCGCCTTCGAAGCGAACGTTGTCCCGCCCCGCGACTTCCGCGTCATCGGCGAACAACTCGGCTTCCTCCATGCCGAACACTCGGCAGTAGAGCAATCGATAGGGGTCCTTGGGCTGGTGCCCGCCGGCCTCCCAATCCTTGATCATACGGATCAGGGATTCCCGCTCGGGTAGACGAGCCCGGGTGTGTGGGTCGGCTGCGTCGGCAAGGCGCTTGACCATGTCTCGCTGTGTCCACAACCTGCCACTCCTTTCGGCGCGCAACCGTACGGCCCAGGCCGGAACGCTATCCATTGTGTGCACCTCGGGGGACGTGGAGTCCGCCTGTCTCCCCCAGTCTTCCTTACTCGCACTGTCGGCGCGGGGGTACCGGGAGATGTCATGAGAGGACCATGAAAAGGCGGAACCCGCAGGCGCTGAACACGCCGTACGGGTTCCTTGCTCGCACACTGGAGGTGCGACCCATGGACAACTCTAGAGGCGCCCCGATCCTCGCGAACAGCGTCACAGCGAGCCATCAGGACAGAGCATTGAACATCGCGTCGGTGCCTCTCGCGAGCTACCGAGGCTGGGATCCGGACAAGCGACGCGCCGCATGGGAACTGGACCGCTCTGAGCCTGGATGGGCAGTGTTCTATGGCCCGTACACTCGCCGCTTCTACGCGATCGCCGCCTGGCCGTCCCCACGCCCGCTCGTCTTGGACGCCTGAGACACCGACGACCTACGCACTCTCATGCACGAGGCCGACGCCGGGTGCTGGCCGAGGATGGCATGACAACGCGTGGCTCGCGGCGGCAGCCGGGTGCCGAATCGAGATCAAGAGCATGGAACACAGCCCGACGACAACACGGGGACTCGGAGCGCGGCTCATCGGCCGCAAGGGCCAGGTGGTCGCCAATATCCGTCCCGGCGTGATCGCCCTGGTCCAGCTCGGTGGGCCACAGCAGGATCTACCGATGGGGATGCGGCGATGGTCGGTTCACTGGGATGACCTCGCTCCCCGCTCTTCGTGACGCGCCGATTCCCCTCCTGTCTCCCGGCTGGGACTCTCGTGTCTCGACCGGGATGCCGTTCAGCACGCCGTGCTTGACGGTGAGGTGACCGGCCTCTGCGGCGATGCGGCATATCCCTTGCCCTTCACCGGCTGGTCTCTCGCGTTCGACACCACCAGCGCACGAGCCTGCCCGACCCGCGTACGGCTGGCAGGAGCGGACTCATGCCCGAGTGGTGCGGTGGGCCAGGGCCGAGGAACGAAGCCACGGACCGTCGATCGCCCCCAGCTGGATACGCAGATCAGCCGGAGTCAGGCGATCGTAGGCCGTTCCGAAGTATGGCGCTGAGACCTGTGCCGGATGGCTGCGGGCGGCTTGGCCGCTCCCGCCGGGACCGGCCCCCAGGCCGCAGCCCGGCGGGAAGGGCGGCCGTCCTGCCGCCGGCGCGGCGGCGCGCCAGCGTCGCCGCCTTGAAACCAGTAAGAAACTTTGAGCCACCTTGGCCCCGTGAACCGTCGGCCCGATGAGACAGACGCAGGGGACCGACCGGGCTCTTCTGTCAGCACCGGCGGTTATGGTCTTGGCGCACGGTCGGCTTCCGAGGTGTCCAGCTCTGCAATGAAGCAGCCTCCCTGGTTCTGTGCGGGGGCGGCCCCCTGGGGCCTATCCCACGGCCAGGCCTTAGTAGAGGGCCGAGAGTGACCTGTCAGCGCCGACCGTGCAAGAGCTAGATCACGAAGTCTATGCCGTTATCGGCTAGTTCTTGTGGAGTGAGGTCGGCTTCGGGGTCGTCGGCGAGTTCGCGGTGGTAGCCGATCTCGTAGCGGTTGGCGGGGGCCTTGAGCTCGGTGACTTCGATGGGGTGGCCGTTGGGGTGGGCCATGGTGCGGCGGATGATGAGGACGGCTTCGGCGTAGTCCATGCCGAGTGCGGCTCGTTCGTCTTCGTAGGCGATGCGGGCACTGGTGAGGGTCGGCCATCCGCAGATCCCATGCGCGACGCCACCACGATCACCGGCGCGTCGTTTGGCGCGGGCGGCCTCGACATCAGCCGAGGTGTCCCCAATGAGCACCCCATCACGAGGCGTTCCGGCTCCTCAAAGCGCCGGTCGCTTGGCGTTGTGAGGCCAAGCCGCTCCAAAACCCGAACTGACAGTTCGGGCACCACCCGCCGCACTCCCCTATCCTCGCGGGCAGCATCGCTCGACGAACAGACACGGTGATCATGCGCGAGACAGCGGCACCAAGCCCACTCACGACCAGCGG
>NZ_JBSGCE010000169.1:0-4332 GCF_053601695.1 Nonomuraea sp. NPDC004702
GGTGGCTCACACCGGCGGGATCGAGGATCAGCGCGGTGAGATCGGCAACGCGCTTCGCCAACGGTGTGCCGGGCGATCTGGTACGGGCAGAGCAGCGGGATGCGAGCCGCGATCGTAGGATTCATCAGCGCATTCGTTCTACGGCCAGTCGACCACGAGGCGGCTAGCCGGTTTGTCGATGATGAAGCGCGGATCGGCGGCCTTGAGCAGGTCACGATTATCGCCGGTGGCCATGCGGAAGCTGGGAGCGGGGGCGTGGTTGCCGTAGTGACGGTCCCATTCCTCGATCGCGGTGGCGACCTGCTCGGCCAGGGCTGTGGCGCGTTGGCCGTGGCCGATGACGCCGATCCGCCAGAAGCGCCCCTGACTGTCCTCGCCTTCGCGGACGGTCAGGTAGGCCAGGGTGCCTGCGTCGAGCGCGGCCATCGAGCCCCACGCGAAGTGCGGCGTGAACCCCGGCCGCTGGCCGGGCATCCGGGACAGCCCGTTGGGCAGGACGCATGCCAGCCAGAGATACACCCACTGCCACGGGTCGCCCTGCCGGAACTTCACCTCGGTGTAGGCAGGACGGGCGGGAGTGCTCAGAATCGTGCCCATCGCCTCGCGGTCGACGCGTTGCTCGCTGAAGGTCTCCAGGTGAACATCGCCATCGCCATCGCCGTCGATGGGGACGCGGGTGTAGATGTCATCGCCGATACCTTTGCGTAGCGGCACGAAGGTCGCCATCTCGCAGGAGACCGTTTTCCAGGTGTCGCCGTCGCGCTCGAAGGCGAAGGATCGAGAAATGCTGCCGCGGATGCGCATCGGGATGACCAGACGACCGTCCGGGCTGAGTTGGTCGAGCACCTGGGTGGGAATATCGCCGGCGCCTACGGTGAACTGGATTCGGTCGAAGGGAGCGTGCTGCGGAAGCCCAGCCGCGCCGTCGCCGAGCAGAGCCGTCACGTTGCCGACCCCGGCCGCTTGCAGGTGATTGTGGGCGGTGTCGACGAGGTCATGGTCGACGTCGATCGTCCACACGTGTCCAGTGGGGCCGACCAGGTGGCCGAGCAGCGCCGCGTTGTAGCCGGTAGCCGCTCCCGCCTCCAAAATCCGGTGCCCGGGACGAGCCCCCACCTGCTTCAGTTGGGTGGCCACGATGGACGGCGCGGAGATGCACGAGATCATCTCTCCGCCGGGGTCGTGCTTGATCGCCACGGCGTCGTCGGCGTAGGCCTCCTCGAGGGAAGCGTCGGGAATGAAGGTGTGGCGCTCGACCGCCCGGAAAGCCTCAGCGATCTCTGGCGTGCGCGGGTAGCCGGAGTCGATGTACCTGGTCACCATATCTTCGCGCAGCTTGGCGGCGTCCACGGCGGTAGTGATGATGGTCTCCATCCTGGTGAAGGTGGGTTATGGGCGAGGAAGAGCTGGTGGACACGGCGGCTCGTTCATCTTCTCCGAAGGCGACCTGCCAGTTCGCGCTAGGCCGCCGCGGCTTGCTCGCCCACGGACGTGCTGGCGCGGTTGAACAAGTAGACGGTGTGGTAGGTGAGGACGGGGCGCAGCTCTCACATCAGTCGCACGTCCTTCCGCAGCGGGCGAGATGGGCGGCCTACATCCTGGAAGCGGCCACGCCCTCGGGTCGCCTCGGTTCCAAGTGAGGCCGCTGGGAAGTATCGGCGTTCATGAAGCGCCACATCGCGATGATCGCCGTTCGGCGAGCCCGGGCGAGCGGGGCCAATCGCAGGACGCGGCTCGCCGATCTCGCCCACACGTCGCTCACCTCGAACGGGCCGAGCCCTGAACCCTCATCCGAGCACACTTCGATTGACCAGAGAATGAGCATATTTCAACCTGGGCATGCGGCCTCCTGAGTAGGGCTGATACCGCCTCAACGTGGGATGCGCCCTGTCGAAGGCCGATGGCGAAGCCTCCCGCACATCACCATCAATCTGGGCGAAGTCGGCGACATCGCCCGGGCGGCGCTTGTCTCCACTCATTTCGAGCACGACAACCTATCGGAAATTCACTGAGATCACCTCAATACCTGAAATCAAGCCGATGATATCAAATGGATCCAGGCGAGTTATCGCTTATCGGAGATATGATTTAGGTCGTTAAGGACATCAATCCAGATCTTTCCATGAACGGGAAAGGGCGAGCCTGTGATAATCGAGAAGCAGAAGCCTTCGAGCTGTCGATGGTAAGGGTTCTCAAAAACATAGACTGACGGCGTGTCGTTCAAAGTGATGATTCCGGGCGACGATCGCCCTAGTAGGCCATCGCACGTGATGCTCCCCTTGTCGCCGAAGAACGACAGCTCCGATTGCGATGAGAAGAGCACAGAGGAGAGGATCTCCGCGCTCAGCCCTTCCTCGAAGATAGCCGTGATTATAGAGGTTTCCTCGTTGCGGCTACCTAGAACTCCGCGCACAGACGAGCCAGACAGCAGGGAACGTGTCCAGCCGAGCTGATCCGCGAACATGTGCATGAGATCGATGCAGTGAGAGCCCACACCAGATAGGGACCACCACCGACTGAAAGTGGGATCAGCACGCCAGTCTGCCATGGAATCACGTAGAAACGTCCACCGCATGGTGAGATGGCGCACCCTGCCGATCTCCTGGCGTCTGAGCAAGTCCAGTACATGTGCGATTCCTGGATGCCAGCGCATGTGGAAGCCAACGCCTAGCTGAAGTCCGTTCTCCTCCGCCAACTGAATAAGGGAGTGCCCCTGGTCGAGGGTCAGCGTCAATGGTTTTTCTACCAGCACATGTTTCCCTGCCTCCAGGCACGCTCTTGCCTGTTCGAAATGCAGTGAGTCAGGGGTAGCGATAATCACCGCATCCAACGATTCGTCCGCAAGAAAATCATCGCGATTGATAAATAGCTTTATCCGCTCATCGGATTGGAAATGCGAAGCGAAATCTCTGGCGTTCTCCGCAGATCTGCTGAGCACACTGTGCAGTCGAGCGTTATCCATCTCGACGCAGGCGGGAGCGTGCTGGTCTCGCGCAATGCTACCCGTGCCGATAATTCCGATCCGGACGAATGTGGCATCTTGCATCTAGTGGGCCCCTTCTCTCCCGGCGGCTTCGTGTAACTGTGTGATCATCACTCTACTGCTGCGTAATGCCCGGCGTGGCGGTATGTGATGAAGTTCGATCCGCGGTGCCAAATCTTTCGCAAGGCTGTTGATTGCGCTTCTCGATCCACTTCTCGGTGGACGTTTGAAAAAATCATTCCTGGCCGGTGCGCCGACGCGACAATGGATGCGGGGGCCCGCCAGGTTGACCGGATGCCCCGTTCTTCGCCGCTACACCGCCACCGCCCCGCGCATGCCCATCGTGGTCAGCGTCATCTGGCTCGAAACAGCTCACTGAGCCCGTCGTGGGCCGCCGCCACGGTCTTGAACACGTCGTTTCGTTGAACGCCCACGTCATGCGGCTCTGCAAGAGCCGTCAACGCCGGTGGTGACCTCGGTCCGGCGGATATACTACGCGGGCGAGCGGCTGATGGAGATGGCGGACCCTGACATTGTCGGGAGACCGGTACCTGCTCGATTACAGCGGGAAGATGGGCGCCGCCGTGCGCTGATCGCGGGCGCTGTGCCCGACCGTCATGGCGAGGGCTAGCATCCAATCACCGCTGGCCACATACGGCACTCGGCGGCAACCCGCCCGCCAGCTGCGTGTATAGTCTCCCAGGTCCGTACAGCCAGCGGATATCAGAGGACTCTCCGCCGCTCCACGCCATCAGCCGCGCCGACGTGGAATCTGCCTCGGCCTGGGGTCGTGGTCACGGGGCATGCGCCAACGTACTGGCTGGCGTCTCAGCGCACTGTGGGCGGTCCGAGCGAGGCGATCTCTCGCTCGAAGAACTGCGGAAACTCCTCGCCCTCGCGGTATAGGAACTCGAATTCGGTGACTGTCATCGCGATCTGCTCGGGATCGATGAACCGGCGCGCGCCCGCTCCCTTCAATTCCTCATCGTAGATCACGGCGTACATCACCGAACCTCCCAGAACAACGATCTCGGGCAGCGGCCCATCGCGCTCCAGATCGGCGATCTGCCGGGCGTCCAGTACCCGGACCTCCTCGCCCAGCTCGGATCGGAGCCGGAAGGAGTTCATCTCCCACTGGAGGTACGGAGTCACGGGAAATTCGACGATGCGAAGCCTCCGGAACACCAGGCCGCGTCGAACTGCGTCCCGGAAGTAGGCGGCAACAGAATCCCGCTCGGCCTCGATAAGGCGCAATGACGTGATCTCAGCCAATTGCCGGTAGGTAGTTGTGCTCGAAATGGGTGAGGACAAGCGCTGCGCGTGCGATGTCGCCGATTCTGCTCGGGCTG
>NZ_JBSGCE010000170.1:0-4170 GCF_053601695.1 Nonomuraea sp. NPDC004702
CGCCGGGCGGGTCAGGCCCGCCCGGCGGACCGAACGGTCGTGCCCGCGGCGGCCAGCGGCGTGGGTCGGGCTGACCCGGGCCGTGCCTTCGCCCGCGCCGCCCTGACGCGCCCCACCCCTCAGCCTCCCGCGACCGGGGCGACGTGGCCGGCACGGCCGTCGATCCTCATCGACGACATCACCTCAGCCTCATAGGGGGATGCCCCCACTCCGCCATGCCGCATGCCCTGTCGCCCGCGTCACCGCCATCAACCCCCTCGTCGTAAGGGCACCAATATGAGCGCCGCGTCGCAGATCGCCGACACCGTAGAGCCCGCCCCCGGCAACGAGCACCGTCAGGCCCTTCAGCTGATTCTTGACAATCTTCCGCTCTACGCCGCCGTCTACACCCTGTGCGACTTACGCCTCCCCGACCGGCTCGCGCGTTCGGCGGCGCCGGCTGACGGGCTCGCCGAATGGGTGATCTCCATCATGTGCGCGCCCGGCCTCAGCTACGACTATCTGCGGCGAGTGCTGCGCGCGGCCCACGCCTACGGGTTCCTTCGCCGCGACCCCCGCGGCGCCTACGAGCTGACGGACATCGGATCCAGGCTTCGCAGCGGCATGCCCGACCCCACGCGGACCGTCCTGATGAGAGCCGCGCCGCGGACACGGAAAATGCACGGCGCGGTCCCCTTCCGCCCGATGCCCAGCCGCGACCTCAGCGACCCGATCGCCGTGATCCTTCACAGGCTCGACCTGTTCGAGGCTCTCCACACGTTCTGCTCGCTACGCATTCCCGATCTCCTTGACCATGGTCCCGCGCAGCTGAGCGACGTGCGCGCCTGGTGCCAGCGGGTCCGCGCCGATGAGGGTGCCGGCCCTGGCCTACCCTTGAAGGACCTCGAAAAGCTGCTGCGGATCGCGGCCGCGCGACAGTGGCTTCACCACACGCCCGGCGGCGCCTACCGGCAAAGCGGCGCCGGACTCCTGCTCAGCCGATTCGACACCGACGCTGAGATGTCCCTGTGGCCCTCGGTGATGGCCTACGCGCTGCCCCCCTGGTGGCATCCGCTGGCCACCATGCATGAAACCGTGCGGACCGGCACCCCCGCCGCGCTGACCGGCCACCGCGCCCCGGAGGATCTCATGGCGGATCAGCCAGCCGGCGCCGCCCAGATCATCGCCGCCTACCACGCGCAGCAGAGCGCGATGATCGCGCCGGCCATCACCGACGCGATCGCCGACCAGACCGACGACATCCGCACAGTGATCACCATTGGCGGTGGCCACATCTTGCTGGCCGAGATCCTCCACCGCCACCCCCACACGACAGGCGTGCACGTCGGACGAGGCCACGACGCCGACGCCGCGGCTAACGCGCTGGACCGCATGGCCGACCCCGGCCGCTGGGCGGTGAGCCGCGGCCACGACCAACACGTCAAGATTCCCACGGGATTCCGCCCGCTGTACGTGATGCCCGAACTGATCCACAACATGGACGATCGCGAGGCCCGTGACCTGCTCGCCCGGGTCGCGGCGGCGATGGACGTCTCCGGCCCGGACAGCGTCCTTTGGCTGGTCGAGACCGTCATGCCCGACGACCCTGTCCCACATTCGAGCATCCCGCTCGACCTGTTGCTGATGACGCGCACCCACGGCGGACGAGCGCGCACCAAGGCCCAGTACGCGACACTGCTGCGCCAGGCCGGGCTGCGCGTCCGCGGTGAGATCGCCGCGGGCCAGCACACGATCATCGCCGCGCGCACAGCACGTGACCAGCCCCCTACGACCGCCGAACAACGCGCGCTCGTAGGCCTGGCCGCGAACGCGACGCTGCCCGCCCGCTGACCTCATCGCCTCGCGCCACACGCGCGTGGACATACCAGCCGATGAGGACGAACCTCGCCGCGACACCCTGACCAGAAACAGGCCAGTGGTGCCGTGGCGTCCCCGCCCCGAGGTCAGGGTCCAGCCGAGGGGCGGCGGCCGGGGGCCGCGATGCTGAGCGCGGCCCCCGGCCTCAACAAACGGGCCTGTCCCCAGGTACCGTCGAACCCGCCGGTGGACATGCCCTCGGCGGGGGACCGCGCGGGCGAACACCCTCACATCAGCCGAACGGCGTCGTCACCGGGCAGATCGTCTCCGTGCGCGAGCACGCGCGCATGACCGGCCTATCGCCGCGGCCGCTCCATGCGCGAGCCCGCCGGCGACCCCAGCTCCGACACTGGCCGGCCGAGCGGGTGAGCCGGGCCGGGCTTGAAACGATCAGCTGGCCGATGAGCCCCTTCCCGCGGCAAGGGAGGCCCGGCCACTTCGGCGCCGCCGCCTCCAAAGCAGGCGACGCGCCCGGCGAGGACCAGCGTCTCCACCAGCGGCGCCGCCTCGGCACGCTCCCACCGCCGCGGCGTTCAGGCACCGCCTCCCTCAACCGGCCTGAGGCTTCCATGACCGCGCCCGCCTCCCCAGCGGTTCTCCAGCGGCGGCGACGAGGCCAGCGGCACCGCCCGCTCTCTCGCCGCCCTCTCACGCACCCACGTGAGCGCCAGCCCGGCCCCTCGAAGGCACGGCCTCCACACCCCAAGACCGTCAACGCTTCCGTGGCCGCCAGCACACAGGTCTCCGCGAGAGCGCCGGCGACCCTTCAGCTCAGCGACACCTCCACGCCTCGGCGCCCCATTGGGTCAGAGCCCTCGCCGCCTCGGCCTGCGGCATCGGTGATGGCCACGACGACAGGCGCCATCCGCGCCTCCAACGGCGGCGCCCGCCACGCCGGCGCGTGACCGGCGGGATCCCACGGCTCCAGCGCCACGATCGCCGTTCTTCGCGCGCACGCGGCCCCAGCGGCTCGCGCTCGGCGTGAGCGCCGCCCTTGGGCTCGTGGTAGCCCTTACCGGCCACACGGCCGCCCGTGTGCCACACGACGCGGACAACGGGCCGATGGGGTCTGCTGGAATCCAGCCCGGACGCCGACAGCGCGATCGCCCGACGCGCCCGCGGCCACCTCGATTGGCGACGCCATCGCTGACCCGAGGCGTTGGCCGGGCGACGCGCGAAGCCGCGCGCCGGCTTCCGGCGATGGGCGACAAACGCGGCGTTGACGCCCGCCACCACGGCGACGATCCGCGACGATCCCATGGCCGCGGGCGATCGCCACCACCCGCTGGACGGCCCGCTCGAGGGCCGCCTGCCTCGGTGTGGGCCGTGGCCGGCCGAGCGAGCGCCACACCGCGATTGAGCTGATGAGGCCGCCGGCGGCCTCATCAGCGCCTCCCCACACGTCGCACCGCCCAGGCCCACCTACCGAGATGGCTCCAACGGTTCGTCCTAGCCACATCCACCTACGCCAGCGTGCCGAACCAGCCGAGCCACGCGCGGGTCACCGTCATCAGGCACTCGGCCCGCTGGCCCGCTCGCCTCATCACGCGGGTTCAAGCGCACGACCTCCCGCCCGTCCAACGCGTGACCTCGAGCTGGCCGCGGGCTCGGCCGCACCCATCACGATCTGCGGCCGGCCGGTCCGGCGCGAGGCCGCTTCGGTCAAGCCGATCACCTCACCCGCGTGCCAGCCGGTCCCAGCACGCTGACGGCGGTGTGACCTTCTCCAGGCGTACATGAGCTCATCGTCGGTCTCGCGGGCCAGAGAGGCGGCGTGGCGATCCGGCGCGCGGCCTCGACCGGCTGGCCCGCATCCTCATGCCGCCAGGCGGCGGACTCGGCGTGACGGGCGGCCAGGTCATACCCACACCCGATCTCGCCCACGCGCGGGCGCCAGCGGCCGCGTCGCCGAAGTGAACCCCTTTTGAACACTGTCGCGACGCCGCGCGCCGGGCTTAGGTAGAGGACATGGACTGCCGTCGATCATTTGACACGCCGACGCCAGCGTCGCGCGAAACGCCGGCAGGCCTCGACTGTGCGTCATCCGGTGTCACCCGCGAGGAGGACTCTCCCCACGTCACTCCTCATGACTCCTGCCCGGATTCCTTCCGCCGCCAGCATGGGCCGCGCTGTGATGGGCCGGCCGACGCGTCCCAAACGAAAGAAGACGGACCCGCCACGCTTCACCGTCGAGTCGAGCGTGGCGAGCCCTTGATGTCATCTCGCGGCCGGCTCGCTAAAACGTGACCACGGCGCCCAAGACCAGGTCGTGCTCTGGCCGCCGTCCGTCCGCGGGGTCGCCTGCCTGAGAGC
>NZ_JBSGCE010000171.1:0-4057 GCF_053601695.1 Nonomuraea sp. NPDC004702
CCCGATGCTCGTCGTCGGCGCCATCGGCCTCGTGGTGAACCTCGCGGCCCTGCTCCTGCTGCGCTCGGGCGCGAGCGAGAGCCTCAACGTCAAGGCCCGGCCGGCGGCAGGTCCCTGGGTGAGACAAAGGACCGGGAGACAATGGTGGCCCTCGCGCCGAGAGGCTCCCAGGGTTTATTGATCGCTCAGGCGCGTACGAACGGCAAGGAGGGCGAGACCATCTCCGTCCGCGCCTGCGAGGATTTGACCTGCGCCAAATCCCAGACGAAAGACCTGGTCGACCTCTCCTCCATCCCGTTGGTGTCCCACGACCAGGGCCTGGCTGTCGCCGAGGGTCCTCTCGGCACCCCCGTGGTCGTGCGGTTCGAAGAGAGGACCGGCTCCCTGGCAGTCATCACCTGTGAGAACTCTTGCGACCCGGTACGCGTCGAACATCCGGTTCAGGGCGGCTGGACGGGGAGGTCGATTCTCGACGGTGACCCCACCACCGGCGCGACCCTGGCTGTGAGGAGGGACGGCCGCCCGTTGATCGCCTACCGGGACTCGGGCGACGGATCGGTCAGGCTGCTCGACTGCCGCAACCTCTCGTGTTCCCAGGCCGACACCGTTATCCTGTCCGCTCCTGGGAAGGACCACATGCCCCCGGCGTTGGCGGTAGACGAGGCCGGCCGCGCCCTGGTGGCTTATCAAGACCTTGGCTCCGGCCAGATCGTCGTCGCCTCCTGCTGGGGCACCCGTTGCACGCATACACCCGTGGCCAAGAGCACACGCGCTCCCGGCCCGGGACTGGCCATGGCACTGGACGCCCGCGGACGGCCGGTGATCGCCTGGATCGACGGCTACTGGGGGGACTTCGACCTGGTCGTGACCAACCCGCTCAACCTTCCTTCTTGACCGGTGACGGTCCATCGGAAGCAGGTCCAGCCGAGGACACTTGTCAGGTACTGAGGCCGCGAATGCGCGCTGGCGACTACGATGACGGCGACCTGCAGCGAGGCGGTGTCGGAGGCGCGGCGCGGCATCAGGCGATGTCGTGGTAGGACGCGGGCGGATGACCAGCCGCCCGCCACCGGTTTCCGCGCACCCCGACTACGCGGTCGCGGAGCCGCCGAGAATGATCAACATCAGCCACGCCCATCGTTCCTGATCCATTCCGATGTCAGACTTGGTGCGATGGCCCTGACTCCGAAGAGGCGCCACGGCGAATCGGCGGCCTGCCTCAGACCAATCACCCGCCGGGATTTCCCCGAGACCGTCACAGCGGCCCACGATGCGCTCCTGCGGTACTCCGGCTGCGCTCTCACCGGGGAGTTGGCGCAATGGGCCCTCCTCATCGAACCCAACCCGATCCAAGGCTCACCCCCGCCGGTGCTCGCCGATCTGTCAAGCGATGGCCAGGCCATGAGTTCTGGAACGCGACCGACGATGCTCATGCCCCCTACGCCGGACACCGACGCCTCATCGCCGTCATCGACCCCGCGGAAGGAGGCGGTGACGAGGCACCCGCTGCTCTGGGAGAGCGCAGCCGAAGCGGACGAGGACTGGCGAACCAAGGGGCGCGCAGCACCTCGGCGCGGACTGGCTCCGTGAACCCCGCCACGGGCGCCCCGACTTCGGAACCAATAAAGGAACGGGACGCGTATCCGCGGGAGCGGCGCACTCGTCTGGTCGGGGAACCACGATTGACGATGCTAGTGGAGGCCCTGCGTGGAGAACTCAGAACCATGGCGGAGTACATCGCGGAGTTGTGACAAGTCGGGCTGGGCCATCGAAAACGTTGGACGAAGAACCCTCTCGCGGCGTTGGAAGCGCAAAGCGAACTGGCTCAACAGGTGAGGCCACGAGGGAAAGATCTGAACGCGATCTAATCGTCCAGGCCAGCCGTGCGCGATTCTGGCTCGCCCAGCCGGGTCCGCCGGCGAACCAGCACGTAGTGGAGAGCCGGGGGCGCCGGGCTCGTGATCGCGGCCCCGAACGAGAGCCCTGCGGCGGAGCCCCCGTGAGTAGCCTCGCGGTAGGTGGAGACGGTCCGGTCCATACGGGTGGCGCCGGTCAGCGGGAGCGATGCCCGCTCGCCGCCGACTTCGCGGTCTCCGAGTCGGCCGTTGGTGATCCACGGCAGCAGGAAGTACACCCAGGCGCCGTCGCCGGTGTCCTCCTCGGGGCGGACGTCCTCGCCGAGGACCTCGGCCCACAGCTCCAGAGCGAACCCGGAGTCGCGCTAGAGGGAGCGGTCGTCGTAGCCGATCGGGTTTCCGGAGAAGTCGTGGTAGACCGGGCTGCCGGTCATGATCTCGATCAGCTCCGGGGAGACGGCGAAGAAGTTGAGCTCGACGTCGACCCCCAGGAAGCTCGGGCAGCCGCGCTTGTATCCGCCGACGCGGCCGTTGGCGGCCTTGTACTTGACCTCGGTTCCCTCTTCGACGTTGCGGTTCATCGCCAGGCTGGCGAAGCAGTCGAAGACGAATCCGTTGTCGTCGCCGCAGACGGGGCGGCCGCAGCCGTCGACCCGGGTGACGCTGGCGTTGGCGATCAGCGGGCAGGACAGGCCACAACCCCTAATGATCTTGGAGGACCGGCCCACAACCAGCGGCTCTACCGGTCAGTGTAGTGCCGGGGGGCAGGGGCGCGGGGGGACCCAGGTCCGCAGGTTGCTGGATCTCCCCACGCGGTCAGGTGTGCTTCTTCTTGCTCGGCCAGACGGCGTGGGTGGGGTCCCACCACAGGATGTGGAAGCAGTGGTCTTCCAGGAACCCGTACAGGCGTATGGGGCCGCCCACCCGCAGGGGGGAGATGCGGGTCATGTCCGAGAAGCCGAGCGTCTCCAGACGGTCGTGCGCCTGCCTGGTGGGCAGCGCCTCGACGTCGTAGTGCTTGCCCGGCTCGTCTCCCTTGGAGAACAGCTCGTTGATGGTCATGGACTCGAAGGAGACGAGCTTGGTCATGATGTCGGCCATCGGAAGGTCGCCGCCCCTCAGGGGCCGTCGGAGTCCGCGTGGCAGAAGCGCCAGCAGATCCGCTCGTTGGAGATGTCGGCGTTGGGAAGTCGCAGTACGGTCGCGGAGGACACGAAAGGCTTGACGGGGCCACGCGTGCCCGCTCCCGGTGTGTGCTGGCCTGCGACCTTTTTCTTCTTACTCTTCCCCATCGGCGCTGACGAGGGCGTCGAAGAACTCGTAGATCTCTGCCACACCGAGCGGTTCGGTGCTGCGCTCGAGCGGGCCTACGCCGGCTCGCTGCCGGGCGCCGATCCAGGGCAGTTCACGATGCGTCATGGTGGACAGGTCGTGGGCCGACAGGCCGCCGAGGTTCTCCAGCACGATGTCGATGGATTCGCGCTCGCCGCGGCCCAGGGCTTCGGGGTTTCCGGGGACGTCGCCGGCGCGCAGTTCGTAGCGTCCCCTGTGGCGGCTGTAGAGGGTGGGTGAGACCGGGCCGTTCGCCCATGCCTCGAACCGCTCGGGGAACAGCTCCTCGCCCTCCCAGGCCAGGTGGTAGCCGAAGGAGTAGTAGCAGAGCTTCTGAAGCTTCATGGTTGTCATGGGGCCGCGCTTGTCGAGGATGTAGGCCGCGACGTCTTCGATGTGAACCATGTCGCCGCCTCCTCTCACGCGCCTCACCGTATCCCTACCCTGGGGGTCAGGCGGGTTGCCATGGATGTTTCCTACGGTTCGCTGTCGCTGAGGTGACCTCTGCCTGGCGGTGATGGCCGGGCAGGCGTCGTCACTCTGCCAGGTGATCGCCGGAACCGTAGGCCAATTCCACTTTCCCCTTATGTCTAAGGATCGCTCCTATCCGAAGGTAGGTCAATAACACGAACAACCGTTCGATAGCATGTTCAGCGCCCGTCCGCGAGCGTCACCCGCAGCCAACTCTCCAACTGAGCCCACGTACGACCACACTCCGCCACCAGCAACCCGTCCGGCACCCAAACGTAAGGTCGGGAGACAGCCGGCCGAAGATCCCCGACCCGGACCGGCGCGGGCCGCATCCCCCGGGTGTCAGCCAGGTAGGCGAACCCGTAGCGGCGCATGCGGCCGCGGGGCTGAGCGCGCAC
>NZ_JBSGCE010000172.1:0-3832 GCF_053601695.1 Nonomuraea sp. NPDC004702
CAGGGCCGCGTGGATCCGCCGATACCCGTAGGTCTGATGGCTGTCTTCGAATAACGTCTCGATCTTTTCCTTCAGACGTTCACGACGTTCAGCGGCCGCCGACAACGGCCGCCCTCGCCACTCGTAATAACCGGACCGCGACACGCCCAGCCACGAGCACATGTCCACAATGGCGTAAGAAGCCTTCTCCGCATCGATGAGCTCGTACTTGGCGGTCACCGCTGTTCCCGCGCGAAGAAGGCCGCGGCTTTTTCCAAGAACTCGTTCTCTTCGCGAAGTTTGCGATTCTCCCGCTCGAGCGCGAGTTCCCGTTCGCTCTTCTTCTCGCTCACGTCTCGCGCCAGCGCCACGTCATCGCCCCGGGTTCGCCGATAGGCGTTCACCCAATTTCCGAGCGTGGTGTCGTGGATGCCGAGTTCCTTGGCCACACGCGACACCGGCCGCGGGCCGTCCAGCACCATGCGGACGGCTTCGTCCTTGAACTCCTGGCTGACTCGTCGGTTACGCCCCGCCACAGCCTTCCCTTCCGGTTCTCCCTCAACCTTAGTTGGGGATGTGTCCGGAGGACGCGGGGCACCTCAATGTACTCGCGCATGGAGTCGGCGTCGCAGCGTACACAGACCACGGCCACATCGATGCCCTTGGCCGCGCATCGGTTGGTGAGGCGGGAGATCCAGTCGGGGTCTCGAAGTTCGGCGATGAACGGTGCGGCGAGGATGGCCGAAGTGCCGACCTTGAGGTTGTCGAACGCGATCTCCACTAGGCACCGGGTACTCCAGTGGGGCGGACCTCACTCAGGTACAGCTCGTGTGCCGGTAGTGGGGGTCGCAACGTCATGCGCGACCACCGCCGAGAACTGATCAATGCCTGCTCAATCTGACCATCCTTCTGGAACCCACCTCGATGTGTCGGCTCCGCCAGACCCAACCCTCCAATACCTCTCCACCCACGCGGCCGACGAGACATGCGCGCCGAGATCGACCAGATCGCCACCTGGATCGGCGCACCCATCGAATTCGACAACCCCCCGGCGGCCACTACGCGACCTCAGGGGCATGCGCGCCCCGGTGCTCGCGATCGGCGATGGCGGGCTTGGCTTCTGGTCGGCATTGCGGGAGGTGTTTCCGCAGGCCAAGGAGCAAAGGTGCTGGTTTCACAGGAGCCGTCAAGAAATAAGGCGTTGCTTTTCGATCTTGAACTCGTTGACTTGGTATGGGCGTACCGAGCGAGGTCCGCGATCAGCTCGTCTCGCGGTTCAGGGTGCTGTTTCCGCATTTGAACGAGCGGCAGCGGCGTCTGGTGATGGGGCAGGAGGCTCGGCTGCTCAGGCATGGTGGGGTGCGGACGGTGGCGGCGGTGGCCGGAGTGTCCGAAACTACGGTCCGCGCCGGGGTTTTCGAGCTGGAGGCCGGCGAGGATCCGCTGCCGGACGGCCGCGTCCGTCGTCGTGGTGGAGGTCGCAAGGCCGCCGAAGCTCAGGACCCGGATCTGGTGCCAACGCTGCTGGCGCTGGTGGAGCCGGATGAGCGTGGGGATCCGATGTCGCCGCTGCGCTGGACCACCAAGTCGCTGCGCGATCTGGCACAAGAGCTGACCGGGCAAGGCCATCCAGTCTCGGCGCCGACGGTGGGCCGGCTGTTGAAGAAACAAGGCTTCAGTCCGCAAGCCAATGCCAAGACGTTGGAAGGCAATCAGCACCCGGACCGGGACGCGCAGTTCCATGACATCAACGAGCAGGTCAAGGCTCATCAGGCGGACGGCGAGCCAGTGATCAGCGTAGACACGAAGAAGAAGGAGCACCTGGGCGATCTGCCAAACGCTGGCCGGCAGTGGCGGCCCAAGGGCGATCCGGTTCGGGTCGAGGACCACAGCTTCTTCTTCACCGGCCCGGATGTGCCGCATGCGATCCCGTACGGGATCTACGACGTGGCCTGCGACACGGGCTGGGTGAACGTCGGAGTCGATCACGACACCTCGGCGTTCGCGGTGGAGTGGATCCGGCGCTGGTGGCGCGGCCGCAGCAGCCTGGACTACCCGACCGCCAGCCGGCTGCTGATCACGGCGGACTGCGGGGGCTCCAACAGCTATCGCTACCAGTGATGGAAGGCCGAACTGGCCGACTTCGCCGCTGAGACCGGGCTAGCGGTGACCGTCTGCCACTTTCCGCCCGGCACCAGCAAGTGGAACAAGATAGAGCACCGGCTGTTCTCGCACATCACCATGAACTGGCGCGGTAGGCCCCTGACCAGCCACGAGGTCGTGGTCAACAGCATCGCCGCGACCCGCACCCGCACCGGGCTGACCGTCGCGGCCGAACTGGACACCAACGCTTACCCGCTGGGCGTGTCGGTGTCCGCCGAGCGGATGAGCATGCTGCCGATCGTCCCGCATATCGAGCGCGGCGCCTGGAACTACACGATCGGCCCGGCCGACGGCAACCCGCACCTGCCCTTATGCGACCGGGCGCGCATCCGGTCCGAAAGCCCGCACGCTCTGGCCGATCCCCGGCTGACCGGGATGAGCCGAGAGGAACTGAACGAGCTGGCTGCGTCTTTGGCCTCGGATCAGGCGGCGCTGGCCGAGCAGCGTAACTTCGAAATCCGCGGTGGCCCACGCCGACAGGCCAAGGCCAACCACGGACGCCCCCTGCTTACCGACGCCGACAAGGTCCTGATCGCCATCGTTTATCTCCGCCAGATCTGCTCCCAGCGCGTCCTGTCGGAGATGCTCGAGATCAGCCAGCCCCCGATCGGTCAAGCGGTCACCGAGACCGGCAAGCTACTGGTCGCCCGCAAACTCAAGATCGACCCCACCGTGCTGCGCTTCCCCAGCGCCGGTGCGCTCCGCGACTTCCTGGACAGCAACACCGTCCCGACACGACCGAACCGGCTGGCGCTGCTGGGAGATCCGGCACTGACCGAGATGAGCCGCCCGGAACTGGCCGCACTGATCGAGCGGCTGTCGCTGCGGCAGGCCGCCGAGGCCGAGCAGCGCAAGCATCGCCAGCGCGGCGGTGACCGGCAGGCCGGCGCCCGCGGAGGCATCTTCCAGGAGAAAATCACCGACGCCGAGCGCGTCCTGGCGGTCATCCTCGGCATGCGCAAAGTCTGCGCCTGGGAGGTCGTAGCGGAACTGTTTCAAGTGAGCCGACGAACGATCGGCAACGCCAAGCTCTGGGTCCACCCGCTGCTGGAGCAGACCGGCTACGTCATCACCCGATCCGCAACCCGATACTCCAGCGCCGACGCGCTCCTGAACGCCATCACACCGCACGACGACAACCCACGTGTCACAGAATCGACACCTTGATTCTTTACGGCTCCGCAAGATCGCTAACGTGCTGGGGGCGCTGCCGAAGTCGGCCCACCCAGCCGCCAAGAAGCACCTGGCCGAGATCTGGAACGCCGAGGACAAGGAGCACGCCCAGGCCGCGGTCAAGGACTTCCAGGCCGCCTACGGCGCCAAGTTTCCCAAGGCAGTCGCCAAGGTCACCGTGGGGGAACTGCTGGTCTTCTACGACTTCCCGGCTGAGCACTGGGTGCATCTGCGCACGACCAACCCGATCGAGTCGACCTTCGCCACCGTTCGCCTCCGCACCGAGGTCACTAAGGGGCCGGGCTCACGCGCCGCCGGACTGGCCATGGCTTTCAGGCTGATCGAGTCGGCCCAGGTCCGCTGGCGCGCGGTCAACGCGCCCCACCTCGTCGCCCTAGCTGTATTGACCACGAGCGTTGTTAACAGCCAGGGCTTGATCAATGGAGAGGCCTCCGCTGTGGTGTAGGTGTCGAATCTGCACCAGACGCGGAGGCCTCGTGTCCCACCGTAACGCCCG
>NZ_JBSGCE010000173.1:0-3609 GCF_053601695.1 Nonomuraea sp. NPDC004702
GCGGGGCCAACTCGCACGTCCGGTTCGGGAGGGCGGCATGGAGAAACGGACCCGGAGAAATCCCGGCACCGCGCTCCATGCCGACCCCACCACGACGTCGAGCTGATGGACGCCTCGGGGCGCAGGCTGGCCAAGGCCCGTCTGCCCGAGGGGGTAGCCAGGATGACCAAACTGCACGCGATGATCGCTGGGCAGGTTGGTCAGGATGTGGAGGCCGCCGATGTCGAAGTGCTGGTGGGGATCGAGACCGACCGCGGCCCGTGGGTGCAGGCGCTGCTGGCGGCCGGATACACGGTGCTGGCGGTCAATCCGCTGCAGGCGGCACAGCATCGAGAACGCCTGAGCGTTTCGGGCGCCAAAAGCGACGCGGCCGACGCGCACATGCTGGCCGACATGGTCCGCGCCGACTCCCACCAGCTGCGCCCGGTGGCCGGCGACAGCGCCGAAGCCGAGGCGATCAAGGCGGCGAGCCGGGCGCACAAGACATTGATCTGGGAACGGACCCGCCATGCTCAGCGGTTGCGGCACGCGCTGCGCGACGACTTCCCCGCCGCCCTGCAGGCGTTCGAGGACCTGGCCGCAACCGACACCCTGGAGTTGCTGGCCAAGGCCCCGGACCCGGTGTCGGCGTCCAAGCTGACCATCGGCCAGATCACCGCCGCGCTCAAACGAGCTCGCCGCCGGGGCATTGCCGACAAGGCAGCCGCGATCCAGGCGGCGCTGCGCACCGAGCACCTGGGGCAGCCAGCGGCGGTGACCGCTGCCTACGCCGCCACCATCGGCTCGGCGGTGGCGGTCCTCACCATGCTGGGCGAGCAGATCAAGACCCTGCAAGGGCAGGTGGAGGACCATTTTGGCCGGCACCCGGCCGCTGAGATCGTCCTATCGCAGCCTGGACTGGGACTGGTCCTCGGCGCCCCGGTGCTCGCAGAGTTCGGCGACACCGAAGGCCGCTACGTCAACGCCAAAGCACGCGAGAACTACGCCGGCACCAGCCCGATCACCCGGGCTTCCGGCAAGAAGAAGGTCGTCCTCGCCCGCTACGTGCACAACGACCGGCTCATCGACGCCCTCGATTCTCAAGCCTTCACCGCCCTGCAGGCCTCACCGGGCGCTCGCGTCTACTACGACCGGCTCCGGGCCCGCGACGTCTGCCATCACGCCGCCCTCCGCCAGGTGGCCAACCGCCTCGTCGGCATTCTGCACGGATGCCTGAAGACCAACACTCTCTACGACGAAGCAACCGCCTGGTCACATCACATCAAACCACTCGCCGCTTGACACCCTAAGCACCTGGGATGTCTTTGGGGCTGGAGAGACCTTCGGGAGCTGGACGCCGATCCCGTAGTCGTGGGACGACTCGCTGGTGGTGAAGAACTTCGAGCATCGCAGGTAATCGTCGGATTTGCGCCGCCGCAGGAACGCCAGCAGAGCCAGCTTGTGCGGCGCCCGAAAGTCCCGCCAGTCCAAGCCCTCCCGATCGAGGAAGGTGAACAGGTACTTCAGGTCATACCCGTACGCGCTCAGAGTGTCCGGTAAGAACTCCCTTCCAGGAGGTGATCTAGAAAGTCGAGAGAACGGTCTATCGGGCAGGTTCGAGATGATCGGCGAGGCGGCGAAGGTTGACCGTCAACCAACCGCGTAGGCGCAGGAGAACAGCTCGGCGTGAACGCGGCGGAATCATGTGCAGGTGTGCGGCTTCGGCTCGCCGCTCAGCAAGCGCTGCGTGGATGAGCTCTTCATGCAGGTGATGCACAGAAGGCACCTCAGGGTTCTTCTGGGAATGCGTGGTAGAAGATGAAGATCGGGCGGGTGTCCGGTGCGGGCTCACTCGATTCGACACGGGATTTGGCCAGCTCCCGCCAGGGCTGCAATACGGCGTAGAGTTGATCGGCGAGCTGTGCGAGCTCGTCCTTGGTGAGCCTCAGGTGGTGGCTGCCTCCGAAGGCCGCATTGCGCCAGTCCTCCGGAAGCGTCATGTGCGTGCGTTCGAAGTCGCGCAGCCGCTCGAATTGGTCGATCACCCACTGTGAGGTCCACGCTTGCGCCGCAGCCCTGGCCTCTGGCGCTT
Source organism: Nonomuraea sp. NPDC004702 (assembly GCF_053601695.1). Taxonomy (NCBI): domain Bacteria; kingdom Bacillati; phylum Actinomycetota; class Actinomycetes; order Streptosporangiales; family Streptosporangiaceae; genus Nonomuraea; species Nonomuraea sp. NPDC004702. Next base: position 2,072 of record NZ_JBSGCE010000173.1, read on the forward strand.
CGAAGTTCCTCACTAATGCCCACCCGCCCATGGATGCTCGCACCCAGCGTTCCCGGCTGTCCCGGGCCAGTTCCGGCACGTCCTCGATCAAGCCGTGTTTCTGCATCTGCCGCAGGTGGTAGCTGACCTGGCCAGGGTCGGCCTGCATCCGTCTGGCCAGCTCACTCACCGTGATCGGGCCGATCCGGCAGAGGCGGCCGAATAGCTTCATCCGGAAGCGGCTGGTCAAGACCTTGAGGATGTCCGGGTCATCGATATGTCGCATGGGCACGACGGTATGACCGGCAGGTGAAGATGATCAAGACGTCTACTGGATCTTGATCCTCCGGCATCGTGGTGAAGGAGTCGTCGTCCAGCGCCCTGACGAAATCGGTCATGGAGTTGCGGTGTCAAAAATCTCGAGGTGCTCTGAAGCTGTGCCTCGCCCAAACCGCCCGCGACTACGACATCCCCGCCGGACTCCAGCACGACGACCCGCGCGGCCGGCGCCTACGCGCCGACGTGCTCGGCGGGTGGCCCCTTCGGGAGCGGCCAGGCGCCTCCGCTCACACCCGGCGCGCCTACCGCGGCGATTTGGTCGCGTTTGCCGCACACCACGGCGAGGCGATCGCCGAGCTGACCGCGACGCCGATCCGCGCTTACCTGGCCGAGCTCGCCGAGCTGTCGCCGGCCAGCCGCAAGCGCAAGCGCGCCGCGATCGTCTCCTTCACCAAGTGGGCGGTCCGCCACGATCTACCGCAGGCCAACCCGATGGACCGGATCGATACCGCCAAGGTCCCCAAGGCCCTGCCCCGCCCAGCCGCGGCCGCCGACGTCGCCGACGTCGCCAAGGTCTTGGCCGCGATTTGCTCGCGGCGGCCGCGCAAGAACCTGCCACTGGACCGGCTGCGCGACCGGGTGCTGTTCGAGACCGCCTACGTCTGCGGCGCTCGCGCCTCCGAAGTCCGCGGTCTCTACGTGGAGGATCTCGATCTGCGCTTGGACGACGAACATGTCCGCATCCACGGCAAGGGCGGCAGCGTACGCACCGTCCCGCTGCACGACCTCGCTACGTCACCCTGCTCAAGCTCTACCTGGCCCGCACCGGCTACAACGCCGGGCCGCTGTTTCGATCCAGCGTCAACGGCCGCGGCGGACCGCCGTCCTACGACGCCGCCCACCACCGCTGGCAGACCTACTGCACCTTCGCACGCGGCGAGATCGACATCAGGTCAACGGGCTCTATGCCGCACGGCCCGCCGTGCCCACCGGCAAACTCGTCCTCGACGCGCTGGCCTGCATCCGGCTGATCCCGGGCACCGGCCAGTCACCCCCGACCATCCCGCAACCCACCGACCTCCAACTCCATCTCCTGGACCTCCTCGACATCGATCCACGAGAGCTCCGCTGAAAAATCACTCACGTGCGAACAACGGGACCAGCCGTACAACGCGAAGCAGCCCCCGCCTGATCCGTGAGGACCGGGCGGGGGTTTGTCGTTGCAGGAGGCCAGTCAGATGGCGGCGGACGTAGCGGCGGGGCGGGCGATCGCCTTGGCG
>NZ_JBSGCE010000174.1:0-3531 GCF_053601695.1 Nonomuraea sp. NPDC004702
GATCGTCGACTGCTCGTCCAAGACGGCCTTGACGACCTCGTCCTTGAACTCCTCTGAATAGTTCTTCCCCGCCACGAACCCTTCCTTCCAGACCAATCAGCACCCCACTTGGCACCGTGTCCGGAAGATCAGGGGCACCTCACAGGACGGTCACTGCCTCGTCCGGGACAAGCCCCATCAGGTCGATGTCCAGGCTGGTGATCCACTGCGTCGTGTCGATCGGCCACTCCTTGCGGCCGGTCTGCCACAGATCCAGCACGCGACCCGCACGGTGGTGGGTCGGCTCGGTGTACGGGCTGCCCGTGGTCACCTCCCGGGTCAGGCGCACAAGCGCCGGGTCGCCCTCGGGTTCGTCGGCACCCACCGGACCACCTGCCGAGCGGTGGCCGTCGGTGACGGAGGCCACCAATCAACCGGGTTGTTGGCGTGCTGGAGGAGGTAGGGAGAGGTCTCTCTACCCAGCTTGTTCATGAGATCAGGCTCTCACACCGTCACTCAGAACAGGACGATGCGGGTAAGCAGCACCTGCTGATTCTCTCGGTCGATCCGATACTCGGCGATGCCGTATCCCTTGGGGATGAGGACCTCGCGCCAATCGGGATCGGCCCCGACCTGGTCACTGCCCGCGAGCCATGGGTCCTCGCAGATGGCAACGGTAAGTGCTGCCACAGTCGAGAACACTTCCGCCGAGACCGATGGGTCGGCGAGCGTGTCAGCCACAACCTCCGAAGGGATCACAGGCCATAGGTCGTCTTCGTTCACTGCACGCCGCGCTCCTGCCGTCGGCGTAGGACCTCGTCCATGGTGGTAGTGGGAAGGGTCCCGGCTTCGGCCGCCGCTCGAATGCGGTCACGATCGGGGTCGGTGTCGAGCATCGCGCGCCCCCACCAGACGTTGAGCACGCCATCCAGCTCCGGGCCCTGCTGGGCTTCGAGAAGTTCGGCGAAGAACTGCGCGCGGCGGCTGCCTCGCAGCGCGTTGGAGATGCCGCCGATCGTCCGTGGCACTCTGGGGTGGTCCGCTGTGACACCGTGGACAGGCTGAGCACTCATGCTGTTCAGAGTACGTCCTGATCCCAATTACTCGCAGGAATCTCCTGACACCAGGACAACGTCATCAAGTTCGGCGCTACTGGCGCTGATGGCGGAGCTGAACCCGGTCGACCACGCTCAGCACATGCGTGCCCGTCGAGCACGGTGGCTGTGCCCCGAACGCCCGGACAGGCGACGAACTGTCCGGGGCTCGCGCACGTACCCCAATTTGTTCGCCCTCGTCCGGCACGTCGTCTACGACCAGCGGCGATAGCCCCGAAACACCGTGCGTACAAGCTCATCATCATCAAGCACCACGCAGCACGGGTCACGGCATGATCCATCACCACCGAACCCGCGACAGAGCCGTTGTCTAGATGATTGATTCCAAGGGGTTGGGATCAGTGGTCGTAGGCGGTGAGTGAGTGGGCGGTGGGCTGGCCGGTCTTGTCGTTGTGCCAGATCACGGTGGTCAGGGCCAGGATGCGGGTGATCACGCGGATGGTGACGCCCGCGAAGGTGCGTCCGCCGTGGCGTTCGAGGTCGAGCTGGCCCTTGAGGGTCTGGTTGATCGACTCGATGGTCTGGCGCAAGGGTTTGAACAGGTGCGCGCCGGCTCGTGGGGGCTCGCCTTTGCGTGCCTTACGCAGCAGCCGGATACCTTCGGTGGCCAGGGCGTGCTCGAAGTCGCGGCCGTAGTACTGCATGTCGGCGATCAGGTCTTGGCCGCGGTGGCGGGCCAGCAGGTCGGGGTCGGTGGCGAGCATGCCGAGCAGGGTGGTGCGTTCGTCGGCCTTGGCGCCGGTCAGGGCGAAGGCGACGGGCAGGCCGCCCAGGGTGCACAGCAGGTGCAGGCGTAGCCCCCAGAAGAAGCGCGAGTGGGAGGGGCGGTAACCGTATTCGGCCCAGCCGGCCAGATCCGAGCGCTGAGCGGTCTGCCGGGAACGGCCGCACTCCACGGGGGTGGAGTCGGCCACCCACACATCGTCGCTCCACAGGCTGGTGTCCCGGCCAAGGATGCGGATGAGGTGCAGCACCAGGGCGGTGGCGGCGCGCAGGCGTTTGTTGTAGCCGGACTGGCCGGGCAGGTAGGGGAACAGGCCGGTCAGGTGGGCGCGGGCGTAGCGCAGCCAACGCCGCTCGGAGGTGAAGCCAAGCAGCGCCGACAACACCGCAAGTGTCACCAGCTCGGCGTCACTGAGCCGGGGCTGCAGGCCGGTCCGGGGTCGCTCGGGCGCCAGATCCGGAGAAGCGATCAGCTGATCGTCGATCTTCACATACAGTGCTGTCGCGAGGGTGTTCAGTTCTGTCGTCACAAACGGATCTTGGACGCCCTCGCTTCATGTCCGCAGCCGAACAGCCGATCTCCACCCCTTGGAATCAATCATCTAGTGGCCCGTCGCTGAACGTTGACCTGGTAATTGATCTCGGCTGGTGAACCCGTCAGGCTGGCTGCCTCAGGACCGTGGAGGTAGTCGTGGTCGTCCACCGGATGTGTTCGTCCGGCCCTTGTCGATGGAGGAGGGTCGGAGGATTCAGCGCATCACCCGGAGCGCGAAGGATCCCATCAAACTGCGCCGGGCGATTGTGGTGATGATGTCCGGGCAGGGCCAGAGCGTTGCGGACATCACCTCGTTGATGCAGGTCGGTGAGGATTACGTGCGTGATGTCATCCACGCCTTCAACGAGCGGGGGTTCGATGCGCTGGACCCAAAATGGAGCGGGGGCCGGCCGGCGGCGATCAGTGAGCGGGTGCGCGAGCACATCTGCCTGATCGCCCGGACGGTCCCCGCCGAGTGGGGTATCACCGGCCAGTCCACCTGGAGCCCGCGCACTTTGGCCGAACACCTCATCGCCCGCGGCGTGGTGGCCGCGCTCAGTCGCGAGCACGGGGCTTCCCCCATGAATGTGGACACCGATTTCAGGCGGCAGCCTTCAGGCTATCTGCCATCGCCTCGTAGGCGATCGGGCTGAGCTGGCCCAGGTGAGAGTGCCGCCGGACCGTGTTGTAGCGGGTGATCCAGCCGAACACGGCCAGGCGGGCGGTCCGGGCGTCGGGCCAGCGGCGCGCACCCTGAAGCGTCTCGCGTTTGAGGGACGCGTTGAACGATTCGGCAGCCGCGTTGTCGGCGCTGGTGCCAACCGCTCCACGCGAGCGGATGACCCCGAGCCGCCGACAGGCCCGCGCGAACTCCCGTGAGCAATATTGCGCCCCGTTGTCGCTGTGGAAGACCACTCCGTCCAGACGTCCACCCCGGGTATGGGCCGCGGCCTGCAGCGCATCAACGACGAGCTCGGTCCGCATGTGATCGGCGATGGACCAGCCCGCCAGCCGACGCGAGTACAGATCCACCACCGTGGCCAGATACAGGAAGTGGCCGCCAGCGACGGGCAGATACGTGATATCGGTGTGCCACGAACGTTGGAAGAGAGGTGCGGAATGTAGGTAGGTGCCTCTTGGAATGCGGTGCTGCGCGAATGATGAAGGTAGGCCCTTCGG
>NZ_JBSGCE010000175.1:0-3472 GCF_053601695.1 Nonomuraea sp. NPDC004702
CTGGTCGACGTGCTGTGGGCTCTGCTGCGCGACAACCGGGTCTTCTCCCCAGTCCCACCGCGGCAGGTCACAGCCGTCGCCGCTTGACATGGTCATTGAGATTCCTTCCGGGACGAGCCCCTGATCTCGGATGTCCGCCAAACCGGATCAAGCCCAGGCGGGGGAAATCGCCGCCAAGCCCCTCCTTCGTCGGGTCTTGCCATCGAGCAACCATGATTAAAGTCATGGATCGGTGCCGGCGGAAGGCGCACGACGCAAGAGCCTGGGCGGAGTACCGTCAGAGCGTGCTCGTTTGACGCGCGGGACAGCCTCTCGGATCGCACCAGCCAGCGCGCGATGCGGTGAACCGAGGCCTGCGGGACTAAGGAGAGTCCGTACCTCCGTCTAACTGCGGTGGCTTCCTCCTCAGTCACCTCGCTCAGCCTGCCAGCCAGCGCCTGCCGCAACTCGTCAATCTGCTTGTCCTGCGCTCCGCGCCTGGGTGCTGAACTGCGTGAGTTGGACGTCGAACTGCTTCTCCGGGGCCGGTCCGCACCTTGCCGGAGCGAAACATGCGGCAGGGACGGTCGACATCGGTATCCATCTGCCCGATGATCGGCTGATGGTGGGGATGACCTGTTGGAGCGCCTCGTGCAGTGGATTCTGCACCATGGTGGGCATCGGTTCACTCCTTGGAGGAAGGGGAGGGAGCGGCTGCCTCGCTGATCAGCTTGGGCGCGATCAGCTTGGTCAGGGCCACCACGTCCGCGGCGTTGTCCCGTCCCTTAACCCCCCGGACGAGTTCCACAATCAGACGCGTCGGCTCGCGTACCAGCACGGCGGCGGCATGGGTGTTGTAGGCGCTGCCGTCCTGCACGAGATAACCGACGGCGCCTGGGACGAGGTCGGGAAGACGCTTGGCCCCGTCGCGAATGCGGTATTCCGCCTCCATTTTCGACCCGCCGGGGGACAAGGTCACGTTCAGGACCTTCGCCTTGTCACCGGTCGCCTGGTAGGCGAAGCAGCCGCCGACGCCCAGGTCCTTGTCACCCTCCAGGTCGAAAGACCCGTCGGTGATTAGATCACGGACGCCGGTGACCAGGCGTACTGGTTGAAGCGGAATGTAGTCGCAGACATAGGGAGGGGCGGCGACCGACGGAAGCGGCGTCCTGTCCACTGGCGTCTCTTCGTGCTGCGTGCAGCCCGCCAACAGAGCCAGCGCGCCCAGCGCTACCACGGTCGCGAAACGGACCTTCATTGAGGTGATCTCGAGGAATCGCGAGTAGGTAGTCGTGCTCGAAATGGGTGAGGACAAGTGCCGCGCGGGCGATGTCGCCGATTCGGCTGGGGCTAGGGTGATGTGCTGGAGGGTCCGCCAGCGGCCTTTGAGCAGGGCGAAGCCGCGTTCGCCGAGGCAGCGCGGGGCGCGTAGAAGGCGGTTGTGGGTGCGGTTGTCCGGGCTGAGTACGTGGTTGCCTTCCGGCTGCTTGATCGGTGTGCGAATGCCGATTCCGGCGCCGTCGTAGCCGCTGTCGGCGAGGGTGGGCAGGCCACGTGCGGCCGCGGCGTACAGCGCGTCCAGTACCCGTGTGCGGGCGACGGTCAGGTCGTGGACGGAGCCGGGTTCGACCTCGACGATCCACAGCGGCGGACCGCCTGGTGCCGAGAGTGCTTGGAGGTTGCCGGCGTGCTGGTGGGCCTCGCCGGAGTACCAGGCGTCGATGGATTCGCCCTTGACGCTGATCGTCTGCTCGGCGCAACGATCGATGCCGATGAGGGTGCCGTCGAGGATCACGTACGCCAGTCCCTCGGCGTGGGCGCGGTCGAGGGCTTGGTGCGGATCTGGTGCTTGAGCCACGAGGACTTCGATGCCTTCGTGGATGTAGCGGTAGGCGGTGGCCCGGGAGACGCGATGGTCGCGGCCGAGCTTGGGGATGTCACGCTCGCCGCGGAACCAGCGCACCACCATGACCGCCTGCCGGAACGGGCTCAAGGCTCGGCCGCCGTGCGGGGTACCCCGCGGCCGGCGTTCGTCATGCGGGAGCCGCGCGACATATCGAAGGAGTGCGTGGGAGACGTCGAGCGTGGCACGATGAGCAATCACGCGGAGCCTTCCGAACGGCTGATTCTCTTGTGGAAAGACCTCTTCTACCGAGGGCTCCACGTTTGTTTCTGACCTTCGGTGACTTCTCCCCGAAAAGCTCGGAATGCCAGAGATGGCGTCTAAGAAACCCCAATCGCCCGAAATATTTCACTTAGATCACCTTAGTGCGCTGGGGCGGCATAAACGTCCGCTTTTCCGGAGGCGCCGGTGTAGAGGGCCTCGTCGAGAGGTCGCATAAAGCCGGGTCGCCCAGCGCCCGTCACCGCCTGGGTCCAGCGGATGTGGGGTTCGCCCCGAGCGATAGGGTTCTCGGCTTGACCGAGGTCGCGTTCGAAGTCGTACATAACTTTCGGGTCGATTCCCGAAGATTTCCAGTCGGGTGGCTGCGCGATCGCCGGCGGGGTCAGCGACGACGGTGCCGGTGTAGCGTCTGCGCGGGCGGGATAGTTCGCCGGCGGGCGCTCAGGAGAAGGCTGAAGGACGGGGCGAGGTGCGGTCGTCATGCTAAGCCTCCGGCGCACGAGAGAACGCACCCATGGTTCCACGGCCTGATTTCCCAGGTAGGGGGTGCATAGCGTAACGGCATGGTCATTCCCGGCGGTGAGAGGCGCAGACGCCAAGACGTACGTAAGGGAACGCCATCTGGGTTCACTCCTAGAGGAATTTGGGCATGGTAGGAGGCATGTCGGGGCTGGATCGCCCACGATCGTCTTCGTGTAGAGAAATCGCCGTCCATCAGGGACCACGGCCGGTGCTCGCCCACCCGCGCGAATGCCCGCGGTTCGCGGAGGAGTGCTGTACAGCAACGCCGCCTCACGCGATCACATGTCATCGACCCACATCCGCTGTTTCAGCACGGGCCGGAGGCCACGGGTGAGCGGCGGGCCGCTTCCTACGGATCAGAGGGTTGGGATTTACGAGTTCAGAGGTCTGGTGCGCGACGCCCCCTTGCTTGGACGAGAGGGAGCGCCGCCACACATAGCCAGGAGCCATGTGGGGTTGCTGCCGACGTCGGTCGGCAGTTGGCGATCATGAAACCTTTCCCAGCGGCACCTGCTATATCGCGACAATGAGGGTATGTCGCAGCGACCCAAGTTCTCGGAGTTGGGCGTGATGGGTTCCATCGCGCTCGTCATCTTCGTCTCGTTCGCGTTCCCCTTCGCGGCGGATGCCATCACGGACCCTGGCCTCAGGTGGCTATTGACCACGTCCGGGATCTTTGCCTCCACTCTGGGGCTACTCCTGGCTATTCGCGGCTATCGAATCAGCCGCAGACGGCAACAGGAGGCTGCAGAAGATCCCGGGGAACGGCTCCAGCGACGAGCCGAGGCCGTCAACGCCTCCTTTGAGGAAGCCATCTCGCTCATGGACGACCTTCTCCCCGCGAGG
>NZ_JBSGCE010000176.1:0-3429 GCF_053601695.1 Nonomuraea sp. NPDC004702
GCCGTACCCCTGATCATCAGGGGTACGGCGGAGCGGCAACACCTACTCGTCGTTCTTCTTCGGCCGGTCCTGAGCGGATTCGTCCGTCTCGACTTCCAGCACGTCACCGAAGTCCGGCTCGATGAACGCGGGCGTGATCCCCGGCGTCCCGGCCTCCGCCGGCTTCTCTTCCTCGCCACCGTCGGCGGGCTCGCCCGCCTCCGGCTCGACCGTCTCAGCAGCGACGGCGTCCTTCGGCTCGGCAGGCTCGACCGGCTCGGCAGGCCGCTCGGCGACCTCGGGCTCCAGGAGGTCGTCCGCCTCGGCCAGGGCCTCGTCGTCCTCTTCCTCCTCCTCGGCCAGCTTGCCCGCGTCGGCGGCGCCGGCGTCGTCGAAGTCGTCCTCGGAGTCGAGGTCTTCCTCGAAGTCCTCCTCGACGTCCTCGATGACGGCTCCGGTGAGCTCGGCGTAGCGCTCGGCCGCGTCCGTCTCGCCGTCCTCGTCGAAGGCCATCGCACGGGCGAACCAGTCGGTCGCCGCCTCTTGGTGCCCGGCGTCGGCCAGGGCGTCCGCATAGGCGAACGCGAGGCGCGCCGACCACGGCTTGGGCTGCGGGTCACGCAGCTCGGGCAGGCGCTGAAGGGTGATCACGGCCGCGTCCTGCTGGCCGAGGTCACGCCTGGCGCCCGACTCGACGATGGTCAGCTCGATGCGTCCGGCCCGGTCGAGGCGCTCGGCCTCCGGCGAACGTACGAGATCGATGGCCCGCTCCGGACGGCCCAGACCGCGCTCGCAGTCGGCCATGACCGGCAGGTACGCGTCGGACCCCGTCATCCTCCTGGCCGCACGCAGGTCGCTGAGCGCCTCGGAGAAGTGTCCGGCCCGGTAGGCGACGATGCCCGCAGCCTCGCGTACGACACCGATGCGAGCGGCGAACCGACGCGCCACCTTGGTGTGTTCGTGCGCCTTGTCGGGGTCGTCCTCCTCCAGGGCGCGCTCGGCGGCGACCAGGTGCCTGCCGACCAGGTCGGAGAGGTCACCGGGCAGCGAACGCAGCTCCTCGCGCACTTCCTTGTCGAGCTCTTCCGCGGTGATGTCCGGTGCCACCTCGGGCAGCCTCTCGCGCTGCGGGGCGTCGGAGTCGCGGTCCTCCCGGCCGTACCTGGCGCGGGTGCCACTGCCCGGACGCTCCCCGCGGTCGTCACGCGAGAACGGACGCGACTCACGGTAGCCGCCACCCTCGCGACGAGGCCCGTAGGAGTCGTCGCGACGCGGGCCACGGTCGTAGCCACCCTCGCGACGCGGCCCCCGGTCGAACCCCTCACGACGCTGCCCGCCGCCGCGGTCGTCACGGAACCCGCCCTCTCGACGCGGCCCCCCTTCGCGACGCGGCCCACGGTCACCGTAACCGCCGCCTTCACGACGCGGCCCACGCTCGAAGCCCTCACGGGGACCACGCTCGGAGCCCTCACCACGAGGACCACGGTCATAGCCTTCCCGGCGCGGGCCCCGGTCACCGAAGCGGTCGTCGCGGCGCTCGCCGTACCCGCCGCCCTCACGGCGCGGGCCCCGGTCGAAGCCTTCGCGACGCGGCCTGCGGTCGAAGCCTTCCCTGCGCGGACCGCGGTCAAAGCCCTCGCGACGCGGCCCACGGTCTCGGTCGAAACCCTCACGACGCGGCCCCTGCTCGAAGCCCTCACGGCGCGGGCCCCGGTCGAAGCCTTCCCGACGCGGCCCGCGGTCACCGTAGCCGCCGCCTTCACGGCGCGGCCCACGGTCACCGAAACCGCCGCCTTCACGACGCGGCCCACGGTCGCCATAGCCGCCGCCCTCACGCCGAGGTCCGCGGTCCTGGAAGGGACGACGCTCGTCGCCCTCACGACGCGGCCCGCGGTCGAAGCCCTCCCGGCGAGGACCACGGTCGAAACCCTCGCGGCGCGGACCGCGGTCACCGTAGCCACCGCCCTCACGGCGCGGCCCCCGGTCCTGGTACGGACGGCGGTCATCGCCCTCACGGCGCGGCCCACGGTCATCCCGGTCCCGGTAAGGAGGACGCTCGTCACCCTCACGACGCGGCCCGCGATCAAAGCCCTCCCGGCGAGGACCACGGTCGAAACCCTCACGACGCGGACCCCGGTCAAAACCTTCCCGACGCGGCCCGCGATCGCCGTACCGGCTCTCGCGACGCTCGCCGCCGCCGCCCTCGCGACGCTCGCCGTAGCTGCCCCCGCCTTCGCGGCGCTCACCGTAGCCGCCCTCGCGGCGGGGTCCGCGGTCGTCCCGGTCGCGGTAGGAGCGGCCCTCGTCCCGGAAACCGCCCTCGCGCCGCGGCGCACGCTCGTCGCGGGAACCCTCCCCGCTTCGGGGCGCTCTGTCCTCGCGGTTGTACGGCCGCGGCCGGCCCTCTGAACGGAACGGACGATCGCCACCGGAATCACGCCCGCGAGAGCCGTATCCGCCAGTCCTGCCGCCGCTGGAGCGCCTGTCCCCGTAGTCGCCGCGCCCGCGCTGTCCGCCGTCCGATCCGTTATCACTGTTCACTTCTGGTCCATTTCGTTGGCTCACTCAGCGGACTCACAACGGCGGTCCACCGTGGCTGGTCGCCGCCCGCCCTCGGGCCTTACGCGACGAAGGCCACCCGTGGGGGTGGCCCGCTCCCCCCAGCCTAGCAAGCCCCCGACCGTTAACGAGCCTCCAGCCACCCACGACGATCCCAGCTAAGACGCGGAGTGATCTCATAGCCGAAATCACGCAACACAAGAACAGGAAGGCATCCTCATCTACATCTGGCGGACGTTCTCGTGCACGTGTCTCCGGAGGCATTGGAGGAAGCCTCTGAACGATGAGTTCTCCGAGACACATCGCGGACGAGCCTGCGGCTTAGGGGTGGCTCCTCACAACTGCTGGGCGCCAGACGCCCCAAGAGGGGCTCTGCTCTGATGCGACCGATCCAGAAGGCGCCAGAACGACACCTAGCGCGCCGCTCCTGCCAGGAGAGGCGGCCGAGGAATTGCCGGTTCGACCGTGTACGCAGCAATTGGCTCACCGCCATCCCCCATGGCAGGCTCACGGGGCTTTATATGGCGTCGCGCCCGACCTCCAGGCGTCGGAACGGGAAGTCGCTGGGGTTGATGTGCTCGTATCCAACAGGGGGCAAGCCAGGTCCGGAGAGCGCGTCAGCACAGGGGGTCTCCTACAGCGCACCGCCCTGACAGGAAGCTCCGTGTTCGCGAGCCGGCCGACACGACACGACTGGTGGCCAGCCGCGTTTACACGGAACCGAACTCCCAAGGCCTACTGTGCTGCGCGCCACCTGAAGCTCTTCATCGGAAAACGTGCACAACGCAAAGAAGCCCCACACGATCCGTGTGGGGCTTCTTTGAAAGATTGTCCGGCGGTGACCTACTCTCCCACACCCTCCCGAGTGCAGTACCATCGGCGCAGAGAAGC
>NZ_JBSGCE010000177.1:0-3382 GCF_053601695.1 Nonomuraea sp. NPDC004702
GCCGCAGCGCGGCCAGCGACCGCCCAACGCGTGGCCGTGACGCCGCAGGCGGCACGGCCCTTGAAACCGTGGAGAAAGTCCTCATCCACTCAGCGATCACAGTCTTGATCTGCGGATATGCCCGATTGTCCATCGTGCTTGGCCAACCCATGTCGGTTGCCTCGTGGCTCAACCGATGTGGGGCCGACTGCTTGGAGGTAGCGATGTCGGCGCACGGCTTCCAACGCAGAGTCGTGGATGGGTGGATGCGCTGTGCTGGCGCGCAGGTTTCGCGAGCTGCGGGACATCGGAGATCGATCTCGGAGACCTTCGGAGTATGGTCAACCGCGGACCTGGTGTTCCACTCGATGACGGATGTACTCGTCTGGGTGCGAGCGGGCGATTGACACTGCCGCGTCCACGAGGTCATGCAGCTCCGGTGCGTACGCTGATCGCCAGAGCGGTAGTCCGGGGAGAAGGCATCGCCGAACGTCCAAGTGCTCGTTATTCACGAACTCTTGGAGTGCGGCCTGGTGCCAGTCCCGCGTCAGGACCGATGGGTCATCTGGCTCTGTTCGGCCCTCAGCGGTCAGAGTTTCTGCTCGCACTTGGTGGAGCTCAAGCGGCAGAGCCGACCAGTACCATGCTCGCGCAGCGCCGGCCCGCTCCTCGTCGGTGCCCCTCAGTAGATAGTTGAGCAGCGCCGCTCGGACGCGCCAACGTCCGAATGCGTTCAGAGCTGGCTCGATGAACTGACGGTTGAGGCTGGGGTTCGGGTCGTAGACGGCCGCCTTGATGAGTATCTCGAAGGATGAATCAGGCAGCGTCAGGCCATCGCGGCAGGCTTTTCGGAGCGCCGCCCGTGCCCGCTGATTCCAGCGCTGTTGATCGTTGGGATCCGGCTCAGGCGCGACCTTGATCCCTAACAAGTCGACCACGGCCGCCAGACATTGTTGGAACGATGCCCTGTCGTCCTCCGTTCGCCCTGGCAGCGCCATGAACACCTGCTTTCCGCCCGCTGTGTCCTTCGCGGCCGTTCCGTTCTCACCTGTCATCAACGGACCCTCCAACGTTTTTACCCTGGTCAGTTAGGCGTAGTTGTCGTTGTCGCCGCGGCGGATCAGCAGGAGGGCGCCGGCCTCGTCGGTGACGATCACGTTGACCGAGGGAACGAGCTTGTTGGGCGGCGGCGCGTCTGGGGCGTTGTAGTAGTCGATCCTGCTGGTCACGGCTCGGGAGACTACTTCATCCGGGTCTCGTGACTCAGCTCTTCGCGGATTCGGCTTCGCCGGGTGGGCTTACGAAGCTGCCGAGGCTCGGCACGGTGTAGATCAGGCCTTCTTCGCGTAGCTGGCGGATCGCCTTGCGGATGGTGTCGCGGGCAACGCCGAACTCCTGGACGAGGCGGACTTCCGAGACGAGGTACTTTGGCGGGTGTTCGCCGCTGCTGATGCGTCTGCGGAGGACGTCGGCGACCTACTGCCAGCGGGGGCGATCCGGCTCGAATTCGATCACGAGGCCCAAGCGTAGAAAGGGGACTTCAAGGGTCGTCACTCGCCTATAGAGATCTATCGCTACCCCTCGGTATCCCTAGGGGTAGGCAGGCTCCTCGCTCAGCTTCTACGCTCATGACATGGCAACCAAGAGTCACTGCCTTGTAGCGCTTCGCGCCCGCTTCCCCGGCTGGTCCTTCTTCCAGAGCGACGCGGGCGCCTTCTATGGGAGCCGGAGCGGTGTTCGGCTCAGCGACAAAGACGTTGACGCTGGGATGCGGCAGACGGTGAGCGCGGATGACCTGGAGACCTTCGTCAGGCTGCTTCTCGCGCAAGCGCAGTTGGCGGCCAAGGTATGAACGTACCGTCGTGGCGCTTCGACCATCACAGCCATCACCTGGCAGTTCCTCAGGAGAATGTGCTTCAGGTGGCGTGGCAAGACGTTGTGCGGCGATGCGATCGGATCAGGGTCCATGAACACACGTGCACCTGCATGCCCCCGATGTACGAGCTGTGCGCGGCCGGCGGGTTGTCGTTCATCCGACGCTTGTCAGTTCGCGATCGTTCACAAGTGTCCACCACCAGCAGAAGCACCTGCTCAACGCCATTCCCGACTTGATCGGTTTCCAGGGGCGTACACCTGTGTCTGTGGACATTGTTAGCAACGGCGTTAGCAAGATCGGCTAGACCTCGGCCGCCCCGAGACAACTGCTGATGCTGACTCCTGGCGGTCACCTGTCCCGCTGGAGCCTGACGCAGAGGGAACGCGCCCATCTGTGGCCGCGTTCTGTCATTCTCGGCTGGCAGCATGTTGGCATGATTGCGACTGCCGCTGACTACGCCTGGTTCACCTTTGGCCGGTTCGTCTACGACGAGTACACCGATCTTCGGGAGGCATACTGTTTCACCCTCGTTCGCGGGCTGACAGCTGAGCAGGTTCTGGCCCGGACTGGGGCCGAAGGCCTTCCGTCCATGGGGCTCAAGGAGCTGATCAAGGCAGGGGTTTCCGACCTCGATAGGTTCGGCTCCGGGTTTAGCCACTTCTTCGGGGTCGCACTCCTCGGTGACTGGGCGTTCATCGTCGAACCCAACGGCTTCATGGGCGTTCTCCCCAGCATCGCCGGACGGTTGTCGGCGGGCACCCGGCTGGTCTCCCATTTCCGCAATGTCAACGGGATTGAAGACTTCCTCTGGATGGAAGACGGCCAGGAGCGCATGGCCTTGGAGCCGAGCTTTTCCGACATCGACTCCTTCACCAAATGGGATGAGGAATTCACCGAGATCGCGCGGCAGGTCGAATTCGATGCCGCACACAGCAGTGAGTCGTTCTTCGCGATGGCGGAGTACCTGACTGGGGTCAAGGTGACGCCGGAACTGCTGGAACAGTCGGTCTACCTGTGTGGAGTCGCTCGGGCCCGCTGAGTAGATCACGGTTCGGGCGTTCCAGCTGGTAGTCATCCATCTCAACACGAACATCTGCAGCGTGTTGATCAAGGAACTGGTTGCCGTCCTGTTCCCTCATCTGGCCGGCGTGTGCGTTGAGCAGGTGTTCCGATCTGGAACCACGGTGAGGATCCGGGCCACAACCGGCACCAGGGAGGCCGCCTGCCCATCCTGTGGAACTCCGTCGCAGCAGGTGCACAGCCACGGGGTACGCCGCTTCTTCTGCCGCACTGCCACGTGTGCGAAGGCGACATTCGCCGAGCAGGTCCCTGGGCTGACCGTCCGATACGGCCGCCACAGCGTCACTGCGGCCAGGGCGTTGCAGGCCATCGCGCTGGCGCTGGGCGGACGGGCCGAAGCCCGGCTAGCCCACGCCTGATCCGTGAGGACCGGGCGGGGGTTTGTCGTTGCAGGAGGCCAGTCAGATGGCGGCGGACGTAGCGGCGGGGCGGGCGATCGCCTTGGCG
>NZ_JBSGCE010000178.1:0-2971 GCF_053601695.1 Nonomuraea sp. NPDC004702
GCCGAGGTCGGCCGCGATGGCCCGGACCGCCTCGGGCACCCGGATGGTAGACCGCCGACGCCTCGTAGCCGGGCACGTCGGGCAGGTTGGGCCGCCGGACGAGGTGCGGGGCCGCCGGACGAGGTGCGGGTCAAGGTCAGATGAGGCCGCCGGCCGTCGTCAAGTCAGGCATGCCGCCGTTCTTGCGCTGCAGGGTGCCGGGCTTCTCCTCCCCGTTGCTGACGTACTCGAGGTCGCTGGGCCCGAATTTGGCATTCGGGCGGCCCTTGTCGATGACCTGGGTCATCATGGCGCACATGCCGTTCACCGTGGCCAGGATGCCCGCGAGCATGGCGGCGGACTTGACGTTCTTGCCGACGATGCCCCTGAGGATCTGGGCGAGCGAGATCAGGATGCCGTTGATCTGCCCCCGCATCACCACCGCGACGAAGATGGGGACGATGAAGGTCAGCCATTTCGCGGCGGCGAGGGCCGTCGTGATCGCGGCCACCAGACAGGCGACGTAGACGGCATAGTGGTAGAGCGTGGCGATCGTGTCCATGCCGCTGGAGACGTTCTGGAAGTAGGTCGACGCCACCTTCACCTGCTGGGCGAAGTCGTCCGCGGACTTCTTGAACACCTCCCAGGCCGGCCCCGTCCAGTACTCCTTGCTGGCGACCTCCTCGGCGAGCTTGACGATCGCGCCGCTGATGGCCTCGAAGTCCAACCCGTCCTTGCCGTCGACGGGCGCCAACCACTCAATGGCCGCCTTCGCCACGGCGCCGGGGTTGGACACGAGGGCGCCTACCATGATCGCGACGTTCCTGGCCAGCGGGTACTCGAAGAGCACCGCGGCGTTCGCGGTCGCCACGCCGGCCGCGGCGAGGATCAGCCAGCGGTCTTCTTCGTATGGCATGTCGTCTTCCTTCTCACTCGCCGAGGACCGGCGGCGCGATGTCCATGTCGTCGAGCCAGTCGTTCTCGTCGCCGCGCACGTACTCCGGCTTCTCCCGCTCGCGGTTCTGCTCGTTGCCGGCCGCGCCGCCCGACATGGGCATGAACGGCATGCCCGACATGCCGGCCGCGCCGGCGCCGCGCAGGCCGCCCGCGGCCGCTCCCGCGCCCGTGGTGGTCCCGCCGGGGCCCGACGAGCCGCCGTAGCCGCCCGAGGTGGGGAAATCGATGGGACGGCCGGTCAGGTTGCCGGTGCTGGGAATGGCGGAGTTCAGGGCGTTGGGGTCCAGACCGGACAGCTTGGTTTGGGAGGGGTCCGGGAGCGTGCTCTTGAGGTCCGGGACGTCGGTGTTGTGGTTGAGCTGATCCTCGATGGACGGCGTCTTGGGCAGGTTCGCGTTGATGGCGTTCGGGTCGGGCAGGTTGCTGTCGGGGAGCTTGTTGTCCGGGAGCTTGTTGTCCGGCAGCTTGTCGTCAGGAAGCTTGTCGTCCGGAAACTTGTCGTTCGGCAGCTTGTCGTCAGGAAGCTTGTCGTCCGGCAGCTTGTTGTCGGGGAGCTTGTTGTCCAGGAGCTTGTCGTCCGGGAGCTTGTTGTCGGGCATGTTCATCGGCGGCAGGCCGCCACCACCGCCGCCGCCCAGCTTGGACGGATCGATGCCGCCGCCGGGGGGAGGGCCGTCGCCGTACTCCTTGATCAGGCCGTCGTTGTCCTTGTCGACCTTCTCGTAGTTCTTCTCCAGCTGCTCCAGCGCCGTCTTGTAGTCCTTCAGGACGGACCTGGCCATGGCGACCGCGTCGCCGGCGCCGTTCTTGATCTGCTCGTGGGCGTAGGAGAGGCCGAGGCCGACGATGCCGAACCCGGGGGATTCGATGTTGATCCCCTTCGTGTTCGTCTCGATCTTGCCCATGCCCGGTTCCTGGTCGGCGATGTCGCTGCCCAGTTTGCTGATCTTCTTGTCGGTGAACCGGATCGTGGCCCCGCCGAGGCCCGCCGGGGATAGTCCCAGGCTGGCGGCGGAGTTCTCCCCTGCGCCCATCTGACCCTCCCTGTCCGAAAACTGCGTTTTGCACAGTCCTGGCTACGATATCGACAAATATCAACTTTTAGCGTGAACACTTTGCGAATGATCTAGACTGGCCGTTGATCAGGATGGCAGCCTTTCCCACATGCGGATCAAGACCCTGATTGTGGGCGTGTGTGGCATCGCCGCGCTGCCCCTCACCGGCACGAGCGCGGCCGGCGCCAGCGCCGCCGTCGTCCACCAGCTTCCGTTCCCGTGCGGCGAGACCTGGACCGGCGACAGCAACGACAGCAGCGCGCACACCGGCGGCTACGAGATCGACTTCAACGGCTCGTACGGCGACGGCAACGCCGACATGGGCCGTACCGTGGTGGCCTCGGCGGCCGGCAAGGTCATCATGTCGGAATACCGGACCGCCGACGGCTTCGGCAACGTGGTCAAGATCCGGCACTCCGACGGCAGCGTCTCGCTGTACGCCCACATGAAGAAGCGCACGGTCTCCCTGGGCGCGAACGTCGCGCAGGGCCAGCAGGTCGGCCAGGTGGGCAACACCTCGGCCAAGTACAAGGGCATCATCGCCCACCTGCACTACGAGCAGCGCACGTCGTCGGGCAAGATCGTGGCGGCCAAGTTCAACGGCACCACGTTCGGCTACAGCCACCAGACGCTGAAGTCGAACAACTGCCAGGGCGGCGGCGGGACGCCCGCGCCCGCCGACCCGGGCAAGCCCAGCACCGGCGGCGGCGGCAACCCGTACTCGGCCGAGCAGGTCTGCGGTGCGGGCTACAAGCAGATCGACTCCGCGCCGCTCGGCAACCAGGGCCGGGTCGTCCTGCTGTATTCGGCCTCCACCGGCCAGAACTGCGTCACCACGCTGCGCAACAGCGGCTCGGGCAAGGCGGCCGTGCGGGCCTACCTGGAGGATGCTGATCGGGCCGTGCCGGTACTCCATCGCCGGGTACGCCTCCGTCCACGACCGGGACGCCTCGCGCATCTTGAGCGCGGCCTCCTGGGCC
>NZ_JBSGCE010000179.1:0-2943 GCF_053601695.1 Nonomuraea sp. NPDC004702
GGGAGCGCCTCGATGAAGGCGAGAACGTCGTCATATCCACCTGAGCCACGTGGCCGGGCTTGACGTCCGGCACACCGTTCTACGTATAACACCCATTCCCCGGCCTAACCGTCCTGCATAGGCCGACACTTCGCGAGCTTGGACATATGCGGGGACGATCTTGCACGGCCCACACCCCGTGGCACTATCTGCCCAGCTCAAGCGATTCGAGCAGGCAGAGCTCCCCCGCTCTCCTACCTCGAGTGTTACTTGGCTCACGCCGTTACGATCGCGGACCTCGGACCCCGTGAGGTTGTGGCTGAGCTTGCTCGGCTTTGACGGACACCATCGTTGTGGTGGTCAGGCCGCCGCGGCGGCCTCGAAGTCGGCGGGGCTACGGTAGCCCAAACCGCTGTGCGGGCGGTGCAGGTTGTACCAGCCCTCGATGAACTCGAAGATCGCGCTGCGGGCCGCAGCTCTGGTGGGCCAGGACCGCTGGTCGAGGAGTTCGCCCTTGATGGCCGCGAAGAACGACTCGGCCAGCGCGTTGTCCCAGCACTGGCCGGTGCGCCCGACCGACAGCCGCACGCCGAGCCGCGCGGCCAGCTGGGCGTAGGCGGCGCTCGTATATTGACAGCCGCGGTCCGACTGGAAGATCACCGACCGGTCGGTCGTCGTCGGGCGCAGGCCCGCTGCAGGGCCTCGGCCACCAGGCCGGTGCGCAGGTGATCGGCCGTCGCCCAGCCCACCACCCGGCGGGAGGCGATGTCGATGACAGTGGTTAGACACAACCAACCCTCCTCGGTCGGGCACGTACGTGATGTCGCCGCACCAGTGCGTATCGACGGCTGCCGCATCAGGGGCGAAGTCACGGCCGATCAGGTCCGGCCGGGCATCGGCGTTCGGATCGACCACAGTGGTCCGCCGCCGGCGGCGCCGATACCGTCCGGCCAGGCCGAGCGCGCGCATCAGCCGGGCCACCCGCCGCCGGCCGCACCGCTGACCATCCCGCTGCAACTGCGCATGGACGCGTGGCGCGCCGTAGCTGCCTCGTGAGCGTGCGCGCACTTCGGCGATGCGCTCGACCAGCTCCGCGTCGCGCATCGCGCGCGGACCGGGCGCGCCACCGCTGCGTTCGTAGAAGGCGGCGCGGGAGGCTCCCAGCAGCTCACACGCCCGCTTGACGCTGTGACCGCCCTGCTTCTCCGCCTCGATGAACGGGTGCGCGCTCACCGGGTCTCCTTGGCGAAGAAAGCCGTGGCCCGCTTGAGAACGTCGACGTCCTCGCGCAGCCGTCGGTTCTCCCGCCGCAGCGCCGCCAGCTCCTCCCGCTCGCTACTGGTCAGCCCGCCCCGCTGCCCGGCATCGACCTCGGCCTGGCGCACCCATTGGCGCACCGCGGCCTCGGTCAGGTCGAAGTCCTGAGTCACCTCACGGATCGATCGGTCACCCCGCTGACACAACTCGACGATCTCGGCCTTGAACTCCGGCGTGAACGAGCGGCGAGGACGTGGCTTCTTCTTCCCCATGCTCTCCATCATGGACATCCCTAAGATCGTTTTGTCTGGAGTGAGTCGCTCTGGATGCCCAGGGCGACGGGGTGTGGCTGATGGACATCCGCTGCAGCTGTTGTGGCTTGGAGGGAATAGCCCCCTCGTCGTTCTGGACGCCCTGGCCGCTGATTGAGATCTGATGCGAATCGTCGCTGTTTAGGGACCTGCCGGCGGGGTCGTCCATGAGGTTGACCCGCGAACACGAGAAGGCGGGCCGGGTGACGGCGACGTGTGTGTGGATTGGTATCGATGCGGGTAAGAGCAGCCACCACGCGGTGGCGCTCGACGCGACGGGCAAGAAGCTGTGGTCGGTCAAGGTCGGCAACGGCCAGCGGCAGATCGAGGACCTGGTTGAGCGTGCCGAGGCAGCCGCGGCCAAGACCGGCGCTCGGGTGCAATGGGCGGTGGATCTGATCAGCCCGGTCGCCGCGTCGCCGCTGGCCACTTTGCTGACCAGCGGCCAGAGCGTGGTCTATGTGCCCGGCCGGATGGTCAATGGCATGGCCGGGGTCTTTCGAGGCGAGGGCAAGACCGATGCCAAGGACGCCCGGATCATCGCCGATGTCGCCCGCATGCGCGGCGACCTGACCGAGGTGACCGCGGCCGACGAGCTGGTGGTCGAGCTGACCCGGCTGGCCTCCTATCGGGCCGATGTGATGGCCGACTGGGTGCGTGGCGTGAACCGGCTGCGCGACCTGCTCACCAGCATCTTCCCCGCTTTGGAGGCCAGCTCCGACTTCTCCACCCGCTCGGCGCTGATTCTGTTGTCGGGCTATTGCACACCCGAGGAGGTCCGCCAAGCTGGCCAGGAGGGCTTGGCCGCCTTCCTGCAGGAAGAGGGTGCTTGGCGCAAAGGCATCGACGCCATGGTCACCGCCGCGAGGGCGGCAGCCGACCGGCAGACGGTCGCGCTGCCCGGCGAGGCCACCACGGCGATCCTGGTCAACAAGCTCGCCCGGCAGCCGCTCGGACTGGACCGGGAGATCAAGGAAACCGACAAGCTGATCGCCGAGCGGTTCCGGACCCATCCGCGGGCGCACATCATCGAAAGCCTGCCTGGCATGGGCCCGCTGCTTGGTGCCCAGTTCGTCGTCGCGACCAGCGGCGATGTCCAGGCCGCCTTCACCCACGCGGGCCGCCTGGCCTCCTACGCCGGGCTGGCGCCCGTGCCACGCGACTCGGGCCGGATCGCCGGCGACAACCGCGGGCCCAAGCGGTTCAACCGGCCGCCGCGCCAGGTGTTCTCCATGGCCGCGCTGTCCAGTATCCGCGCCGACGGCCTCTCGTGAGCCTTCTAACAGCGCAAACGGGATGAAAACAAGCTTCATACCCAGGCCCTACTCGCTCTGGCGCGCCGACTGGTCGACGTGCTGTGGGCTCTGCTGCGCGACAACCGGGTCTTCTCCCCAGT
>NZ_JBSGCE010000180.1:0-2886 GCF_053601695.1 Nonomuraea sp. NPDC004702
TTGGCCCTGCTCCTCGATCACGTCGTCGTCAAGCCTGCCGATGGGCCGGCGTTCGACGTCGCGCCCCGGCTGTCGCTGGTGTGGCGCTCAACCTGAGGAGGGCGGTGGCCCTCACTGCGGCCGAATGGCGACCGATTCGGCGGAGAGCGTGACCTCAAGCTTGACCCTTCTCGCCGCTACGGGGGTCAGAGAGATTTGGAACGTGATCCGGCGTTAGCGGCGTTCGCGCAGGCCGGTCGATAGAGCCCTCTTCGGGCGAGCGGTTGACGTAGGACTAACGCCGGATGCCGTTCGGTTCATAGCGGCGCGCGTGCTGGTCGATCGCGAACCGGGCTGGGGTCAGGACGAAGACGACGCCCTCGCCGATGAGCTCGGCAAGCTCGCCCTCGACGATGACCTCGACGACGGCTTCGCTCGCTGGCATCCCGGATTCGGCGGCTCAGGTCACCTGCGGGTCGAACTTGTGGCCCGGCCTCTTCCCGTCCTTGCTACCGGAGGGCTTTGAGCGTTGCGGCGCCTGCTATCGCTGGGCGCACAGGGCGGTGTCCAGGGCGGCGTTGACCTGGTCGGCGGCGGGTTTGGTGTAGGGCATCGCGGTGACGGCGACGGTGGCCGCGCGTCCGTCCTCGGTGGCGCCGTTGCGAACCTCGTAGCCGGAGATGTCGCCGCCATGGGCCCAGGCGTGGCCGCCGCAACTCAGTTCGATCTTCATCAGGCCGAGCCCGTAGCTCCAGCCCTTCGGGAATCCGGGCGCGGCGATGGTCTGCTTCATCTGCTGCAGCAGGTCGGGCTTGAGGAGCCGGCCGTCGAGCAGTGCGCCCAGGAAGCGGTTGACGTCGCGCGGGGTGCTGATCATCTGTCCGGCCGCCCATGCCCAGGACGGGTCCAGCTGTGTGACCTCGGCTAGTTCGGCGCCCGGCTCGTTGGTCTTGGCCCGGTAGCCCTTGGGGTGGGGGCCGCGGATGTTCTGCTCGCCGACGCCTGGCCAGTAGGTGTCGCGCAGCCGGAGTGGAGTGATGATCCGGTTGGTGATCTCCTCGCCGAGGGGCCGGCCGGTGATCTTCTGCACCAGCAGGCCGAGCGCGATGTATCCGGTGTTGCTGTAGGCCCAGCCGGTGCCGGGAGCGAAGGCGGGCTGGCGGGTCAGGCCCACGTCGAGCACGTCGCGGGGTTCGAAGTAGCGGTGGCGGGCCTGGGTCCACGATTGCCAGGAACCGAGCAGATCGTGTTCGTAGTCGGGCAGGCCGGCGGTGTGCTGGAGCGCCTGGCGGACGGTGAAGCGGCGGCCGTCGTTACCGTTGGCGCGGATCAGGCCGGGCAGATAGGTCTCGACCGGGGCGTCGAGGTCGATCTTGCCCTCTCCGGCCAGTTGCAGGACGAGCGTGGCGAGGAAGGTCTTGGTGGTGCTGCCGATGCGTACCTTCCCGTTGCGGGGGACCTTCGCCCGGGTGGCCAGGTCCGCCACGCCTGCGGTGTAGTCGCGCACGCGCCCGCCGCGGTCCCGCGTCGAAGCCAGAGTGCCCGGGAAGCCACCGGTGCCGACCAGGCCTTCCAGAGCCGTCTGTACGACGTCGGCTGGGCGGACCCGCGCGCCGGCCTCGGCGGCGGCCGGGGCGGCGGCCAGGCCCAGGACGCTGAGGGCGACGGCGGCCGCGGTGGCCGGGGCCAGGGCGCGGCGCCACCGGGGGGTGGCCGGCGGGGGCGTGAGGGCGGCTCTGGTGGGGTGGGACGGCGACATCGGTTCTCCGCGGTGACGGTGTGGTGTGACGGGAAGGGGGGAGGAACCTGCGATCGAGATGTGCAGGGCTGGTGGGGAAGAGATGGCGGCTGCGCCTGCTCTTGGGGAACGTCTCCCGGGCACGGGCTGACGGCGGGGCGAGACGTGGCCATGAGCCTGTGTCGCCGCAAGATCCTCCTCGTGCTGACGGCTGCCCGCAGGTTCCTCCGCCCTGGCTGCCGTCAGACGCGCACCCTGCCCCAAGGTCGAACCCTCGGGGCAGGGCCGGTCTCAGGCGCAGAAGGCGGCGTCGATCGCCTTCTCGAAGGGAGCCTGGTCGGTTTGCGGCTGCTTCTCGTTGACCGACAGGGCCAGCGTGGTGCGGCCGTCGGGGGTGGTGTAGGCGGCGGAGAGGTAGCCGGGGATGCCTCCGGTGTGGCCGATGATCTGCTTGCCGCAGCTGGTGGACTGCACCCTCAGGCCCAGGCCGTACGCGCCGATCTGGGGGTTGACGAACAGGCCCTTCTTCATCTCGGTGAGTTGGGCGGGCTTGAGGACCTTGCCGGTGGCCAGGCTGTGGAGGAAGGTCGTCAGGTCCTTAGTGGTGGTGATCATCGCGCCGCCGGCGCTGGCGATGCTCGGGTTGAGTCGGCTGATGTCGACGTATTGGCCGGTGCTCTTCTTGATGTAGCCGTGGGCGTGCGGCCCGGGGATGGAGGTGGAGTAGGTGGGAGCGGAGGTGTCGCGCAGGCCCAGCGGCTTGATGATGCGCTTGGTGACCTCGCTCTGCCACCTGTTGCCGGTCACCGCCTTGATCAGCATCCCGGCCACCAGATAGCCGGTGTTGGAGTAGGAAAAGCGCGTGCCGGGCTCGAAGTTCAGCGGCTTGGCCAGCGCGGCCGCCACCAGCTGCTCGTCGGTGAACCGGGTGAAGCGCAGCTTCAGGTACGGCTCGCCGACGGTGGGAAACTCCGGCATGTCGGTGTAGCTGGGGATCCCGGCGGTGTGCTGCAGGATCATCCGCACCGTGATGTCGTTCTCGCGTGGCAGCAGTCCGGGCAGGTAGCGCAGCACCACCTGCCGCATGTACTCGCCGATCGCCCGCCTGCGATGAAGCCGCTTGCGCATGCGGTAGCGGAAGTAGAGCGTGGCCAGCAGCACCAGCGGCA
>NZ_JBSGCE010000181.1:0-2772 GCF_053601695.1 Nonomuraea sp. NPDC004702
CCGGCCTTCGGCGACTCCTCCCGATAGGCCCGGAACGTCACCGGCGGCGTCCAAGAAATCCCAATCGCCGGGCTTATTTCGCTGAGATCACCTCAATGACATCGCCCGCGCGGCCCTCGTCCTCCCCCATTTCGAGCACAACCATCTGCCGGCAGGTCGCTGATATCACGTCAGTGACGTGCGTTGGATGCTGCCGGGTGTTAATGGAGATCGACGCGATATAGTTCAGTGCCATGCGCAAGGAACAGGATGTACTCGGAGTCCGCCGTGTCAACCATCGGGGCTTTGCAGGCCCAGTACGCGGGACGTCGGTTGGGTTCGCATCGCATCGGCGTACGAGATCCATGACAGATTAGTCGGCCAGGAGGATCTACTTAACAGAAAGGTGTCTCTGACCTGCGAGGATTCCTCAGGAGAAGAGGATTTAGGGGCTTGGTTCATGGCGTCGTCGTAGATCGCGAGGGACGCTTGAACGCGATCGTGGAATCGTCCGCTAGCGAGGCGCGGCTTGCGCTGCCGAAGCTGGCTGGGCGAGGAGTTCGTTGATAGCGTCGGACTTGAGCCGCGCGACAGGAGACGCCGTAGGCAGTGGCGTGGCATGTTGCGACGCAGGCCAGCTGTGGTGGTGTGAGCATGGCATGATGCGAAAAATGCATCTACAGGATGGTTTGCGCAATGAGGAATGATTCTATTGAATATTTACGCACTTGATATCGGTGGCTCTTCGATCAAGCACGGACTCATCAAAGTGGCGGAACATAGGGCTCGCGTTATGCGACGCGGCGTACCTGTCCAATGCTCCTCGCGCAAGTTCGCCGATCTACGGGCTGCCGTGCTAACCATCGTCGCTGAGCAAACTAGCGATCGTGTCCCGCCGCAGCAGCACCTGGCGATCTGCACCACCGGATCGGTTGATGAAAAGGGAATTGTCCTGAATGCGGGGCATTTTGAAGGCTATGTCAATATTGATTGGTCCAGCGATTTGCGGCAGATATTTCCCCACCTCTCCTCTATACACGTCATGAACGACGGTCGCTCGTCGACTTGGGCCGAGTTCTGCAGCCAGACTGAGTCCCGGTCGCTTGTGCATGTGGTTGTGGGAACTGGAGTGGGTGCTGGTCTGGTGACCGAAGGACGTCTTATGGCCGGAGAGCATGGATTCGCCGGTTTTCTAGGACACCTTCAGGTGCATGCCAGCACACAGAAGGAGTGCAGCTGCGGGATGTATGGCTGCGTCGAGACGGTCGCCGCCGCTCCCGCCATCCTGCGACACTTTACCTCGCTCGGCGGTCGGGCCGACATTCGCGATCTACGGGACTTAGTAGACGAGGCCCAGGCAGGCGACAAGTTCGCTCTCACCGCTCTGGCGTCCGCGGGTTCCTGGCTGGGCACCGCCATAAGTCATGCGATCAACTTGCTGAACCCCGGTCTGGTCACCATTGGCGGAGGGCTTGTCGACATAACACAGGGCCTAGGCAAAAGCGGCCTAGGCCCCTATGTAGAGGCCGCGATCGCCACAGCCCGGGCCAAATCGCACCGCAGAATCGGGTCCCGAACCGTCGTCCGTCCCGGTCACCACGGAAACGACGGTGGGTTGCTCGGCGTAGCCTTGCTCGCCGCGTTAAGGATAAGTCACGTAACCCCTCGTTAGATCATCGCGTGATGAGAACTCCTTCCAAGGCGGCGGAATTGGACGCCGAGCGTGTACGCCACTGTTCCGCGAGCGTCACGGCCGGTCCATGCCATCACGGACGGTGCTCTGACTCGATCGATCAAGTAACCGAAATATGGCCATACTACTGTGGTAGGTGCAAGCAGCTCGGATTGAGCGTGTTGGCCAGTCCCGCGTGGGCTCGTGGGCTTCGCCCGTGCCACTTGGCGCCGTTCACGACAGCCGCTCGAAAGGCCAGTTTGATCGACGTCGCTGAACGCCATCACCGACAAGACATCCGATAGGCGTAAGATTCAAGCCGCGGTTGAGACGATCGACGGAAGGCGGTAACGCAAACGCATTGGAGGCGGCCAAGGAAGCGGTTGAACAGGTCGCCGACAGCGGCGGCGTGTCCGTCGCCAGAGGCTCCTCACCGGTCGTAATAGGCGCGAGTATCAGATGAGAGGTTGAGTGCCGATAGGCCCCGGAACATGACAACGGACGCGAGTCCAGCGTTTTGATTCCGCGACACGCGACCGTGAGGCCGCGGCCGGGGACCGGAATGTACGGGCTGATCCAGTGAACGCTGGGAGGCGTCGGGCATGGGCGCGTGGGTGCGGTCATCGCCGATCTCCGCCCGAGTCCACGCGCCGGCTCGATTGGCGATACCAGGGAACCGGTGGCGACCATCTCGTAGTCCTTGTGTTGCCAACCGCTTCTTCAGTTACTTGGACAGTTGTCGCTCTCGGTGCTGAGCTCGACGCAGTTTTCTCCGCCGGATTACCTCTTTGTCGCTACAGCGTATCCGCCCGAGGGCGACATAAGCTGGTTGGGGAGGCGAGCGTTGACCAGTCTCGAACTGACGTGGCAGCTCGATGGATGGAAACATGATTGAAGACCGCCTTCCGGAACGGGCAATGGCTTGGAGTCTCTTATGAATTGCCCTAGCTCTTCGCTTGGTGACCTTTCCCTTCCGTCTCGCGACCAGGGGACAACGACAGCGGCGCTGCCATTGGAGATCCGCGGCAGCGCCGCAGGAAGATCAGCCCGGCCTCCACGACGCCCACGCCCAGGGCGATGAGACCGAGCGGGAGCAGCCCGTCGGAGTCGCCCAGGGTCAC
>NZ_JBSGCE010000182.1:0-2412 GCF_053601695.1 Nonomuraea sp. NPDC004702
CCGAACAGGCGAACGACTGGCACCTCCGAGCCAAGGTGCTCTCCTCCATGGCACGACAGTCGATCTGGTGCGGCGACGCCGACAACGGGCTGACCTTGGTGGAGTTCGCGATGGTACGAGCCGACCGCCTGACCCCGGCCGAGCGAGCCATGCTGCGCGGAGCCCAGGCGCGCGCCTTCGCCAAGCTCGGCCGGACACAGGAAGCGTGGAAGGCCGTCGCAGAGGCGGACACGGAGTACGACCACATCCGCCCGGGCGAAGAGCAGCCCTGGATGCGGTACTACGACGCCGCTCAGCACTCAGGCGACACCGGCCACGCCCTGTTCGACCTGGTCATCATCGACAGGACAACGACCGGCAAGCCGACGGGCGACGCGATCAACAACCGGTACCTGGGCGAGGCGTCCATGAGATTGGCGAACGCTGTGGCCAGCCACACCCCCGCCTACGTCCGCTCCCGCGCCATCAGCGGCATCAAACTGGCCTCCCTCACTATGGCGACCGGAGACCCCGAGGAGGCAGCCTCCATCGGAGGACGAGCCGTCACCGACGCCGGCACCGTGCGCTCCCGCCGCGCCCAGGACGACATGAAGGAACTCGCCAAGTTCGCCCTCCCCCACAAGACCCGGACACCAGTGGCCCTGCTCCGCCACCGCATCCGGGAGGCCGTCCAGACATGACCCAGACCAGCAATGCCGAGGCAGCCGCCTGGACCGTCCTCGACATGGCGAGCCGCCGCGTCGGCCTAGACCCATCCGGCGCCGAACTGATGCGCCTCGGCGAGAACGCCCTCTTCCGACTCCCCGGCGGCATCGTTGCCCGCATCTCTCGCCCCGGCCAGCTCGCCGCCGCAGCCCGCGAAGTAGCAGTAGCACGCTGGCTCGAAGCCAACCACGTACCCGCCGTCCAGACATGGCCAGACATCGACCAGCCCATTGAAGTCAACGGTCAAGCACTCACCTGGTGGCAAGAGCTCCCACCCCACCGACCCGGCACAGCACTCACAGTCGCAACCGCACTACGCCGCCTCCACAACCTCCCGCCACCGACCGACTTCGACATCGGCCGCTTGGACCCGTTCGTACGACTCGCCGAGCGGATCAACCGTGCCACCACTCTCACCGAAGCGGACCGGACGTGGATGCGCACCCGCCTGGCCGAGTTGAAGGCGCGCTACGAAGAGCTACCCAGGGGCCTGCCCGAGACGGTCGTGCACGGCGACGCATGGATCGGCAACGTGGTGACCACTGACGACGGCGAAGCGGTGTTGCTCGACCTGGAACGCTGCTCGATCGGCCCGCCCGAGTGGGACCTGACCTCCACAGCAGTGAAAGCCTTCACACTGGCCGGCATCACCGCCGACGACTACAACACCTTCGTCGGGACGTACGGGCACGACGTCACCGCGTGGCCAGGGTTCGAGACGCTCAGGGACATCCGCGAGTTCCGCATGACCTGCATGGCCGCCCAAGTGGCCAGCGAGAACCCCCAGCGGCATGACGAGATGCTGCTGAGACTGGCCTGCCTGCGTGGCGAGCACGGCCCACGCCCGTGGACCTGGACAGCTGTTCCGTAGTGACCTACTTCTGGTTCCTCACGCCGGCTCTTGGTGCCCCGAAGGGCCACCGCCACCGCTTCCAGGGCGCCGACGAGGAGCTGCTGCATCTGGTTGCGACTCTCAGCGGTCGCGGAGGACCACCGCCACATCGACTATGTGACGTACCTGGTCGTCACCAACCCGTTGCGATTCTCGGCCGCCCGTGGAGGCGACCGCCACCGGCGGCGGGTCGACGCACGGCTGCAGCTGGTTTCGACGCTCGGCCGCCCGTGGGGGCGATCGCCACTGGTCGATGGCATCACCGTCCTCCGCTGCCCCAAGAGGTTCGATGCTCGGCGCCCCCGAAGGACCACCGCCACGGCAGTCCTTGGGAGATGTAGTAGTCGAAGTGCCAGTTGCGACTCTCGGCGGTCCCGGAGGATCACCGCCACCGCTATCAGAAGGCGCTCAAGGACGCCGAGGTCAAGTTGCGACTCTTGGTGGCCGGTGAGGACCACCGCCACCCCAGTTCGGCGACACCATCTGCTGGACCGGACACGTTGCGACTCTCGGTGGCCCGTGAGGACCACCGCCACCTCCGGCCTGGCGCGTCGTCGATGTCGATCTCGACGGTGTTGCGACTCTCGGTGGCCCGTGAGGACCACCGCCACCAGAGACCGCGCGCCATTGTGGCTGATCGCCACGCTGTTGCGACTCTCGGTGGCCCGTGAGGACCACCGCCACCTGCAGGGCATGCAGCATCCGGCCGACATGCTCGTTGTGAGGTGCCCCGGATTTTCCGGACACATCCCCAACTATGGTTGAGGGAGAACCGGAAGGGAAGGCTGTGGCGGGGCGTAACCGACGATTCGGCC
>NZ_JBSGCE010000183.1:0-2374 GCF_053601695.1 Nonomuraea sp. NPDC004702
GCGAGGCAGACGCCGGCGGCCAGGCGCCAGGGCCGGGCGCCGAGCCAGGGGCCGTGGGGTGAGACGGGCGAGTTCTCGTACCAGGCGACCAGCCGTTCGCGGGCGCGGTCGCGGTCGACCACCAGGCAGGCGAAGGCCGCCAGCACCCAGAACATCAGGAACACGTCGAGCAGCGCCGTGCGGGACAGCACGTAGTGGAGGCCGTCGAGGGCCAGCAGCAGGCCGGCGAAGCAGCCGAGCAGCGTCGAACGGGTCATCCGGCGCGCCACCCGCGCCAGGACGAGGATCGACAACGTGCCGATCAGCGCAGCCGCGAACCGCCAGCCGAACGGGTTGAGCCCGAACAGCCACTCACCCGCGCCGATCATCCACTTGCCCAGCGGCGGGTGCACCACGTACGAGGCGCACTTGTCGAGCGTCTCCTGCGTGCACGACTGCCAGATGTCGGTCTTCCCGGCCAGGATCGCCTTGTCCGCGTCCTTGATCGTGACGCGCTCGACGCCCCAGTTGATCAGGGAGAAGGCGTCCTTCATGTAGTAGGTCTCGTCGAAGACCACGGCCCGCGGGTGGCCCAGGTTGACGAAGCGCAGGATGCCGCCGAAGAGCGTGACCAGCAGCGGGCCGACCCACCCCCACAGGACGCTGCCACGCATGGGGGGGATCACCCGGTCACGCAGGGACCGCGTCTGCGATTGACTCTCGCCGACCTCCGGGTTGTCGTAGGCCTGGTACGGGGAATCGGTCACCGCCATTCGGACATCGTACGGGCCCCAAGCCGTTAGGTACTGCAAGAATCACGGTCTAATTGGTATGCCCTGCCACAATGGTCGGGTGACTGGAGAAGGCAGGTTGGTGCTGGCCGGAGCCCCCATCGGTCAGGCGGGTGACGTCTCGCCGCGGCTGAGGGAGGTGCTCGCCGACGCCGACGTGGTGGCCGCCGAGGACACCAGACGGCTGCGCAGGCTCGCCACCGAGCTGGGCGTGGAGATCGGCGGCCGGGTGGTGTCCTACTACGACCAGAACGAGGCGGGCCGCGCCCAGGAGCTGGTCGAGGCGCTGAGACAGGGCCGCACGGTCGTGGTCATCACCGACGCCGGGATGCCCGGGGTGTCCGACCCCGGCTACCGCCTGACCCACCTGGCGGTCGAGGCGGGCATCACGGTGACCGCGCTGCCGGGGCCGAGCGCCGTCACCACGGCCCTCGCCGTGTCGGGGCTGGCCAGCGACAGGTTCTGCTTCGAGGGCTTCCCGCCGCGCAAGGCCGGCGACCGGGCGCGGCGGCTGTCCGCGCTGGCGGCCGAGGAGCGGACGATGGTCTTCTTCGAGGCCCCCCACCGGCTGGCCGAGTCGCTGGGCGCGATGGCCGAGGCGTTCGGGGCCGACCGGCCCGCCGCCGTCTGCCGCGAGCTGACCAAGACGTACGAGGAGGTGCGCCGCGGCGGTCTCGGCGAGCTGGCCGAGTGGGCCGCGGGCGGCGTCAAGGGCGAGATCACCGTGGTCGTCGCGGGCCGCGTGCCGGGGGCGGGCGAGCCCGACATGGACGAGCTGGTCGCCGAGGTCGACCGCCGGGTGGCCGAGGGCGAGCAGCGGAAGATCGCCATCGCCGACGTGGCCAAGGGCGCGGGCGTGCCGAGACGCGAACTTTATGACCTGGTGCACAAACGCATAGGGTGATCGACATGGGGGAGACGGCACGACGGCTGGTCCCGCCGTTCCAGGGGCGGCCCCTCTTAGGCTGGGCGGGGCCGCTGCTGGTCGCCCTCTTCGGCGGGTTGCTGCGGTTCGTCCGCCTGGGTGAGCCGAAGGCCGTCGTCTTCGACGAGACCTACTACGCCAAGGACGCCTGGTCCCTGCTTCGGTACGGCGTCGAGCGCGCGATGCTGGGCGACGCCAAGAACCCGATCGCCGACCGGCGGCTCATCGCCGGGAACCTGGACATCTTCCGCCAGTGCCCCCAGTCGTCCGACTGCGCCTCGTTCGTCGCGCATCCGCCGCTGGGCAAGTGGATGATCGGCGCGGGTGAGTGGCTGTTCGGGATGAACCCGTTCGGCTGGCGGTTCGCGGCGGCGCTGATCGGCACGTTGTCGATCCTCGTGCTGGCGCGGGTGGCGCGCCGGATGACCCGTTCGACGCTGCTGGGCTGCCTGGCCGGCCTGCTGCTGGCCCTCGACGGCCTGCATCTGGTGCTGTCCCGCACGGCGCTGCTCGACGTGTTCCTGATGTTCTGGGTGCTGGCGGCCTTCGCCTGCCTGGTGGTCGACCGCGACCGCGCCCGCGAGCGGCTGGTCGCCTGGTACGAGAACTCGCCCGTCTCACCCCACGGCCCCTGGCTCGGCGCCCGGCCCTGGCGCCTGGCCGCCGGCGTCTGCCTCGC
>NZ_JBSGCE010000184.1:0-2138 GCF_053601695.1 Nonomuraea sp. NPDC004702
GCGGCCAGGCACTACGAGGTCGCGGTCGCCCCGGACGGCGCATCGGCGAGGCCGGCGATCCCATCCTGACCGCCGTCGCCACGCCGTTCGATCTGCCAGCCGAGGCCAACCATGCCCGCGAGGTGGTCGACGCGCTGTTCGCCGCGCTGCAGCGGGTGCGCGAACTCCATGTCTTGGCCAAGGGCGTGGGGTTGGCGGCGCCGCAGATCGGCATCGGCCGGGCCGCCGCCGTCGTCATCCCGCCCGACCCCGACGCCGACGCGATCGTGCTGCTCAACCCCCGCATCAGCAACACCTCTACCGAGACCGACGAGCAGTACGAGGGCTGCCTGTCCTTCTTCGACGTGCGCGGCAAGGTGCCCCGCCCGCTCACCCTGGAAGTCGAGCACACCGCCCTGGATGGGAAGACGGAGATCACCGTGTTCCCGTATGGGCTGGCCCGCCTCGTCGCGCACGAGATCGACCATCTCGCGGCTCGGCTGTACACCAGCCGGATGCGCGAGGGCGTCAACCCCATCCCGGTGGAGCAGTATCGCGGCATCGGCCAGCCCTGGAAGCGCTCCGGACCAAGGGGCCCCGATTCCCCGCTATGACCCGTCGAGATCGGGAAGCCACAAAGGGACCGGGGCAGGGGCATCCTGGGGCTGGTCGAGATGGTATTTACATCTGCCTCCGCCCGTGGGCACGACGCAGATCTTTCCCTTCCTCGTCGTGCCGCCGCACTGCACCTCGGGGTCGTGGACATGGCACAGCCCTGAAGGGCGCGCGTCGATGGAGCACGGCTGGCCTTCCTTGGTCGTGGCCCGGCACCGAGCCACAGGCGCGACGTCCGCAGCCGCGGCGGCCGAATTCTCGGGCGCCGGTAACGGCTGCGGCGCCACGGCAACTTTGGAGTACAGCCGCCGTCCGGTCGGCCCAGCCAGGCGGTAGGGGGTAGCGAGCTCGACCAAGGCCACCGGCGCCGGTACGGCGCGGGTGCCGGGCTCTCCCCAGCGCACCCAGACAGGCACCACGCCGGCTTGGGCTTCGGCCAATAACTTGCGAAGTGACCACGGCTTATCGTGCTGGTCGATCTCGATGGCGATCGGCGGGCCGTCCAAGCGCTCGCAGACGACGTCCAGATATCCCGGCCTGTCCGGGTGCGCGCCGGGCAACCCGGCCAGGCTGGGCACCTCGCACCGCACCCGCCATTGATGACCGACGCCCCAGACGACGATGGCGCGCGTCAACTCGGAGGTGACCCGGGCCGCGGACCAGTCGGTGAAGGCCATTGGTGCCAGCCAGCGCGACAGCGACTGCCCGGCCCGCTGAGCTCGCAACGCGATCTCCACAGGGAGACATGTTCCCCTCAGGGCTGTCCCCGACGCCGCCCGGCGGGATATCGCCCGGCCGAGCTGGGCTGGCTGCCAATCTCCCGCCCGCGGGCCGCCCTGTTGGTGGCCAGGCTGGAGCGGCCGAGTACGGCGGCGCTGGGCTGAGGGCCCGCGGTGTCAGGACGGGCTGCTCCACGCCGCCCGTGCCGCCCGGTCCGCGCTGACAGTAGCGCGGTCGAGACGGACCTCGCTCAGCTTGCTCATCCCGATCGTGTCGCGCAGCAGGCCGGCGACGACGAGTACGTGATCAGCGCCGATGAGAAGATCTCCATCCAGGCGCGCTGCCGCTGTCATCCCACCCCGCCACCAGGAAGATCGTGGATGATGCGCGTCAACACGACTACGACCGCGACGGTGCGCTGGCCTA
Source organism: Nonomuraea sp. NPDC004702 (assembly GCF_053601695.1). Lineage (NCBI taxonomy): Bacteria > Bacillati > Actinomycetota > Actinomycetes > Streptosporangiales > Streptosporangiaceae > Nonomuraea > Nonomuraea sp. NPDC004702. The sequence continues at coordinate 1,741 of NZ_JBSGCE010000184.1, forward strand.
CCTGGCCGCCTACGACGTCCACCGCGCCCACTTCTACGGCCGCCGCTCGGCCAAGACCGGCATCGTGCCGTTCATGGACTTGGCCGAACAGGTCATGACGCAAGAACCGTACGCCTTGGCCAAGCGGGTGTTCTGGATCGTCGACAACGGCTCCTCCCACTGCGGACCGGCTGACCGCACGGTTTCCCAACGCGGTCATGGCGCATAACCCGGTGCGTGCCTCGTGGCTGAACCAGGTGGAGATCTTCTTCTCCATCGTGCGGCGCAAAGGTCGTCTCACCCAACGACTTCACCAGTCTTGACCAGGCCGAAGACCGGCTGGTCGCCTTCGAGTGGCGCCGATCGCCTCGGCGACCACATAGACGGCGACGCCCAGCATGAGGACCACGGCCAGCAGC
>NZ_JBSGCE010000185.1:0-2129 GCF_053601695.1 Nonomuraea sp. NPDC004702
GGCCGCCGGGGAGACCGTCAACGACGCGAGCTTCGTCTTCTGCCAGGACTACGCGCTGCCCGTCCGCGGCTACCGCGACTGGGACCGGCTGCTCCCTTAATGCTCAGCAGGCCGCTCGCAGGAAAATCATCAGCGAGGCCAAGGAACAGCGGCGTCTTCTGTCGGTGAACATAGAGCAGGCCGAGAACATTCGTCAGATCCTCCTTGGCGAAACGAAGGCAACCATTCGCGCCGAGCGACGCACGCAATGGATGTTCTTCGCTCTCGGCGCAGCCGTATCCATCCCGATCGGAGTGGCTATCAACCTGCTCGTGCCATGAATCCCGAGCGGCACGACAACGAGGCGCCCGTTAGTTACGTTCGAGCGACGATCTCATACGAGGCGGCGAACGCGTCAGGCTCGCAAGGCTAGTAGCGCTGCCACCTTCGCGGGCGTCGGCTCGTCCATCCCGAGCTGACAGGTCCAGCCGGCCCCGGGTTCAGAATGCTCGCGTAACCGGACACGACCGAAGAGCCTCGCGGGGGATCACGGCCAGCCAGAACATGAGTGGAATCGGCGCGCTGCCGGCCGCCGCCGCGCACCAGGCCGGCTTCGCGGACGCGTTCCAGCACAGCATCGAAGACCCGCCGTTTCATGCTGTTGTCGATCAGTCTGAGGCGGAACTCGTACAGCACCGAGTGGTCGAAACCCGGATCGGTTAGCTCCAGGCCGAGCGCGTACTTCCAGTCGATCCAAGCACGTACCGCCTCGGCCGCCCTCCGGTCGGACAGACTCTCGGTGAACTGCAGGATCGACACCAGCGCGAGTCGCGCCGGCGACAGGGCAGGCTGCCCGCGAGTCGAGAACGCCTCGGCGAAGTCCTCATCCGCGAACAGCACCCCCAGCTCATCACGGATCCTGATCGCCATGCTCCCTTTCGGAAACGCCGCCCACGCTACTTCCCTGGTAGTGGCAGGGATCAGCTCAGAACCCACCGGACGCAACGACACCGAAGACCTCGTTCCCGCCAGGCCACATCAAGAGCGGCCCCGTGAACACTGATGTGATCATGGGGCCGCTTCGTTTGTGATCGATTCGCCAACAGCGTTCGTTCGCGAGGGCGAGGGTCGCTTCGTCATGCCTCGGTCACGCCCGGCTGATGGGGTAGCGCACCTCAACGCGGGAGGCGTCGCGCCTGGTTGCGTTCACTTCGACGACGCGCCCCTCGGACGGGCCGGCAGTGGCAATCGTGGATCGGGTGACGCACAGCACCGGCACGCCAGGGGCGAGGCCGAGAAGGTCGCCTTCCTCAGCGGTCGCCGGCCGCGCCGTGATGACGCCCTCCCACTCCAGCAAGCCCCAGCCCAGCTCGTTCTCCATGCGGTCGTAGATGCCCCCCGGGCCGGTGTCGGCTTGGGCCAGCACGGTGCCGGCGGCCAAGTCTGCCGGTAGGTAGGAGGTGGCCAGCTGGACGACTCGGTGGGTCTCCGGATCGCCCATCACGCGATCCCGGATGACGACCGGGTCGCCAGGCTGGAGGCCGAGTCGCTGGGCGACGTCGGGCGGGCATGGCCCCTCAGCGAGGGTCGGCGGCCGCAGGGCGCGCAGGTCCTGCACGACCTGGCTGAAGTAGTAGCCGATCTGGTCGCGATAGACACGGGTGTCCAGGGCGAGGCTCTGCCGTTCAGGCTGCTCCCGGACCGTGGTGCCACCACGACGTACAGGGGTGAGCAGGCCCTCAGCGGTGAGCTGGGCGACGGCGCGGCGCACGGTCGTCCGGCTGACGTCGAACCGCTCCTCCAGTTCTTCTTCCTTGGGGATGTTCGTGCCGGCTGGATACGTGCCCGCGGCTAGCGCCTTGCGCAGTGCCTGTGCGACTTCGTGCCAGCGCGCCATACGTCCTCCTTGCACTCGTCCGCCATTACATCACTATCTATTGAAGGTGAGCATCGGCTCGTGGACACTTCAATCAGATAGCTACCTATTCACAGGAGAGGCCGCGTTAGAGGACTCCGAGCGTGGACGCGCGGCCCCCGCTCTTTCGACAAGCCCCGTCCGGTCCTCGCGGATCGGGCGGGGGGCTTCGTTGCGTTGTGCGGCTAGCTTGGGCCGGACCCGCGTAGGAAGGCGCTCTGAACAGAGCGGCGGG
>NZ_JBSGCE010000186.1:0-2029 GCF_053601695.1 Nonomuraea sp. NPDC004702
CGCGCCCATGGACCTCGGCCTCGCCGTCCCGCAGTACGGCAGGTTCGCCGCGCTGGGCAGCGTGACGCGGGTGGCCCGCGAGGCCGAGGCGATGGCCGGCGGGTGTCCACGCCGATCCCGGCGGCGTACCGGGCCACCTCGCGCAGCCCGTCGGGGGTCACCATGTCGTCGTAGGTGCGGGTGCTGCCGGCGGCGACCCAGTCGTAGGGCGCGCCGCCCGAGGTGATGAGCTGGATGAGCGGCAGCCGCGTCCGTCCGCGCAGCTCGCGCAGGTTCGCCGTCTCGAAGGACTGGATGTACGCCTTGCGCACGTGGTACCGGTTCAGCACCTCCAGCAGCGGCTCCTCCAGCGACAGGCCGATCGAGTCGAAGTACGTCGGGTGCTTGGTCTCGGGATAGACCCCGACGCCGTGCCGCTGCGCGAGCTGGACGACCTCCTCGAACGTGGGGATCTCGGCCAGCCCGTCGAAGGCGGTGTTGTCCGGCCGCAGGTCGGGCACGCGTTCCTTGGCCCGCAGCGTCTTCAGCTCGGCCAGCGTGAAGTCCTCGGTGAACCAGCCGGTGACCGGCCGGCCGTCCACGGCCTTGGTGGTGCGCCGATCGGCGAACTCGGGGTGGGCGGCCACGTCGGTCGTGCCGGAGATCTCGTTCTCGTGCCGGGCGACCAGCACGTGGTCCTTGGTGGAGACCAGGTCGGGCTCGATGTAGTCGGCGCCCATGGCGATGGCCGCCTCGTAGGACAGCAGCGTGTGCTCGGGCCGGTGGGCGCTCGCGCCCCGGTGACCGATCACGACGGGGGCCTGGCCGCGGCGCTCGGCCGTGGCGGATGGCGTCTGGGTCAGCACGACAGCGACCGTACCGCCGGCCAGGACGGCGGCCAGCACGCTCGCGAACAACCTGCGCGTCGTCATGCGGGCACGGTAGACCGCCGAGGTGGCCCGGACGTTACGCACGGGCGCACAGTGAAGGACGTGGCGGGACGGGTTCAGCCGAGGCCGAAGCGGGGGATCGGCAGGTCCTCGGTGGCGACGTGCACGATGTGCGCCTCGGTGTAGACGTCGATGCTGTACCGGCCGCCCTCCCTGCCCAGGCCGCTGGCCTTCACGCCGCCGAAGGGCGTGCGCAGGTCGCGGATGTTCTGGGAGTTGATCCACAGCATGCCGGCCTCGACGGACTGGGCCAGGCGGTGGGCGCGGCGCAGGTCGCTGGTCCACACGTAGGCGGCCAGGCCGTACCGGGTGGCGTTGGCCAGCTCCAGGGCCTCCTTCTCGGTGGCGAAGGGGGTGACGCAGACGACCGGGCCGAAGATCTCCTCCTGGAAGACGCGCATCGCGGGCGTCACGTCGGCGAAGACCGTGGCGGCCAGGAAGTTGCCCTCGGGCAGGCCGTCCGGGCGGCCGCCGCCGGCCACCAGGCGGGCCCCCTCCTCGACGCCGGCCCGTACGTAGGACATGACCCGCTCGTAGTGCTCGGGGTGGATGAGCGCGCCCAGCTCGGTCGCCAGGTCGTGCGGCGGGCCGACGCGCACCCGCGCGGCGCGCTCGGCGAGCCGGGCCACGAACTCCTCGTAGACGGTGTCCTGGACGAGCACCCGCGAACTGGCCGTGCAGCGCTCGCCGTTGAGCGAGAAGACGCCGAAGACGGCCGCGTCGAGCGCCCGTTCCAGGTCGGCGTCGTCGAAGACGAGCAGCGGGGACTTGCCGCCCAGCTCCATCGACAACGTCTTGAGGCCGGTGGCGGCGTCGCGCATGATCGTCTGGCCGGTGGCGGTCTCGCCGGTGAAGGAGATCACCGGCACGTCGGGGTGGGCCACCAGCGCCGCCCCGGCCCGCTCGCCGATGCCGTGGACGAGGTTGAACACGCCGGTCGGCAGCCCGCCCTCCTCCATGATCTCCGGCAGCAGGCTGGCCGAGAGCGGCGACCACTCGGCCGGTTTGAGCACCACCGGGCAGCCGGCCGCCAGCGCCGGGGCCAGCTTCCAGGTCTCCAGCATGAACGGCGTGTTCCACGGCGTGATCAGCCCGGCCAC
>NZ_JBSGCE010000187.1:0-1986 GCF_053601695.1 Nonomuraea sp. NPDC004702
GGCCGCGGCCGCCGAACGTTCCGCGGACGAGGCGGCGAAGGTCGCCCGGGTGGAGCTGGATCGCTGGCACCAGGAGATGGCGCCACAGCATCCGGGCATCCTGAAGCCCCGGCTGCGCAAGCCGGAGAACGGCCGCGGTCGGGCCTGGTACGTCGGGACGATCGACCTTCCCAGGAGCTACCGGGTGCTGGGCGAAGCCCACTTCACCGGGGGCAACGGCTACCAACGTCTTGACGTCGGGCTGTTCGAGGCCGGTCCGACGCAGCTGCAGTTCTTCCTGGCGGACGCCCAGCAGGCCCAAGAGAGCACGCCGTACTCCGCGGTCGTGCTGCGTTTTTGGCCCCCGCTGCCCGGCGATGAGCCACACCCGTGGTCGTGTACGTGCGGAAGGCCGGACGGTGCGACCGGCGAGGGCGCGGGCCACTGGGAGCTACGCATCCCGATCGACTGGACCCGCCCGCGCGTTCGAGGCTTCTGATCGTCGCGATCGCGGCTATCTCCCCAAGGAAGAGGCTGTGCCCCGGCTGCGTGCACCTGCAGAGGCAAGACCGCAGCTCATGATTCGACGGCGTCGCCCCTTGTGCCGGCCGGAAACTACAGGAAACCTGGACGCGGGCCAGTATGGATAATGTCGAGGCCAGGCCGCCCAGGCCGCGCAGCAGGTTGTGAGTGATCGCGGCGAAGGCGAGCCATGCGGCGTTGGCCGCGAAGTGGCCAGAGGGTAAGTCCGTCCGGTGCCGCGTTCCCGGCTAATGGACTATTTCATCGGGAATGAAACCTGGAACGATCCTGAATGTCGCATCCTTAAATCCGACTTCATCATGTACTTCTTCGACGAAAAGATGGAAGCCTCTATGCCTTAGAAAGCGGTCGGGGAAATTGAAGGAGCGGAATGATACCAGGCCTTGGTCAGCCAATCCTGGCACCAGGGCAAACGTCGCGTCTGCGCGCAGCAGCTTTATCTCGGCCGACTCGGGGGGTGTTGGCCCGCCAAAGAACGTCGGCGGTCCCTCGTGAAGCTTGACACGGAAGTCCTGGTGCCGCAGGTAACGGGTGGGAAAGTTCCGGGAACGGAACGATATCAGTTTATTATCCGCCAGCCCCCTGTCCATGATGAAGGTTGCGTCGTTCTTGTCCAGCTCACTGACTATCGGCGTCAGCTCTCCCAGAGAAAGCTGATGACGGACGAAACGATCCGGAAAGTTGAAGGATTGAAGGGAAGAAGCCATCGACTTTGCCTTTCTGCTTCCCATGCACCTCTTGAGAGTACGTGACTGGCTCCATTTACCACTGGACTTAGTTCCCTCCTCGCGGTAAATCAATGCCAGACGTAGAACAATGAGAGCCTCTCCGAGGCCCAAGTTTCTGCAACTTAGGACGCTGCGACTCGGATGGAGAGCGGAATACGAACAGGTCAGGGGGCTGACATCGACCACACGCGTCCATCGCCAGCCGGCTACTCAAAGTGGACAAGATCAGCTCACCCGATCGGACGCTGACGCAAGGTCCGCCGCATTTTGCTCGGCCGCTGCAAGCCGAGCTCTGGCCTCCTGTCTTCTCCCGAACCCCGGCAACGGACTCCGTCCCTGGACTATCGTGCGAGGACAGGTAATCAGCGGCAGTTCCCGGATCGCCATGAAGATGCCAAGCGCTGTGGCTGCAGCAGGTGTCTTCGGACATCCACGGCCCTCGGTTTCTGGCGGCCGCGCAAGGGAACGATTGCCCGGCTGAGCTCGGCCACGGCATGCGAGGATGGGTGACCCGCCCGGCTTGAGCAGGAGTGCGCCCATGTCGTATCTGTCTCGCTACCAGGACGTCATGGCGGCTCGGGCGCGACTGGCCCATCGCTACGGCGACGAGGCAGTCCATCGCCTGGCCGGGCAGTACGCCTACGAGCTGCCCGCGCTCGAGGCTGTGACGGGCGTGGCGGACGCGCTGCGCATGGCCGGTCACGACGACAAGGTGGAGGCCACGCCCGAGGACGTC
>NZ_JBSGCE010000188.1:0-1937 GCF_053601695.1 Nonomuraea sp. NPDC004702
CAGAAGACGGCCTGGACCGAGGCGGCCGGCACGTTCACCGCGCCCACGGGCGCGACCCGCGTCGACTGGACCTTCGTCTGGCGACGGTCCGGCCGCGGCCGCGCCCCTGGTGGAGCTGCGTGACGTGCACGTCGGCGACCGGCTCCACGTCAGGTCGCTGACCGTCCGGCCGGGCGAGCGGGTGCTGGTGAGCGGGCCCAACGGGGCGGGCAAGTCCACGTTGCTGCGGGTCCTGGCCGAGCGCGCCGGGTGCCGGGCCGGCCACCTCCCCCAGGACGACGACCTCGACCCCGGCCTGGCCGTGCTCGCCGCGTTCGGGCACGACGGCTACGCCGACGAGCGGCGCGCGGCCCTGCTGGACACCGGCCTCTTCCCCGCGCACGCGCTCGACCGGCGGGTGGGCGAGCTCTCGGTCGGCCAGCGGCGCCGGCTGTCGCTGGCCAGGCTGCTCATCAGGGAGCACGACTTGCTGCTGCTCGACGAGCCGACCAACCATCTGTCGCCCGTCCTGGCCGACGAGCTCGACCACGCGCTCGCCGCCTACCAGGGGGCGGTGGTCATGGTCACGCACGACCGGGCGCTGAGGCGCCGTTTCACGGGCACCGAGATCCGACTGACAGGGGGACACGTATGTTGACCATGATTTCCGCGGGCTCGCCCTACGGCGTGGCCACCGCCGCCGACGGCGCGCTCTGGTTCACGCTCGTTCATCAGGGCTGTGTCGGCAGGCTGGTGCCGGGGCACGAGCCGGTGATCCATCAGCTCGACCCGGCCGACGGGCAGCCCGGCGTGATCGTGCCCGGCCACGACGGCGCGATGTGGTTCACCGAGGGCAAGGGCGGCCGGGTCTGCCGCATCACCCGCGACGGCCAGGTCACCGCGTACCCGGCCGACTCGCCGTACGGGATCGTCGCCGGGCCCGACGGGGCGATGTGGTTCACCCAGATGAGCAGCGGGCGCATCGGGCGCATCGGCGCCGACGGCGAGCGCTCCGACTTCGACGTGCCGGTGGAGGGCGGTATGCCCGCCTTCATCACGGTGGGCGGCGACGACGCGCTCTGGTTCTCGATCAACCAGGGCCACGCCGTCGGCCGGATCTCGCTGTCCGGGGAGGTCACCGTGCATCCGCTGCCCACCGAGGGCGCCGCCCCCGTGGGCATCACGCTCGGGCCCGACGGGGCCGTGTGGTTCGTGGAGATCGGCGCGGGGCAGGTCGGCCGGATCGATCCGGCCGGGAAGATCACCGAGTTCCCGCTGCCCGATCGGGCCTGCCGTCCGCACGCCATCGTGGCCGGTCCCGACGGCGCGCTCTGGTTCACCGAGTGGGCCGCCGGGCGTCTCGGCCGCATCACGGTCGACGGCGCGATCGAGGTGCACCCGCTGCCCTCGGTGCCGGTGCCGCCGTCCGCGACCGCCGGGCAGGGCGAGCCGGGCGCCGCCGGCAGCAGCGAGCCGCACGGGCTGGCGGTCGGTGCCGACGGAGCGATCTGGGTAGCCCTGGAAGCCGGCGCCCTGGCCCGCATCCTGCCCCCCCCTCACCCACCCCCGACCAGTGACGACACACCCAACTGGTGACGCCCCCACCCGACCGGTGACGGCCCCACCCGACCGGTGACGGCCCCACCCGACCGGTGACGGCCCCACCCGACCGGTGACGGCCCCACCCGACCGGTGACGGTTGCACCCGGCCGGTGAGCCGCGGCGGCGTGGCCCCGGTGACCGTGGCGGGTGCTGACGGCCCCCCGAATCCCCCTGGCGGCGCGGCGGGTCCGGGTAGCGGTGGGTGTGCGGGTGGCGGCATGGCCCCGGTGACCGTGGCGGGTGCTGACGTCCCCGGATCCCCTAGGCCGTGTTTCGAAAGATCACGACGTGGTTGGGCGTGTCGTTGATCGTTAAAAGAAGAGGTCTCCGGTAGTTGGTTCAACGACCAAGAAGAA
>NZ_JBSGCE010000189.1:0-1912 GCF_053601695.1 Nonomuraea sp. NPDC004702
GTCAGCGGGCGGCTCGGGCACTACGGTAAGCGGCACGGGTGTGCCTTCCCGACCGACGTTGGCGCGTCGGCCTTATCTCGAAACCATCATCGGATGATCCGGGAAGGTACACCCTTCCCGGCAGATCCACAGGTTTCGATCATTCCTCCCTCTCCGGCCTGATTGTGCAAGAGGACGTGATGGTTGGGCTAGAGGAGTATCGACGGCTCAGCTGGGCGCTCGCCGTGGAACTGCGGGTGATGCTGTGGGACCTCGTTCGGGCCCCTATCTCCTAGTGGGACAGAGTGGAGTCGCGCGGATGTCCCATCATTCTTCTCGAACGAGACGAAGTTCGTTTCACCGCCAAGTAAGATGAGGTTTATAGTATGCAGATGTCGGCATAGGCAATTCTGTCGCGGCTGGATCAAATGCTCCCATCGACCGGAGGCGTGTCTAGCGCCACCGGGAATTCCCCTGATCCGATGACTACGGGTCAGGTGCTCGTCCTCGCTCGTGACCTCTCTGGGGTGGCAGAGGTCTTGGGCGTGCGCCTCGAAGCGGCCAAACTGTACATCCTCAACCAACAAAATTCGGATGGCGGGTGGACTAGAGAAGAAGACGACTGGCACACTTTCGTCACGGCTTGGAGCCTTCTCGGCCTGGCTTCCTGCTCGTTGGTTCCGGATACGGCGATGGACGCCGGCATACGATGGCTATCGGCCCGCCGAACCCCCGATGGAGGATTCGCGCAGTCCAGCGACATCCGTGAGCCTAACACTTATTCTACTTCTTATGCCGTAGCCGCGCTTTATGCTGCGACAGATAAATTGCAGGAGGCGGCGGCAGGCCTGAGGTGGCTCTCATCCCATCAGGACGTTGGAGGCGGTTATCGGGACAACTACTCCGTCGCCTCGGGATCCGATCCGTCGCTGACTGCTTATGTAGCACATGCCCTTTCTAGACTTCCCGCCGAAGCGAGCGATGCCATCGTGTCCCGATGCGCGCAGTTCATCGCTGGCGTTCAACGCCCCTCGGGTGCGTGGGCGGCCTGGTATGAGGATCTCGACTCGATCGAAGGAACGGCTGCTGCACTCCGCGTGCTCATGGCCGACGAAGGCGACTACTCTGAGTAGATCCGTGCGGGCATTTTGTATCTTCAGGAGGCAGCTGATCTGGATGCTGTCGACAACTGGATTGTAATCTCGTTGGCTTATCTCACGCTCCAGCATCTCTAGGTGACTGAGATCCCGAAGACTGAGTTGAGGGCGCTGCTTCACGAAGGCGGCGCCTACCTCTTGAGGATGCAACGGGAAGACGGTGGATTCGGCTGGCGGAGGTGCCATCAAACGACGCCTGGACGACAGCCGAATGCGTGTGGGGTCTAGTAGTGCTTTGTTAGGTCTGTCGGTGGCTGTTGCGGCGTGACGGTTTCAGCCTTCGATGATAGGTAGGGCATGCGCCGGTCCAGGTCGCGAGCAGCGGTTGTAACTCGCGGATGACCTTGTAGAGGGTCAGGCCGGCGCAGCCGCTTTTGGGTCGAGTCGCAGCATGATGATGAACAGGTGCGCGGCTGTGACGAGAGTGAGGTGGCGGTGCCAGCCGGTCCAGGATCGGCCTTCGAAATGGTCCAGCCCCAGGCCGGTCTTCAGTTCGCGGTAGTCGTGCTCGATCCGCCAATCGATCTTGCCGTACCGGATCAAGTCGGCCGGTTCGGTACCGGCGGGCAGGCTGGACAAGCAGTACTTGACCGGCTCGCTCTCGCTGTCGGGCCATTGCGCGATCAGCCACCGCTCAGGCATAGTGCCGTCGCCGGCGCCCGTCCGGGCATCAAGCTGGTCGGGTCGGGTAGCCGGAGGGAATCTCACCCTCCGGCTCCCACAGAACCGTGCGTAATAGTCTCCCATTACACGGCTCTTGCCACCCTGATCACCAG
>NZ_JBSGCE010000190.1:0-1812 GCF_053601695.1 Nonomuraea sp. NPDC004702
GGAGCCTCCACCGCCGACGGCGCCAACATCGTCCAGTACGACGACTGGGGCGGCGCCAACCAGCAATGGCAACTCGTCCCGGTCAGCGGCAACGGCGGCGGCAATTACGCCAACCCGGTCGTGTGGCAGGACTTCGCCGACGGTGACATCGTCCGGGTGGGCGACGCCTACTACTACTCGGCCTCGACCATGCACTACTCGCCGGGCGCGCCGATCCTGCGTTCGTACAACCTGGTCGACTGGGAGTACGCCGGGCATTCCGTGCCGAGGCTCGACTTCGGCTCCGGCGCCTACGACCTCAACGGCGGCCGGGCGTACGTGAAGGGCATCTGGGCCTCGGCCTTCAACTACCGGCCCGGCAACGGCACCTTCTACTGGCTCGGCTGCGTCGAGTTCAACCGAACCTACGTCTACACCGCCTCCGCCGTGGACGGCACATGGACCAAGCGCTCACAGATCAACAACTGCTACTACGACGCCGGCCTGCTGGTCGACTCCGACGACACCATGTACGTCGCCTACGGCAACAGCACCATCAGCGTGGCCCAGCTCTCGGCCGACGGTCTCAGCCAGGTGCGCGCGCAGCAGGTGTTCCAGACGCCGAGCAACGTCGGCACCCTGGAAGGATCCCGCTTCTACAAGCGGAACGGCTACTACTACATCTGGCTGACCCGCCCCGCCAACGGCCAGTACGTGCTCCGCTCGACCTCGCCATGGGGCCCGTACGAGATGCGCCAGGTCCTGCTCGACCTGCCCGGCCCCGTCGCCGGCGGCGGCGTCCCGCACCAGGGCGGGCTCGTCCAGACGCAGAACGGCGACTGGTACTACATGGCGTTCGTCGACGCCTACCCCGGCGGACGCGTCCCGGCTCTGGCGCCGATCACCTGGACCGGCGACTGGCCGGTCGTGCAGACCGTCAACGGCGGCTGGGGCGTGAACTACCCGAAGCCGAACATCCAGACCAGCCGGACCGTGACGTCCATGATCGGCCCGGACGCCTTCACCTCGGCCACGCTCGGCCCCCGCTGGGAGTGGAACCACAACCCCGACACCAGCCGCTTCTCCACCGGCAGCGGCCTGCGCCTGCAGACCGCGACCGTCACCGGCGACCTCTACGCCGCCCGGAACACGCTGACCCACCGCATCCAGGGCCCGTCCTCGACGGCGACGATCGAGCTCGACCCCTCACAGATGGCCGACGGCGACCGCGCCGGGCTGGCGATGCTGCGCGACCAGTCGGCCTGGATCGGCGTCAAACGCGACAACGGCGTCAGCCGGGTCGTGATGACCAACGGCCTGACCATGAACGGCTCGTGGCAGACCACCGGCACCGGCGTCGAGGCGGCGAGCGCGAACGTCCCGGGCGGCCGGATCTGGTTGCGGGTCACCGCCGACATCCGGCCCGGGTCCGGCCGTCAGGCCCGTTTCTCCTACAGCACCGACGGCAGCACCTTCGTGGGCCTCGGCCCCGCCTTCACGCTGAACAACGCCTGGCAGTTCTTCATGGGTTACCGCTTCGGCATCTTCAACTACGCCACCAAGTCCCTCGGCGGCGCGGTCACCGTGCGCCGCTTCGACCTGACCACCCCCTGACACGGCATCGGAGCACATGGTGAAGAAACTGGTGCAGAAACACAGTCCCCTGACCGTCCTCGCGACGGTGGCCGTCCTGCTGGCGAGCCTGTTCGTCGCCGTCCAGCCCGCCGACGCGGCCACCGTCGACACCAACGCCTGGTACGTCCTGGTCAACCGCAACAGCGGCAAGGCCCTGGACGTCTACAACCTGTCCACCGCCGACGGCGGCCGCATCAC
>NZ_JBSGCE010000191.1:0-1694 GCF_053601695.1 Nonomuraea sp. NPDC004702
ACTTGAGCTCGTTCTTCAGCAGGTAGGCGACGACGTTCGCGCTGGCCTCGTAACCGACCCACGGGTTGATCGCGATCTTGACGGTGCCGGTTCTCGTGCCATCTGCCGAACCAGGAGGGGAAGATCTGACCCTTGCGCCAGTCGAGCAGGCGGCGCAGGGCTCCGCCGGTGCCGAGGGCCTTGTCGCAGGCCTCGGCGAACTCGGGGCTGGCCGGGAGCTGACCGGTCTCGACGCCGCTGATCAGGCCCTCGCTGAAATGGATGCGCTCAGCGAGCTGCCCCTGTGTCAGGGCCGCCGTCTTCCGGTAGTGCCGCAACTCTCTGCCCCAGATCGCCTGAGGCGCGTAGAAGTCGACCATCTCGCCCTCCCCTCGCGCGGGTTCAACGCCGACGACTCGGACTTCAAAGTCCACTCTTTGCGTCCGAGCCATTACTAACTGTAGTCACGCCGCGTCACGCTGGCTACATGAACCCCGAAAGTCCCGCCGTCCCGCTCGCCGGCCAGTGGCACCTGCAGGGCACGGCCCTCCGCGTACGGCGGATGCCCCGGCACCCCGGCTGCGTCACCTCTGTCCCGGCGGTTCATCCGCGACATCGCCACCGACCACGATGCGCGGGTGGAGGCCATCGAGACGGCGCGGCTGCTCGTTTCGGGGCTGGCCACCAGCGCGCTCGCCCACGCCCGCTCGGCGGAACCCGTCCGGGTCGTGGTGGTCCGGGAGGGCCGGCCGCTGACTGTGGAGGTCCGCGGCTTACGCGCGGCCCTGTCCTGGATAGGGCCGGCGCACCCGCTGGCGGGGCGCGAGCGGAGGCTGGCCATCGTCCGCCGTGCGAGAGAAGAGCGTGATGTGCGCTGGCGGGCTGATGCCCGGCACGCTCCCGGGAATGGGATCCAGGCACGCCCGGATCGTCGTGGCCCGCCTGAGACGGAGTGGGCGTTGTGATGATCGCGACCAGGCCGGGCTGTCGCAGGGCCTGGGCGAGGATCACGGCCCGGCGAGACGAGCACGGTCAGATCATGCCCCTGGCCGGCCCGATCCCGCCAGGGCGGCCGGTACCCGGGCCATCGGCTGAACGGGCCGGCCACCGCCCAGGAGGACGACGCGCCGGGGGTGCGGACGCCCGGATATGACGGCTGCGGCCTATACCACCGCGAATCGAGGCCGGTCGCTGGCAAGCGCCGCATCCCGCCGAAACGGGAGGTGAGATGGCGCCGCCTCCGGCCTTGGACCACCAGCGAAGCCCCCGGAATGCGCCGCGTAAGACCGCCGATCGCAGACCCGCACGCATGCACGCGCGCCCGCCGTCCCGCGCCCATGGTCCGCGCCAACGACACAGCGGCCTCCCAAGACCTCCCCATCCCGCGGGAGCCCCAACTACCAGCGACTCCTCGCCAAGATTGACAATTCCGGCCCTGGCACCGCTCTCATCCCTGACTTCACCGACAACTCATCCAGCCACGACAGCCACCCCGCCCGGGAACGGCCGCCCGGCCAACGCCCTTCTCAGGGTCGCCAGGATTCGCCCAAGGGAACTGCGTTAAGCACACCCACGTGCGGCCGCTAGTGAACGAGACCGCGCTGCGCCGTCCGCGCGAGCGCCGCCGATCAGGCGGGGACAGGCTCTCGACCTATGGTCGAGAGCCTGTCCCTCTGGCCTTTGACGCGGTCACGTGGCCAGGCGCTTCGTGTAGC
>NZ_JBSGCE010000192.1:0-1692 GCF_053601695.1 Nonomuraea sp. NPDC004702
GCGTCCAGTCCTGACACCCACGATCGGAGATCATCAGCGGTTAACTCATCGAGCATGCCTCCAGACTACATCACAAAGCCTTGCTGTAGTACTAGACTAGGCCAACGAACGAGTCGATCTGGCCGCCGCACCGCCGCTAAGGAGTGATCCAGCCGCAGCGCCATCTTGGAATTGATGCTGAATCACCACTGGTTGGCTCACGCTTATAAGCAATCAGCCCTCGGCAGGCGTAGCGGTCGACCGTCGGTCATGCCAATAGAGCTCCGCGAGATCCAGATCGAAGTCGTTCTCAGCCATGCGCAACGAGGTGGAGATCACGAAAGAGCGACAGAACTCATAATCGCCCTGGGCGATCTCCAGGCCGCGCACCGGCCAGACGTGCCTCGGTGCGTTGTCACCCCGGCCGGTTATGAGGACCTTCGGTGCCATCATGGAGAACCTGATGTAAGCGCGGTAGTCCAAGCCAATGGCCACGACCCGTAGCGCCTGCTGCATTGACTGCACCGAATCTCGGGTTTTCTCCAGGAACTCACCTAGGTTGCTGTCAAGTCCTCGAATGCCCGTAGGCGCGTTCGAGGAGAAGCCGTAGTCCTGACCGAAGCTGAACGCCGAGGTGTTGAAGTCGATGCGCTTGCGGCTGGCGTAGTCCTCCAAAAGCCACTCAAACGCCTCTCTGAGGTAAGAAAGGGCTTCTACGTAGTCGCCAGCCTGAGCGTGCCCGTCGGCCGCATGGAGCTTGTCTCGAGCAGTTCCCTGCGTGACCAAGCCGATCATGTTGATGTCGTCGTAGTCGATGCCGAAGATCAGCGGGGTGTTGTCTGTGAAGAAGGTGTTGACATCCGCGCTGGCCTGCTCGATGGCGCTAGGACCAGGGATCGCGCCGTGGTGCTTGAGATCAACTCTTAGCCGGTTGAGCCGGTCCATGGCTTTCGCCGCGGTCAGAGTGATGGGCTTTGGCTGGGTGTTTCTCGCGAGCTCTTTCCAGTAATCGACAAACCCGATGCCTTTGGGCAGTGTGGCTTGCAAATGTTCTCCCGACAGAACCAGGAACAGTTCGACCGCGTCATGGTAGGCAAGCACGCCCATGGCTGACAGCGGCTCTGGCTGGCGGACCTGCTCTCGGCCTTGCCGATGAAGAGCCTGAATGAACGCCAAGTGCTTCATGGTGGTGGAGGGCAGAGCGCTCGTCATGGGTGATCTCCTAGGCTGGGTCGGTGAGACAGACGCTTGAGAAGCCAGAAGCAACGATCTCCGCCTTGAAACAGGCGGTGTCAGCATAGGAGTCCGGTGCGACAGTTTTTCAACCCCATCCTTCACCAAGATCGTGTCATAGGCCAACGACTTAGCGGCGAGCCAGGAAGCAGGCATGGCACGAAGGCCAGAGCGCTATGGATGCCCGTCTGGTGCGGTTGTACCTGAAGCGGAAGTGCGGGCTGGTCGACGGTGGCCCAGATGCCGGAAGGGCGGCCAGGCGAGCGGTGGTCAGCCGGTGAGCGCCGTTCTCGCCCAGCGTGTAGAGAGGCCCGGCGGGCTCGTACGTCTCCCTTAGCCGGAGCGGCGGCGCCGCTCATAAGCGCACTCTCGGTGCCGAGCTGGCCGACCGCCGTACCAAGGCCGCCCGGGAGAACCAGGAGCACCCGCCGAGATGGCCCGCCTGGCCGAACTCCTCGCCTGACAGGACCGCACCATGCC
>NZ_JBSGCE010000193.1:0-1618 GCF_053601695.1 Nonomuraea sp. NPDC004702
CAATGCCACTGAGCTTATTTGGATCATCTAGTTGAGCTGCGGTTTCATGTGGCTGGCCGGTGGTGGCGCTACCTTGATCCCGTGTCTTCCAACCCTGTGGCCGCACGCCTGGCTGATCTCATCTCTGTGGGTGTGCTGACGGCATCGGTCCCGCGGATCGTGGTCGATGAGGCGATCCGGATACATGACAGAGGAGCTAAGCGACGCGGTGGTGGCTTGCCTCCGCATGTGATGGTGTACTACGCGATGGCCATGGCGCTGTTCGCCGAGGACGACTATGAGGGCGTGTTCGAGCAGCTGGCCCGGCCGTTGGTGAAATGGGGCGGCTGGGAGAAGGCGTGGGAGACCCCGACCTCGGGCGGGATCGCCAAGGCCCGGGCTCGGCTGGGGTTCGAGCCTGTCAAGCAGGTGTTCGACGAGGTCGCCCGGCCGGTGGCCGAGTTCCAGACACGGGGCGCGTTCCTGTATGGGCGGCGGCTGGTCTCGATCGACTCGATGGTGTTCGACCTGCCTGAGACCGTCGAGAACGCCGCGGCGTTCGGCCGTCCGTCGGGCGGGGCGTTTCCGCAGGCCCGTGTCACCACGCTGGTGGAGTCGGGATCGCACTGCTCGCTGGGCGCGGTGGTAGGTCCCGTGGCGGGCAAGGGCACCGGGGAGCGCGGTGCCGCCCGCGAGTTGCTGGAGCTGTTGGATGAGGAGATGCTGCTGACGGCCGACCGGGGCTTTTACAGCTTCGCGTTGTGGTGCGCCGCGGCCGATACCGGGGCCGGGCTGCTGTGGCGGATCGGCGACACCCTGGACCTGCCGATGGTGGCCAACCTGGATGATGGCTCCTACACCACGCTGCTGTTCGCCCCGAAGACGGCGGCCACGACGCGGGCGCGGTTGCTGGAGCGGGCGCGTGCCGGGGAGGATCTGGCAGAGGAAGCCGAGCGGTGCCGGCTGGCGCGGGTGGTGGAGTATCAGCTGGTCAACCGGGGACCGGGGCCGGACGATCGGGAACTGGTCTGCCTGCTGACCACGCTGACCCGGCGCGAGGAGGCGATGCCGGGCCAGTTGGCCGAGGCCTATCACGGCAGGTGGGAGCATGAGGGGGCCAACGATGAGATCAAGACCCAGCTGCGCGGCCCGGGCAAGATCCTGCGCTCCAAGAGCCCGGACCTGGTCCGCCAGGAGATCTACGGGTACCTGCTCGCTCACTACGCCCTGGCCGCACTGTTGTGCCAGGCCGCCACCGAGACCGACACCGACCCTGATCGGATCAAGTTCGCCGACAGCCTGCGCCACATCCGCCTGGAGATCGCCGACCCAGCGGCCTTTTCCCCCTGAGCGCCAGGCCGAGTTACGGGCCCTCACCATCAGACGAATCACCTCCCGGCGCAAGCTCAACCCCGCCCGCCGCCACCGCTCCTACCCGCGCGTGGTCAAGCGCGCCCGCCACAACTCCTACCGAGTCAAGCGCTCAGGCGATATCGGGGTCCGCCACCCGGGCCCACCTGTGATCGACCTGGTCAACCTTCCACCAGGCGTGCTCCACGTCCCCGCACCCCGTTCACCGGCCGGGAGAGTCACGCAGGCCCAGCTCAGGGCTTGATCAACTTACGCTCAGTGGCATTGG
>NZ_JBSGCE010000194.1:0-1576 GCF_053601695.1 Nonomuraea sp. NPDC004702
CGCCGACGGCGAACGGAAGAACCGAGAGAACGGAGCCTCGTCCGTGACGGTAAGGTCCGAATCTGATCCTCCCCCTGCCGAGCACACCGGGCAGCAGGCCGCCGTGCAGGAGCCCGCCACGGATCCGATCTTCGGAGGCGGCCTCCAGTACAGCATGGGATGGGCGCGGCACGAGGCCGACCTGGCGGTCGGCTTCGGCGTGATCATGCGTAAGCTGCCCTCGCTGATCGGCATCTGCCTGCGGCTGTCCTGGCGAGCCGACCCGGCCGCGCTCGTGATCGTCGTGGCCTGCCAGCTCATCGTCGGCGCCGCGACCGCGTTCGGCCTGCTGGCCACCAACCGGGTCCTGCAGCAGATCCTCGCGGTGGGGCCCACCCCCGACCGCGTCAGGGCCGCCGTGCCGGCGCTGGTCCTGGTCGCGGCCGCCGGCATCAGCGTCGCGGTGTTGACCGCCTGGTCCGGTGCCGCCTCCGGCCGGCTCCAGCCGAAGGTCGAGCACCTCGCCTACGACGAGCTCCTCAGCCGCGCCGCGAACGTCGAGCTGCTGCACTTCCAGGGCGCCCAGTTCCACGACCTCCTGGAGGCCGCGCAGTTCGGGGCCGGATGGATCGACATCGTCATCGATCAGGTCATCCGCATGCTGAAAGCGCTGATGGGCATGACCGCCGCCGCCGGCGTCCTGGGTGTGCTGCACCCTCTGCTGCTGCCGCTGCTGCCGCTCATCATCCTGCCGCGTGCCTGGGCGCTGGTGCGCTCCACTCTGCGCCGCAAGGCCTCCCGCCTGCGGTGGCTGACTCCCCTACGGCAGCAGCGCAGCCTTGCCCAGCTCCTGGTCGGAGCGGACCCCGCCGAGGAGATCCGCGCGCACGCCGCCGGGGACTTCCTGCTCCGCCACCACGACCGGATGGCCCTGCGCTCGGCGCGGGAGCAGGCCCGCCTCGCCCGCGCCGACGCCGGAGGCGAACTGCTGGCCGGGGGACTGAGCGGCCTGACGACGGGCGCCACCTACGTGGTGCTCGGCTGGCTCCTGATCACCGGACGCATGCAGCTGGCCGCCGCCGGCACCGCCGTCCTGGCCATCCAGACCGGCACCAGCCAGCTGGGCAACCTGATCTATTCGATCAACAACGTGTTCGAACACGGCCTCTACACCGAGGACTGGGCCGCCGCCTGCCGCCAGGCCGAACGCCTGGCCATCCCCCGCGACGGCACCGGCCCGCGGCGGGCCGACGGTCCCGACCTGATCGAGGCACGCGACCTGCGCTTCAGCTACCCCAACGCCGACGAGCCCGCCCTCGACGGCGTCGACCTGGCCATCAGCCGCGGCCAGATCGTCGCCCTGGTCGGGCACAACGGCTCCGGGAAGACCACGCTGGCGAAACTTCTCACCGGCCTCTACCTTCCCGAATCCGGATCGGTCACCTGGGACGGCACACCCACCACCGACCTCGACCGAACCCAGCTCTTCGACCAGGTGGCCCTGCTGTCCCAGGGCTACGAACGATGGCCCTTCACCGTGTCCGCCAACGTCGCCATCGGCCGCCACACCACCGGCCCCACCCCCGAAGCGCTCGCC
>NZ_JBSGCE010000195.1:0-1553 GCF_053601695.1 Nonomuraea sp. NPDC004702
GCAGCAGAGCGGCCACGTGGGCGGCACCCTCACCATGCCGAAGATCACCTTCAGCGGCGTTCAGCTGCCCAACCGGGTGGCAGGCCAGCGACCAGGCCAACCAGTAGCGTGGCGGTCGCCCCACGGGCGGCCGAGCATCGAAACCATCCCCCAAGGAGTCTCTGTGCTCAGACGCCTGCTGTGGCGGTCGCCCCTACGGGCGGCCGAGCATCGAAACCGGGAGCGTCAGGCCGGCAGCTCGTTCGCGCAGCAGGTGGCGGTCGCCCCCCACGGCGCCGAGCATTGAAGCTTGCCCAGCCGCTGCTAAGCCTGTGGTTCCATCGGCGGCAGCAGCCCGATGGACAGACATCAGCAAATCATGCAGGTTCTGGCTAAAAGCCGCGCAGCCGATCCACTTGTGATCCCACTCGGGCGGCGTGGGAAGGGATTGGGAAAAGTTGGCCGTAGTCGCTCGATCACAGTCGTACAGCGCCGGGCGTAAGACAAGGCCCTTAACTAGAGGCTTCGCTGGTCAAGGCAGCTTTGTTGCTGGTCGAGACTGGTGCCCCCGGCAGGATTCGAACCTGCGGCACCCGCTTTAGGAGAGCGTGGCCTGAGCGGGGCTGTGACTGCGATATCACGAGGACTTGTTCAAATAGCGAGAGCGGTCGCGCCTCTCGTAATCGGCATGGCAAGCTAAGACACGAAGAGAGCTAGCGTGCTCCGAGGGCGGTGAAATTCCAGGACCGGCGGTTGAAGTCCGGATGGGAGGAAGCGCGCGAGGTGTCCGGCGTCCCAGCCGGGCTCCTGACGTGGTGCCGTGCCGGCACCCGAAAACCCCCCGGGGCCCGCCGTGGCTTGAAGCTACTGGCGAGTAGGAGACCCGGGTGGACATCTCAGCCGCCGACGCCGCGCACATGGCGCGCGCCGTCGAGCTGGCCGCGCGCGGACACGGCGGCACCAGCCCCAACCCCGTCGTCGGCTGCGTCGTGCTGTCGGCCGCCGGGCAGGTCGTCGGCGAGGGCTTCCACGCCTACGCGGGCGGGCCGCACGCCGAGGTCGTGGCGCTGGCGCGGGCGGGCGAGCAGGCGCGGGGCGGCACGGCGTACGTGACGCTGGAGCCCTGCGACCACACCGGCCGCACCGGGCCGTGCAGCCGGGCGCTGCTGGCCGCGGGCGTGGCCCGCGTGGTCGTCGCCGTCGCCGACCCCAACCCCAAGGCCGCCGGCGGCGCGGCGCGGCTGCGCGCGGCCGGGGTGAGCGTGACGCAGGGCGTGCTGGCCGAGGCGGCCGAGCGGGTCAACGAGGAATGGCTCACCTACGCCCGGCTCGGCAGGCCGCACGTGACCTGGAAGTTCGCCGCGACCCTCGACGGCAGGTCGGCCGCCGCCGACGGCACCAGCCAGTGGATCACCTCGCCGCAGGCGCGGGCCGACGTGCACCGGCTGCGCGCCGCCTCCGACGCGATCGTGGCCGGGGTCGGCACCGTGCTCGCCGACGACCCCCACCTCACCGTCCGCCTCCCGGAGAACGCCGGGGCGGACGCGGGCGAGTGCGACGCGGGGGCGCTGCTG
>NZ_JBSGCE010000196.1:0-1457 GCF_053601695.1 Nonomuraea sp. NPDC004702
GTGAGCCGCCGACCAAGGAGTCGGCGCAGACCCTGCTGGAGAACCTGTACTTCAACCCCAAGCGGTACGACCTGGCCAAGGTGGGCCGCTACAAGGTCAACAAGAAGCTCGGGGTCGACTCCGAGATCACGCAGGGCACGCTGACCGAGGACGACGTCGTCTCGATGATCGAGTACCTGGTGCGGCTGCACGCGGGGGAGACGTCCATGGGCCAGGCCGTCGTGGAGCTCGACGACATCGACCATTTCGGCAACCGGCGCATCCGCAGCGTCGGCGAGCTCGTCCAGAACCAGGTCCGGCTGGGCCTGGCCCGCATGGAGCGCGTCGTCCGCGAGCGGATGACCACCCAGGACGTCGAGGCGATCACGCCGCAGACCCTGATCAACATCCGGCCGGTGGTGGCGTCGATGAAGGAGTTCTTCGGCACCTCGCAGCTGTCGCAGTTCATGGACCAGATCAACCCGCTGGCCGGGCTGACGCACAAGCGGCGGCTGAACGCCCTGGGCCCCGGTGGTCTGTCCCGTGAGCGGGCCGGGATGGAGGTCCGTGACGTGCATCCGTCCCACTACGGCCGGATGTGCCCGATCGAGACGCCCGAGGGCCCGAACATCGGCCTCATCGGCTACCTCGCCTGCTACGGCCGGCTCAACGCCTTCGGCTTCATCGAGACGCCCTACCGCAAGGTCGTCGACGGCAGGGTCACCGACCGGATCGACTACCTGACGGCCGACGAGGAGGACCGGTTCGTCGTCGCCCAGGCGAACTCGTCCCTCGGCGCGGACGGCGAGCTGACCGACGCCCGCGTCCTGGTCCGCACCAAGGGCGGCGAGACCGACTACGTGGCCTCCCGCGAGGTGGACTACATCGACGTGTCGCCGCGCCAGATGGTGTCGGTCGCCACCGCGATGATCCCCTTCCTCGAGCACGACGACGCCAACCGGGCCCTGATGGGCGCGAACATGCAGCGCCAGTCGGTGCCGCTGATCCGCAGCGAGGCGCCGCTGGTCGGCACCGGCATGGAGTACCGCGCCGCGACCGACGCCGGCGACGTCATCAGCGCCGGGAAGGCCGGCGTGGTGGAGGAGGTCTCGGCCGACTACGTCACCGTCATGAACGACGACGGCTCGCGCACCACCTACCGGGTCGCCAAGTTCAGGCGCTCCAACCAGGGCACCTCCTTCAACCAGAAGCCCATCGTCGCCGAGGGCGACCGGGTGGAGGCGGGCCAGGTCATCGCCGACGGCCCCTGCACCGACAACGGTGAGATGGCGCTCGGCAAGAACCTGCTGGTGGCGTTCATGCCGTGGGAGGGCCACAACTACGAGGACGCGATCGTGCTGTCCCAGCGCCTGGTCCAGGACGACGTGCTGTCCTCGATCCACATCGAGGAGCACGAGGTCGACGCCCGGTCCAAGGCGGCGGCCTTCCAGCAGGCGACACAGCGGCTCATCGCCGAG
>NZ_JBSGCE010000197.1:0-1399 GCF_053601695.1 Nonomuraea sp. NPDC004702
GGCTGGCCGTGGGCGACCGGTTCGTCGTGCGGCCCGGCGAGAAGATCGCCACGGACGGCGTGATCGAGGAGGGCACCTCCGCGGTCGACGCCTCGATGCTGACCGGCGAGTCCGTGCCCGTCGAGGTGCGTCCCGGCGACACGGTCACCGGCGCCACCGTGAACGCGGGCGGCCGGCTGGTCGTCCGCGCCACCCGGGTCGGGGCCGACACGCAGCTCGCCCAGATGGCCAAGCTGGTCGAGGACGCCCAGACGGGCAAGGCGCAGGTGCAGCGGCTGGCCGACCGCGTGTCGGGCATCTTCGTGCCGATCGTGATCGCGCTGGCTCTCGGCACGCTGGGCTTCTGGCTCGGCACCGGCGACGGCGTCGGCGCGGCCTTCACCGCCGCGGTGGCCGTGCTGATCATCGCCTGCCCGTGCGCGCTCGGCCTGGCCACCCCGACGGCGCTGCTGGTCGGCACCGGCCGGGGCGCGCAGCTCGGCATCCTGATCAAGGGGCCCGAAGTGCTGGAGTCCACCCGCCGCATCGACACGGTGGTGCTCGACAAGACGGGCACCGTCACCGAGGGCCGGATGACGCTCACCGGCGTGCACCTGGCCGACGGCGAGGACGAGGCCGAGGTGCTGCGCCTGGCGGGCGCTCTGGAGCACGCCTCCGAGCACCCGATCGCCCAGGCCATCGCCAAGGGCGCCGCCGCCCGCGTCGGCGACCTGCCCACCCCCGAGGACTTCGCGAACGTCGAGGGCCTCGGCGTCCAGGGCGTCGTCGAGGGGCACGCGGTCCTGGTGGGCCGGCCGAGGCTGCTGGAGGAGTGGTCCCAGCACCTGCCGTCCGACCTGGAACGCGCTCTGCACGCCGCCCAGGCGGGCGGCCGGACCGCCGTGGCGGTCGGCTGGGACGGCAAGGCCCGCGCGGTGCTGGTGGTCGCCGACGTGATCAAGCCCACCAGCAAGGAGGCCATCCAGCAGCTCCGGGCGCTCGGTCTCACCCCGGTCCTGCTGACCGGCGACAACGAGGCCGTGGCGAGGACGGTGGCCGCCGAGGTCGGCATCGACGAGGTGATCGCCGAGGTGCTGCCCGCCGACAAGGTCGACGTCGTCAAGGAGCTCCAGGGCGAGGGCAAGGTCGTGGCGATGGTCGGCGACGGCGTCAACGACGCGGCCGCGCTCGCCCAGGCCGACCTGGGCCTGGCCATGGGCACCGGCACGGACGCCGCCATCGAGGCGTCCGACCTGACCCTGGTCCGCGGTGACCTGCGGGTGGCCGCCGACGCGATCAGGCTCTCCCGCCGGACGCTCGGCACGATCAAGGGCAACCTGTTCTGGGCCTTCGCCTACAACGTGGCCGCCCTGCCGCTGGCCGCGCTCGGCCTGCTCAACCCGATGATCGCGGGGGCCGC
>NZ_JBSGCE010000198.1:0-1364 GCF_053601695.1 Nonomuraea sp. NPDC004702
TCCAGGCACTTGTTCGCACCGACGGCGGTGATGGAGCCGTCGGCGTTGAAGCGCCACTGCTGGTTGCTCTGGCCGCTGCAGTCCCAGATGATCACCCCGGCGCCGTCGGCGGTGCTCCGGTTGGCCACGTCCAGGCACTTGCCGCCGTACACGCGCAGCTCACCGGCGCTGGTCGGCGTCCAGCGCTGGTTGCTCTGGCCGTTGCAGTCCCAGATCTGCGCCTGCGCGCCGTTCGCCTGTGACGCGCCGGTGACATCCAGGCAACGGCCCGAGCCCACGCCCTTGATCTCCGTCCCGCCGGATGGTTCGCCCTGCGGCTGGCCGATGCTTCCGGGGACCGATTGCAGTGCCGCGTACCAGGCGGCGGCCATCTTGTCGTAGCCGCCGGCGGTCGGGTGGACGCCGTCGATCAGGTCCGAGGTGGTCAACCTGCTGTGCATGTCGACCAGGTGGACGTGCTTGCCACTGTTCACCTTGCTCTGGACGATGCCGGGGATCGCCGCGTTGAAGGTGCGGGCGGCGGACTCCTGTCCGGCGTTGGACAGCGGGATGACGGTCGCGACGAAGACGTCCGCGTCCGGCACGGCCGCGGTGATGTGGTCGATCAGCGTGGACAGCCGTTGCGGAGCGCCGGCCACGTTGTAGTTCTGCAGGATGTCGTTGGTGCCCAGGTGCAGCAGCAGCGTGCGCGGCGTGTACGTGCGCAGCCAGCCGGTGAGGTTCGCGTCGATCTGGTCGATCCGCCAGCCTGGGTGGCCCTCGTGATCATGATCGCCCAGGCTGCCGGGGCCGTTGAACTGTGAACCGACGAAATCGACCGTGTAGCGGCCCCCGGCCAGGCGCTGCCACAGGCCGATCCGGTAGCCGCCCGGCACCTGCGTGCCCTCGGTGATCGAGTCGCCGAGGGGCATGACCCGTACCCCGCCGTTGGACTCGGCTCCGGCGACCCCCGTCCCCATCGCCGTGCCGACCGCCAGTAACGCCGCCACCGTCAGCACGGCGGCCCGCCATCGCCTCCAGGTACGCATGCTCACCCTCTCACCACCGGCCGCGAGCCGGACGAGTCGGCCGAGTCGGCCGTTGACGCCCGCGCTGAGCGCATCGACCCCTCTGTTGGTGGGGACATCAGGACCTCCTGTGATCACGTTCGCTGTCGCTGACATCGCGCCGGTGTCCGACGCCGGGCCGGGGCCCGCCGGACGGCGTGGTCCGGCGGCGCCACCGGCCTCAGGTGCGGGTCCAGCGTTGGTTGGAGCCGCCGTTGCAGCTCCAGATCTGGAGCTTGACGCCGTTGGCGGTGCTGTTGCTCGGCACGTCCAGGCACTTGTTCGCACCGACGGCGGTGATGGAGCCGTCGGCGTTGA
>NZ_JBSGCE010000199.1:0-1302 GCF_053601695.1 Nonomuraea sp. NPDC004702
CTTAGAGCCTGCTGACAAGGGGATTTGGTGTTAGGGCTCGAGTCAGTAGAGCGCCGTGCTGTGGTCATGAGTGGGTAGTTGCCCCGTAAGCAGGAGCGGGCTCCCGGTAGCTGAGGTGTTGTCTAAGCAGCTCAGCGGCCAGGAGCCCGTGGTTGTCTGTCTACACGCCCGTGGCCGTGAACGCCAGCGGTTGCGCCTCACCGGGGTGCGGATGTCGCGGTCGGAAACCGGCATATCCGTCGGATCTGACCGATGCCCAGTGGTCGGTGTTGGAGGGATAGGCGCGGGGGGTGATGGCCGAGCTGGTCGTGGCCGCGGGTCGGCCGATGGTGCACGACCTGCGAGCGGTGCTGGACGCGATCGGTTATGTGACCCGCTATGGGATCGAGTGGCGGGCCCTGCCGGTCGACTTCCCACCGCATGAGGCGGTGTATGCGTTCTTCCTGCGCTGGTCGCGGCGTGGCCTGCCGGAACGGCTGGCCGGGAGGTTGCGCGGGCGGCTGCGTGTCCTGGCCGGGCGGCGTGAGCTGCCGACGGCCGGATGCATCGACTCCCAGACCGTCCGGGCGGCCGAGACCGTCGGCGCGGCGGCCCGCGGGTACGACGCGGGCAAGAAGCTGAAGGGGCAGAAGCGGCATGTCGTGGTGGATACCTTCGGGCTGCTGCTGTGCGTGATGGTCACCGCCGCGTCCGTGCAGGACCGCGACGGCGCGCATCCGGTCCTGGCGCTGCTGCGCGAGAAGTTCTCCACCATCACGCTGGTCTGGGCTGATGGCGGCTACGCCGGACGGCTGCGGGTCTGGACCCGGCAGGTCCTCGGCCTGGCCGTCACGATCGTCAAGCGCAGCGACGACCTGCGCGGCTTCGTGGTGCTGCCCCGCAGGTGGGTGGTGGAAAGGACGTTCGCCTGGCTGATCCGCTACCGCCGCCTGGCGCGGATCTACGAACGCAAGCCCGACCATCACGAGGCCATGATCTGGTGGGCCACCGTGCACCAGATGACCCGCCGGCTGACGCGCGAGCTGGCAGGCATTCCACCCTCAAACCGCTGGAGCGACCCGCCACCGCTGCCCGACTTGTCCAGCCCCGACCGGCGCGGCAAGGTCCTGCAACTCCTGGCCGCTCAACCGTGGCGAGCCTGGAGAGGAAGCGAACTGGCCGCCATCCTCGGCATCGAGAACGTCAACAGCTTCCGTGTCCAGCTGTCTCAATGGTCCCACCAGGGCTACATCAACAAGATCGGACCAGCTCTCTACGGGCCCATGCCCGCCAGCACTTAAGCCTTTGTCAGCAGGCTCTTAG
>NZ_JBSGCE010000200.1:0-1300 GCF_053601695.1 Nonomuraea sp. NPDC004702
CGCCTGATCCGTGAGGACCGGGCGGGGGTTTGTCGTTGCAGGAGGCCAGTCAGATGGCGGCGGACGTAGCGGCGGGGCGGGCGATCGCCTTGGCGAGCTGGCGCACACCAGCGACCCGCGGGTGACGTTCCACCACCTGGGCCGCGATCTTCCGAATCGACGGCCTATCACGCACTTCCGCGGGTGCGTGCTGGTAGGCCGTCAGCAGCTCGGCCGTGGTCTGCTCGGGTTTGCCCCATTGCCAGTACGCGCGGGCGAGGTCAGTGTGGAGCCGCCCGCGCCGCTCAGGCGTTGGGTACATGCCATCGCGCAGATCCCGGGCCGCGTGCAGCGCGGCGCCGGCATCGCCGAGGGCGTAGTGGATGTTGCTGCGATGCAACCGCGCGAATGGCAGGGCAGCCGCCTTCATCGCCGGGACCCGAACGGCCGCTCGCTCAGCCTCGGCGATCCCCTCCAGGGCGTGCGATCGGTCCCCGGCCCAGGCGTAGGTGTACGCCCTCGCGCACAGCAGCCGCATGAACATCCACGCCTGGGCGCTCGTGTGCGGCCCCGCCGACGCCAGCCGATCGACGCCCCTGGTCATCACCGCGGCGGCCAGGTCGGGCCGCCCCTCGACGCGCAGCATCATGCCCAGGGCTCGCTCCGAGGCGGCCACGGCCACCAGGTCCTCAGATCGGGCGGCGTACAATACCGCGCGATCAGCGGTGAGGCGGGCCGTCGCCTTAGTCCCGACCTTGTTGAGAGTGTCGGTGGCCAGGCGGTAGCTTCCCGCCACGAGCCCCCATCCGGCTGGGGTGTCGGCTCGCTCGGCAGCCGCGGTCGCGGCGGCGAGCAGGTCCGGGAGCCCGTTCACCAGGTCGCCGAGTTCGCTGTGGTCAAACTGGCGTCGCGCCGCCCGTAGCCGAGCGGCGATCTGTGCTGGTTCGACGGACTCCGTCGGCGGGGGCAGGGCCAGCGCGTCGTTGACGCGTTGGAGGGCCGCCAGCGGGATGCTCAGCCCGGCCGCTGTGAGCAGTGTTCGGCGTCGCATTGGATCGGTCCCCTCGTCGTCCCGGCTCCCACCATGAACTGTATCCGCGCTATCGCGATGTGTGACAGCAAGGGATGCTGGAGCGTTTCGCGGCGACCCTCCCACACACACCGCCGCGCCAGCCCAACGTCTCCGCACTGGTGCCGTTGGCGCGCGCCAGACGAGGACCAGCGCGCCCGCCGCTCTGTTCAGAGCGCCTTCCTACGCGGGTCCGGCCCAAGCTAGCCGCACAACGCAACGAAGCCCCCCGCCCGATCCGCGAGGACCGGA
>NZ_JBSGCE010000201.1:0-1297 GCF_053601695.1 Nonomuraea sp. NPDC004702
GCAGTGGCGCGTAAGAAGCCGGACAACTCAGCGGATCGAGAGCTGGTGGCCAGGCTGGTCGACCAGGCGCGAGCCGAAGGAGTGGAGCTGGTCGGGGAGAACGGGCTGCTGGGCCGGCTGACCAAGCTGGTGCTGGAGTCCGCTCTGGAAGGCGAGATCACCGACCACCTCGGCTACGACAAGCACGAACGCTCCGGCAACGACAGCGGCAACACCCGCAACGGCAGCCGGTCCAAGACCGTCGTCACCGATGTGGGGCCGGTGGAGATCACCGTGCCACGTGATCGGGATGGCAGCTTCGAGCCGAAGATCGTGCGCAAGCGGCAGCGGCGTCTGTCCGGCGTCGATGAGATGGTCATCTCGCTGGCCGCCAAGGGGCTGACCACCGGCGAGATCTCCGCGCACCTGGCCGAGGTCTACGGGGCCGACGTCTCCAAGCAGACCATCTCCACCATCACCGACAAGGTGCTGGACGGGATGGCCGAGTGGCAGAACCGGCCGCTCGACCCCGTCTACCCGGTGATCTTCATCGACGCCATCCACGTGAAGCTGCGCGAGGGCCAGGTCGCCAACCGGCCGATCTACGTGGCGCTGGCCGTCACCGTGGACGGCGAGCGCGACATCCTCGGGCTGTGGGCCGGCGACGGCGGCGAGGGCGCCAAGTTCTGGTTGCACGTGCTGACCGAGATCAACAACCGCGGTGTCGGTGATGCGCTGATGGTGGTCTGCGATGGCCTCAAAGGGCTGCCGCAGGCCATCGAGACCGTCTGGCCCCAGGCCGTCGTGCGGACCTGCGTGGTGCACTTGCTGCGCGCCTCGTTCCGATACGCCGCCCGCCAGCACTGGGACGCCATCGCCAGGGCGCTCAAGCCGGTCTACACCGCCCCGACCGAGGCGGCCGCGCTGGAGCGCTTCTTAGAGTTCGCCGAGGTGTGGGGCGGCAAGTACCCGGCGATCGTGAAGTTGTGGGAGGACGCCTGGGCCGAGTTCGTGCCCTTCCTCAACTTCGACACCGAGATCCGCCGGGTGATCTGCTCGACCAACGCGATCGAGTCGGTCAACGCGCGGATCCGGCGGGCGGTCAAGGCCCGCGGGCACTTTCCGAACGAGCAGGCCGCGCTCAAGTGCGTCTACATGGCGATCAGGAGTCTGGATCCGACCGGCAAGGGCCGCAAACGGTGGATCACCCGTTGGAAGGCCGCCCTGAACGCCTTCGCCATCACCTTCGACGGCCGCCTGACCCCAACGACCCGATAACTAATCAAGATCGAGATACACCGTTAACTGGACACACCCG
>NZ_JBSGCE010000202.1:0-1213 GCF_053601695.1 Nonomuraea sp. NPDC004702
CTGGTCGCTGGCCTGCTTCTCGTTTCGTTGCTCGGCCGCCCGTGGGGGCGACCGCCAGGATTCAGCGGTACCTGACCCGGGTGGCCCTCGCGGCGTCGATGCTCGGCCGCCCGCGGGGGGCGACCGCCACTCGAGGCCGCGGCGCCCCTGGTGCCCGTCTGCAGTTTCGATGCTCGGCCGCCCATGTGGGCGACCGCCACCCCCGTCCGAGGATTGATCTCGTAGAAGCGGAGAACGTTTCGATGCTCGGCCGCCCGTGGGGGCGACCGCCACTTAGGTGTCGGGCGGTTACCGAGGTCGAAGGTGGTGTTTCGATGCTCGGCCGCCCATGGGGGCGACCGCCACCGTCGGCCGCTGCCACGTACAGCAGCTTGACCTTGGCGTTTCGATGCTCGGCCGCCCGTGGGGGCGACCGCCACCGTCGAGGTGTACCCGGTCCGGTGCGGCCGGCCGTTTCGATGCTCGGCCGCCCGTGAGGGCGACCGCCACACCCCCGCACGATGCAAGGCCTCAGAGACGCCGTGTTTCGATGCTCGGCCACCCGTGAGGGCAACAGCCACGCGACTGGACGAACTGATCCTTGGTGGACTACTCGTTTCGATGCTCACCCCGCCCCTGAGGGCGACCGCCAAGCCCGGCGCACCACCAAAGAGGACCCACCGCCACGGGGCGTCCTTCACCCAGTCGGGCATGATGCTCGAGTTGCGACTCTCGGCGGCCCGTGAGGGTCACCGCCACGGCCAAGGCATCAGACGGGACTCTCAAGAGCCGCGTAGTTGCGACTCTCGGCGGCCCGTGAGGGCCACCGCCACCGGCAAGGAGGGCATCGCCGCGATCTTGCAGGGGATGTTGCGACTCTCGGCGGCCCGTGAGGGCCACCGCCACAGTATCTGATCAGGTCATACGCATCTCAAGGCTGGAACAGTTCTTCCCGAAATTCACTTAACAAGCACCATATGGTCCCAAACCTCCTTCGGAACACCCGGCGTGTCGTATGAGCACTGCAGGTTCCGAAGCGCTGACAAAGCCGCTCCCGACGAGACTAGGTTCAACAACCGACAATCAGCGCATGTTCGCCGGTAGTGGGCCACGCTTTCAACGGCTTTCCGCCATCCTCGTCGGGACTGTACGGTTTTCGGTGTAACTCCTGATCAAGGAGAACGCACCTGATGAGTACTGTGATCCAGGCATCGACGGAGATCGACCTGGAGGA
>NZ_JBSGCE010000203.1:0-1201 GCF_053601695.1 Nonomuraea sp. NPDC004702
CCGGCCTTCTGGATGCTGACGCCGGTCACCGAGGACGGGCCGCCGGAGCAGATCGGGCTGGAGGGCTTGCCGCCGCCGGGGTTGTTGCCCTCGGCCAGCAGGTAGAACCAGTGGTTGAGCGGCCCGGCCGCCGAGTGCACCTCGGTGTTGGGGATGGAGGAGGAGTAGCAGTTGGGGTCACCCAGGGCGCTGGGGTTGTACATGTTGCGGATCGGGCCCTGGCCGACCAGGTCCACCTCCTCGCCCACCAGGTAGTCCGGCGGGTCGTTGGGGTTGTTGGCATAGGCCTCGGTCAGCGCGCCGAAGATGTCGCCGGTGCCCTCGTTGATGCCGCCGTTCTCGTTGCCCGAGCCGGCGCCGCCGGGGGTGGTCTGGAAGATGGCGTGGCCGAACTCGTGGGCCACCACGTCGATGGGGGTGGCCTGCTGGGTGTTGGCCTGGTTGTGGCCGAAGTTGGTGTAGCTGCCGTTCCAGTAGGCGTTGACGTCGGCCAGGCCGACGCGGGTGGGGAAGCCGCGGCCGCTGCCGTCGATGCCGCTGCGGCCCAGCCAGTCGCGCAGCATGTCCCACTCGCGCTGGACGCTGAACAGGGCGTCCACGCAGGCGGTCTCCAGGTTGGTGCCCGAGCCGTTGCCCCAGGCGTCGTCGGTGCCGGTGTAGGCCGACCCGCCCTGGCCGCCGCAGGCGATGCCGGGCCGGGTGGTGTCGGTCATGGAGTAGCTGCTGCCCGACCCGCTGGTGTTGATGGTGACCTGGCCGTAGTAGAAGCCGTTGCCGCTGCCTTCGCGGACCAGGTCGACGGCGTCGGCGACGGCGCCGGTGCGGGCGTCGACGTAGACGTTCTGCACGCTGGGCTTGCCGTCGGCCAGGCCGGAGACCTTGACCTCCCAGGCCGGCCTGGGTGTTGCGTCCTTGGCGAGCACGACCAGGCGGGGGGCGGTGCTGTCGTCCACGCGCGACAGGCGGGCCTTGGCGGTGGCGGTGGCCTTGGCCGCCGAGATGGTGGCCTTGGTGGCGACCTCGCGCGTGGTGGGGCCGGCGGCCGAGACGGTGTCGCGGACGTTGCCGGCGGCGTCGGTGACCACGACGGCGTCGCCGCCGATCATGGGCAGGCCCTTGTAGGTGCGCTCGTAGGCGACGTAGAACAGGTCGCCGGCGCCGGGGGTGACCCGGACGCGGCTGTAGGCCTCGTCGGGGCCTC
>NZ_JBSGCE010000204.1:0-1085 GCF_053601695.1 Nonomuraea sp. NPDC004702
GCGTCCAGTCCTGACACCCACGATCGGAGATCATCAGCGGTTAACTCATCGAGCATGCCTCCAGACTACATCACAAAGCCTTGCTGTAGTACTAGCACTCTCGGTACCCAGCGGGCTGCCCCTGCGGATCGCCGACGTCGAGTCAGGCTCAGTCCCCGATCTGACCGCCGCCCGTGCCCACGTGGTCGGCGCCCTGCACACCGCCGCTGCCCGCAGCCTGCCCACCCTTGCCGACGGCGGTTACGACGGCGGTGGGACAGCCAGTCGATGACGGCGGGTTGTGCGGGAATTGAGAAGTCGAGGAGTACGGCGGGTTTGGCGAAACGGATCCGGGCGGTTCCGGCGTGGTGGCCGTGGTCTTCCAAGACTTCGGGGACCTCCTTCAAGGGTGTAGTCGTTGATGGCGAGATCGCGAGTGATGTGCGCGACGGGCTTGCCGGTCCTTGACGATACGCACCGCCCCGGCCCGGAACTCCGGATCAGAACGACGCCTCGTCGTTCCTGCCACGACCAAATCTCTCCTGGTCCGCTCTGCACGCTATGAGGGGAAGCTCAATCAGCGAGGTGTCGTTCTTCATTGTGGGTGGCTTGCCGATGCGCCGGCCGTGGGAGCCGACGGCCACCACGACCTGCGCGTGCTTGTGCGGGGCGATCCCCACTTTCACCATCGAGACGTCCTGTTCTCCGCTGTCGTGGTTGACGGGCGGAGGCGGGGCCCTGGCCGGGGACAGACTCATCGCGACTTGCCAGCTCGGCGGGCTTCTGTCACGTGACTCCCCGCCAGGGCTCTCGCCCCACGGCGTTCTTCTCTTCGAGCCTGGCCGGGGGACGTTCGGCCGTGTTCACGGGGTGGTGCCCATGCCGTACTGGGCCGCCTGCAACGACCACAGCTCCGCGTATTCGCCGCCGAGATCCAGCAGCTCCTGGTGGCTGCCGCTCTCCGTGACCCGGCCGTCCTGCAGGACGAAGATGCGGTCGGCGTGCTGCACGGAGTGCAGGCGATGGGTGATGAGGATGACCGTGCGTCCGCCGGCCAGGGCGCGCACCCCGGCGAAGGTCTCGGCCTCGGCGCGGGGATCGAGGGC
>NZ_JBSGCE010000205.1:0-1027 GCF_053601695.1 Nonomuraea sp. NPDC004702
CTAGGCCGTGTTTCGAAAGATCACGACGTGGTTGGGCGTGTCGTTGATCGTTAAAAGAAGAGGTCTCCGGTAGTTGGTTCAACGACCAAGAAGAACGAAGTACCGGAGACCTCGTGGCCAGCGTAGCGGTGACGAGGCGGCACGACCTCACTGACGCGCAGTGGGCGGCGCTGGAGCCGCATCTACCTGCCCGGTCGGGCAAGGGGCGTCCGCCCAAGTGGAGCAGGCGGCAGTTGATCGACGGGATCCGATGGCGGATCCGGACCGGGACGCCCTGGCGGGACGTGCCGGCCTGCTACGGCCATTGGTTCACGGTGTACGGCCTGTTCCGCCGCTGGCAGCGGGCGGGTATCTGGGCGCGGATCCTTTCGGCGTTGCAGGCGTGCGCGGATGCTGAGGAGAAGATCGGCTGGACGGTGAGCGTGGATTCCACCGTCGTGCGGGCCCACCAGCACGCGGCCGGCGCGCGGCGGGACGGCCACGCGCACAAGGAGCCGCCCGGTGGAGTGCACACAGAGCCGGCAGATCACGCGTTAGGACGTTCGCGCGGTGGGCTGACCACCAAGACTCATCTGGCGTGTGAGCAGGGCCGCAAGCTGCTGGCCGCGGTGGTGACCGCTGGGCAGCGGGGCGACAGTCCGCAGTTTCGCCCGGTGCTGGAGCGGATCCGGGTGGCCCGTCTCGGCGGCGGCCGTCCCCGGACCCGCCCGGACCGCGTGCTGGCCGATAAGGCCTACACCAGCAAGGGCAACCGCGGCTACCTGCGCCGACGCGGGATCAAGGCGTGCATCCCGAGCAAGAGCGACCAGGACGCCCACCGGCGAGCCAGGGGATCGAAGGGAGGGCGCCCACCTGCCTTCGACCCTGAGCTCTACCGGCTGCGTCACTCCGTGGAGTGCGGCATCAACCTGCTCAAACGCAATCGAGGTATGGCCACCCGCTATGACAAGCTCGCCGTCCGCTACGAAGCCGTCCTCACGATCGCTGCGATCAACGAGTGGCTGAAGGCCTTATGAAACACGGCCTA
>NZ_JBSGCE010000206.1:0-1027 GCF_053601695.1 Nonomuraea sp. NPDC004702
ACAGCCAGGGCTTGATCAATGGAGAGGCCTCCGCTGTGGTGTAGGTGTCGAATCTGCACCAGACGCGGAGGCCTCGTGTCCCACCGTAACGCCCGACTGACCGTTCACGGTCGGCGGCTGCTCATCCAACGCGTCCTGTCCGGCCGTCCCGTCGCCCACGTAGCGGCCGAGATGGGCATCTCCCGGCCCACCGCCTACAAATGGCTACGCCGCTGGCGCACCGAAGGCGAGGCAGGCCTGCACGACCGGCCCAGCCGCCCGCACACCACCCCGCACCGCACCGCCCCGGACCTGGAAGCGCAGGTGTGCCAGCTACGCACCAGCCGCAAGCTCGGCCCGCCCCGCATCGGCCCCATCCTGGGCCTGCCCGCCTCCACCGTGCACCGCATCCTGACCCGCCACAACCTGCACCGCCTGGCATGGCTGGACCGGCCCACCGGCCGGCCGATCCGCCGCTACGAACGCGACCGGCCCGGAGAGCTCGCGCATGTCGACGTCAAGAAACTCGGCCGCATCCCCGACGGCGGCGGCTGGCGCATCCACGGCCGCGACCAACGCAGCCACGACCGCACCCACACCCTCGGCTTCGACTACATCCACTCGGCCGTCGACGACCACACCCGCCTGGCCTACAGCGAGGTCCACCCCGACGAGAAGGCCGCCACCCGCGCCGCCTTCCTCCGCCGCGCCGCCACCCACTTCGCCGGCCTGGGCATCACCCACATCGAACGCGTACTCACCGACAACGCCTGGAGCTACCGCAAAGCCACCGCCTGGCGCCAGGCCCTGGCCGACCTCGGCGCCACCGGCAAACACACGCGCGCCTACCGCCCACAGACCAACGGCAAGGTCGAACGCTTCAACCGCACCCTGCTCGACGAATGGGCATACGTCCGCCCCTACCGAAGCAACGACGAACGCACCATCGCCCCGCAAGACTTTCTCCACACCTACAACCACCATCGATGCCACACCGCACTCGGCGGCCACCCACCGATCACCCGCGTCAACAACCCTGCGGGTCAAT
>NZ_JBSGCE010000207.1:0-1009 GCF_053601695.1 Nonomuraea sp. NPDC004702
TGACGTGATCTCAGCCAATTGCCGGTAGGTAGTTGTGCTCGAAATGGGTGAGGACAAGCGCTGCGCGTGCGATGTCGCCGATTCTGCTCGGGCTGACGGTGATGTGCTGCAGGGTCCGCCAACGCCCTTTGAGCAGGGCAAACCCGCGTTCGCCGAGACAGCGCAGGGCGCGGAGGAGCCGGTTGTAGGTGCGGTTGTCCGGGCTGAGGATGTGGTGGCCATCGGGTTGCCTGATCGGCGTGTGGATGCCGATGCCGGCACCGTCATAGCCGCTGTCGGCCAGGGTGGGCAGCCCCCGCGCGGCTGCGGCGTAGAGCGCGCCCAGCACCTGGGCACGGGCGGCGGTCAGATCGTGCACGGAGCCGGGTTCGACCTCCGCGATCCACAACGGCAGCCCGCCGGGTGCCGACAGTGCCTGAAGGTTGCCGGCGTGCTGGTGGGCCTTGCCGGAGTACCAGGCGTCGATGGATTCGCCCTTGACGCTCACGATCTGCTCGGCGCAGCGATCGATGGGGATGAGAGTGCCATCCAGGATCACGTATGCCAGTCCTTCGGCGTGGGCCCGGTCCAGGGCTTGGTGCAGATCAGGCGCTTGAGCTGCGAGAACTTCGATCCCCTCGTGGATGTAGCGGTAGGCGGTGGCCCGGGAGACGCGGTGGTCACGGCCGAGTCCGGGGATGTCGCGCTCGCCGCGGAACCATCGCAGCACCATGATGGCCTGCCGGAACGGGCTCAGTGCCCGGCTGTCTTTCGGGGTGCCGCGCAGCCGGCGTTCCTGGTGCAGGAGCCGCGCGAGGTACTGAACGAGTGCGCGGGAGACGTCAAGCATGGCACGATGAGCAATCACGTGGAGCCTTCCGGCCTTGAGCGTTCTTGTGGTGAGACCTCTTCTACCGGGGGCTCCACGTGTGTTTCCGGCCTTCGGCGACTCCTCCCGATAGGCCCGGAACGTCACCGGCGGCGTCCAAGAAATCCCAATCGCCGGGCTTATTTCGCTGAGATCACCTCA